>JBQTJQ010000236.1:0-25780 GCA_052386975.1 Gammaproteobacteria bacterium | reverse complement strand
GAGGTGTTCCACGACGCCGCCCAGCTGGTCGACGGCCGCGCCATCCATTCCGTAAACAAACCGAAGAAGGCCTGAGAGCGCGATGAAGCGAGCAGCAATTTTCCTGTGCCTGGCCCTGGCTGCCGCGGGCGCGCGGGCCGAGGGCGAGCGGATCGACGTCAACCTCAGCGACGAGACGCTTCGCGGCACCTATGAAGGTCCG
The DNA here is from genome assembly GCA_052386975.1 of Gammaproteobacteria bacterium. Lineage (GTDB taxonomy): Bacteria > Pseudomonadota > Gammaproteobacteria > Nevskiales > Nevskiaceae > JACPFV01. Next base: position 25,578 of record JBQTJQ010000236.1, on the reverse strand, counting down.
CTCACCGGCCGGCTCGGCGGCGTGTACGACCTCGGCGTGCTGCTGAGCGATCGCGACGACGGCAGCGCCCAGCAGGTCCATGCCGGGCTGCTCGTGACCGGCGACGCCGGCGCGCGCCAGGCCACCGTCAAGGCGGGCGTGGGTGGGCGCGTGTTCCTGGTGAATGGCGGCGACAACGCCGATGGCGGCGGCCTGGCGCTCGGCGGCATGGTGGACGCGCGCCTGCCGGCGTTCAATCGGATCGGCGTCATCGCCTACGGCTACTTCGCGCCGGACGCCTCGACCTTCGGCGATTTCGACAGCTGGCACGAGTACGCCGTCAGCGCCGACTACCAGGTGCTGCGCGGCGCCTCGGTCTACCTCGGCTGGCGCCAGCTCAAGGTGGACCTCGACACCACCGGCACGCTGACGGTCGACACCGGCTGGCACGCGGGCGTGCGCCTGAATTTCTGAGGAGCGGACCGTGGGCCGCGGACCGAGCATCGAGAACCGCAAGAGCGCGGAGGACGCGCGCCGCGGCAAGCTGTTCACCAAGCTGATCCGCGAGATCACCGTGGCCGCGCGCGGCGGCGGCGACCCGAATGGCAATCCGCGCCTGCGCGCGGCCGTCGACAAAGCCCTGCACGCCAACATGACCAAGGACACGGTCGAGCGCGCCATCAAGCGCGGCACCGGCGAGCTCGGCGGCGAACAGGTCGAAGAAGCCCGCTACGAAGGTTACGGCCCGGGCGGCATCGCCATCCTGGTCGAGTGCGTGACCGACAACCGCACCCGCACGGTCGGCGAAGTCCGGCACGCCTTCACCAAGAACGGCGGCAACCTCGGCGCCGACGGCTCGGTGGCCTACCTGTTCAAGCGCCTGGGCGTGTCCGGCTTCGAGACCGGGGCCGATGGGGCATTGGAGGAGAAAATCCTCGAAGTCGCCCTGGACGCCGGTGCCGACGACGTCGTCACCGACGACGGTTACACCGAAGTGCTGTGCGCGCCGGAGGCGTTCGACGGCGTGAAGAAGGCGCTGGTCGCCAAGGGACTCCAGCCGGGAAAGGCCGACATCACCTGGCATGCCGCGACCACCGTGGCGGTGCAGGGCGCCCAGGCCGAGGCGCTGGCCGGGCTGGTCCACGCACTCGAGGAACTGGACGACGTGCAGCACGTCCACACCAACGCGGCGTGGGCGCGCGCGGCATGACACCGGCGCCGACCGGGCGCACGTGCCTGCGCATCCTCGGCATCGATCCCGGGTCGCGCGTCACCGGCTACGGCCTGATCGAAGTGCAGGGCTCGCGCCAGCGCTGCCTGGCGCAAGGCGTGATCAAGCTGCCGGAAAAGGCTCTCGAGCAGCGCCTGCTGCTGCTGCTGACCCGGCTGCGCGAGCTCATCGCCGAGCATCGCCCGGACGAAGCCGCGATGGAGCAGGTCTTCGTCCGCCGCAACGTCGCCAGCGCGCTGGTGCTGGGCCAGGCGCGCGGCGCCGCGCTGTGCGCCGTCGCCGAGGCGGGCCTGCCGCTGCACGAATACGCGCCGGCCAGCATCAAGCTGGCGATCGCCGGCAGCGGCCGCGCCGAGAAGCCCCAGATCCAGCGCATGGTCAAGGTGCTGCTGAACCTGTCGGCCGCGCCGGCCGAGGACGCGGCGGATGCGCTGGCCTGCGCCCTGTGTCACGCTCACGGCCGCACGCTGAAGCTGCGCACGCAGCGGGCCCTGCAGGGAACGCGATAGCCAAAAATGATCGGACGTCTGACCGGCAAGCTGCTCGGCAAGGAGCCGCCCTTGCTGTGGCTCGACGTCAACGGCGTCGGCTACGAACTCGAGGCGCCGCTGTCCACGTTCTACAAGCTGCCCGAGGTGGGGCAGGCGCTGTCGGTGCACACCCACCTGATCGTGCGCGAGGACCAGCAGACGCTGGTCGCGTTCGCCAGCGCCGCGGAAAAGACCCTGTTCCGGCAGCTGATCAAGCTGTCCGGTGTCGGCCCCAAGAGCGCGCTGACCATCCTGTCCGGCATCTCGGTGGACGATTTCTGGGAAACCGTGCGCGCGCAGGATTCCGCCAAGCTCACGCGCCTGCCGGGAATCGGCAAGAAGACCGCCGAGCGCCTGGTGCTGGAGCTCAAGGACAAGGCCGGCGAGCACGCGACCACGCTCGCCAAGCCCGGCGCCGTCGACGGCGCCGTCCCGCAGGCCGTCAGCGCGCTGGTGAACCTCGGCTACAAGCCCGCCGAGGCGCAGCGCCTGGCCGAGGCCGCCTATCGCGCCGGCGATCCGGCCGAGCAGGTGATCCGCGAAGCGCTGAAGCGGGCGCTCCGGTGACGGTTCAAAGGTGTCTGACACCTTTGAAACAGACACCTTTGAAACATGCCCATGGCTGAGCCGAGATTGATGGAAGCGGTGACGACGCCCGACGAGGAGCGCGTCGAGCGGGCGATCCGGCCCAAGACGCTGGCCGAGTACGTCGGCCAGGCCGCCGTGCGCGAGCGCCTCGGCATCTACCTGCAGGCGGCGCGCCAGCGCGCCGAGGCGCTCGACCACGGGCTGCTCTTCGGCCCACCGGGCCTCGGCAAGACCACGCTCGCGCACATCGTCGCCGCCGAGCTCGGCGTGAACCTGCGCCAGACGTCCGGACCGGTGCTCGAGCGCCCCGGCGACCTCGCGGCCCTCTTGACCAACCTCGAGCCGCGCGACGTGCTGTTCGTCGACGAGATCCACCGCCTGTCGCCGGTGGTCGAGGAAGTGCTGTACCCGGCGATGGAGGACTTCCAGCTCGACCTGGTGATCGGCGAGGGCCCTGCGGCACGCTCGATCCGGCTCGACCTGCCGCCGTTCACGCTGGTGGGCGCGACCACGCGCGCCGGCGCGCTGACCAGCCCGCTGCACGACCGCTTCGGCATCGTCGAGCGGCTCGATTTCTACTCGGCGGACGAGCTCTGCGCCATCGTGCGCCGCTCCGCCGGGATCCTGAAGGTGGCGCTCGACGAGGGCGGCGCGCGGCAGATCGCGCAGCGCGCGCGCGGCACGCCGCGCATCGCGAATCGCTTGTTACGCCGGGTGCGCGATTTCGCCGAGGTCAAGGGCAGCGGCACGGTGACGGCCGAGGTCGCCATCGAGGCCATGGACCTGTTCGAAGTGGACGCGCATGGTTTTGACGTGATGGACCGTCGTCTCTTGCTCGCGCTGATCGAGCGTTTCGACGGCGGCCCGGCCGGCATCGAGAGCCTGGCGGCCAGCCTGGGCGAGTCGCGCGACACGCTCGAGGACATCATCGAGCCCTACCTGATCCAGCAGGGCTTCCTCGAGCGCACGCCGCGCGGCCGCGTGGCCGGGCGCAAGGCCTACGAGCACTTCGGCCTCAAGCCGCCGGCGCGCCCGCAGGCGCCCGACCTGTTCTCCGGCAGCTGAGTAACCCCGTTCCAGCGATGCCAACGTTCTACTGGCCCATCCGGGTGTACTACGAGGACACCGATGCCTCGCGCGTGGTCTACCACGCCGCCTACGTGAAGTACTTCGAGCGGGCGCGCACCGAGTGGCTGCGCGCGCTGGGCTTCTCCCAGGATGCACTGCACGACGAGTTGGGCGTGGTGTTCACCGTGGCCAACCTCGAGCTCGACTTCCTGCGGCCGGCACGCCTCGACGATGAGCTGCAGGTGGCCGTCGAGGTCGAGCAGGCGCGGCGGGCAAGCCTGACCTTCCGCCAGGAGCTGCACCGGAAAGGGGAGGGCGGCACCCCGCTGGCCCGTGCCCGAGTGCGCGTCGGCTGCGTCGATGTGCAGAACTTCCGGCCGTGCGCGATGCCGGAGGCTTTCATAAACCACCTCGAGCAGAAGAAGGGCACGGCATGACTCAACTCTCCCTCGGGCAGCTGGTGTTGCAGGCCAGCATCCCGGTCCAGCTGATCATGCTGGCGCTGCTGCTGGCGTCGCTGATTTCCTGGGCCGTGATCTTCGGCAAGCGCCGCCTGCTGGGCCGCATCCGCGGCGGCGCCGACGGCTTCGAGCAGCGCTTCTGGTCCGGCGGCACGCTGGCCGACCTCTACGACAAGCTGCGCCGCGCCAAGGAGGACGAGGGCCTGGTGTCCGTGTTCATCGCCGGCTACGAGGAGTTCGCGCGCCAGCAGCAGCACCGGGTCGCGCCCGAGGACGCGCTGGCCTCGGTGCAGCGCGCCATGCGCGTGGCGCAGGTGCGCGAGGTCGAGCGGCTCGAGGGCGGGCTGGCGTTCCTCGCCACGGTCGGCTCGACCAGCCCGTACGTGGGCCTGTTCGGCACCGTGTGGGGGATCATGACCGCGTTCATCGCCATCGGAAACGTGAAGCAGGCCACGATTGCGATGGTTGCGCCAGGAATTGCGGAAGCCCTGATTGCGACGGCCATGGGCTTGTTTGCCGCCATCCCGGCGGTCATTGCCTACAATTTTTTTACCAACCAGGTCGACCGCCTCGAGAACCGCTTCAACACGTTCTCCGAGGAGCTGATCGGCATCCTCGAGCGCGGTCTGCGCCAGGCTGGGGGCCGCTGAGGTGACCGCCCAGGGCGCGACGCGGCGCAAGCGGCGCCTGGCGCACGAGATCAACGTCGTGCCGTACATCGACGTCATGCTGGTGCTGCTGATCATCTTCATGATCACCGCGCCGCTGCTGACCCAGGGCGTCGAGATCGACCTGCCCGAGACCGGCGCGGAAGCGCTGCCGGGCGCCGACGAACCCATCACGCTGACCATCGACGCCAGGGGCCGCTACTACCTGGACGTCGGCGAGAACACGCGCAAGGCAATCGGCGACGATGAAGTGGTGCGCCGCGTGCGGGCGGTGATCAAGGCGCGGCCCGACACCATGGTCCTGGTCAAGGGCGATACGCGGGTGGATTACGGCCGCGTGGCCTACGGCATGGGCCTGCTGCAGGAAGCCGGGGCGACCAGGATCGGGTTCATTTCCGAGCCGGCGCCCCGGCGGGAGCCGGCGCCGGCCTCCGGAGCGAAATGACCTTCGAGCCGCGGCACCTGGCGGCGGCCGTGATGCTGCACGCGATGGCGCTGCTGGTCCTCGCCGGCGGGCTGCAATGCTCCGCCAGGCCCCAGCGCCCAACCGTGATCAAGGCCGTGCTGCTGGATCCGAGCCGCCAGGAACTGGCGCGGCTCAAGCGCCTGGCCGAGGAGCGCAAGCGCGCCGAGGCGGATCGCACTGCCGCCGAAGAGGCCCGGCGGACCAAGGCCGCGGCCGACAAGAAGGCGGCGGACAAGAAGGCGGCGGACAAGAAACTGGCCGACAAGAAGGCCGCCGACCAGAAAGCGGCGGAAACGGCCCGCCAGAAGCGCGCGCAGGCCGCGGCGCGCGAGCGCGAGCAGCTGGCCCAGGCCATCCGCGAGGAGGACATGCGTCGTGAAGTCGACCGGGAAGCGGCGGCGCGGGCCGCCGGTGCCCGGCAGACCAGGCTCGACGAGTGGGCCGCGGTCCTCACCCGGCACGTCGCCGACAACTTCAGGATACCGCCCGGCGCCCCGGCCACATTCCAGTGCCAGGTGCGCATGCAACTTCTGCCCGACGGCACAGTCACAAACGCCAAGATCGTCAGGAGCTGCGGGAGCCCGCTGTTGGACCAATCCGTAGAGGACGCCGTCCATCGCTCGTCGCCGATGCCGCGACCGGCCGACCCGTCGGTGTTCGACCGGGACCTGACCATCAACTTCCAGCCCAACCCATGAAAAAACTTGTCGTAGGCCTGCTGCTCGCCTTCAGCAGCGGCGCGAAGGCGGGCCTCGAGATCACCGTGACCGGCGGCGAGCGGGCGGCACGCCCGATCGCCGTGGTGCCGTTCGCCCAGCCGGCCGACGCCGGCATCGACCTCGCCGGAATTATCGCCGCCGACCTCGAGCGCAGCGGGCAGTTCAAGCCGCTGGCGCCGGCCGACATGCTCGAGCGACCGACCGACGCCGCCCAGGTGAACTACAAGAACTGGCGCGCGCTGGCGGTCGACAGCGTCGTGGTGGGACAGCTGAAGCGCACCGCCGGCAAGCAGTCGGTGCGCTTCCAGCTGCTCGACGTGCTGCGCGGCCAGCAGCTGGCCGGCTTCGAGGTGGACGTGCCCGATCCACGCCGGCTGCGCAACGTCGCGCACCAGCTGGCCGACCTGATCTACGAAAAGCTCACCGGCGTGCCGGGGTACTTCAACTCGCAGATCGCCTACGTGGCGGCGACCGGACCGATCAAGAACCGGCTGTACCAGATCGTCGTGGCCGACGCCGACGGCGAGAACCCGGTGCCGGTCGCGACCTCGCGCGAGCCGCTGATGTCGCCGAGCTGGTCGCCGGACCGCAGCCGGCTGGCCTACGTCGGCTTCGAGCGCGGCCGCTCGACCGTCTACATCCATGCGCTGGCCAGCGGCGAGCTCACGCGGCTGGCGCAGGAGCGGGGCATCAACGGCGCGCCGGCGTGGTCGCCTGACGGGCGCCAGCTCGCGCTGACGTTGTCCTTCGAGCGCAACCCCGACATCTACGTGATCGACCTCGCCAACAACACGCGCCGCCAGCTGACCCAGCACTTCGCCATCGACACCGAGCCGGCCTGGTCACCGGACGGCAAGACCATCGTGTTCACCTCGGACCGCGGCGGGCAGCCGCAGATCTACTCGGTCAGCAGCGGCGGCGGCGATGCGCGCCGCGTCACCTTCGAGGGAAAACAGAACCTGCGCGCGCGTTTTTCACCCGACGGCAAGTCGCTCGCGCTGGTCAACGTGGATGAATCGGGCTATCGTATCGGCGTGCTGGATCTCGCCTCGCGGGACCTGCGGATCCTGAGCGACGGACCCCTCGATGAGAGCCCCAGCTTCGCGCCGAACGGCGCGGTCGTGATCTATGCGGCGCAAGGACGGCAGGGAGCCGAATTGGCGACGGTGACGGTCGACGGTCGAATCCGGCAGCGACTGACCCAGCCAGGAGATGTACGCGAGCCCACGTGGTCCTCCCTGATCCGATGAACCACCGCACTGAACCACCCCAAGAAGGAGCAACACCATGAACCACCTCATGAAGGTCCTGGCGTCCGTCGCCCTGCTGTCGCTGGCGGGCTGCGCGAGCGATTCCGAGCGTCCCGCCGAGCAGGCGACACCGCCGCCCGATGCGTCCACCACGGAACCCTACAGCGGACCGAGCGCGGGCGCGGCGACCGAGAGCACGATGCCGTCGGCCTCGATGCCCAACATCCGCGTGATCTATTTCGCCTTCGACAGCAGCGAGCTCGGCGGTGACGGTCAGGCGCTGGTCGACGGCTGGGCCGCGTACCTGGCGGCGAACCCGAATGCCCGGGTCAAGCTGGAAGGCCACTGCGACGAGCGCGGCACGCGCGAGTACAACGTCGGCCTCGGCGAGCGCCGCGCCAACGCGGTGCTGCAGGCGCTGACCTCGCGCGGCGCGTCCGAGCGGCAGCTGAGCGTGTCGAGCTTCGGCGAGGAACGCCCGGTGGCCGAGGGCCATGACGAAGCGGCCTGGGGCCAGAACCGCCGCGTCGAGCTGCGGTAACCGAGCTTGGCACTCACGAGTCGGCACGTGCGCCGGGCGGTCCTGCTCGGCGCCGTGCTGCTCGCGGGCTGCCAGGAGTTCGGCGGGCCGCTGCGCATCGGCCCCGGCGGCAGCGCCGGCACGCCAACGCCGGACCAGCGCCTGGCGGCGCTGGAAGCCAAGGTCAACAACCTGACCTTCGCGTCCCAGAACCAGAGCCTGTCCCGGCTCGAGGCCGAAGTGCGCTCGCTGCGCGGCGAGATCGAGAAGCTGCGCTTCGACTTCGAGACCGCCGAGCAGCGTTCGCGGCTGCTGTACGACGACCTCGACAAGCGCCTGGCGGCGCTCGAGGGCGGCGGGCGCGGCAGCCCGGCGCCGCAGGGCGCGGCGCCGGCAGCCGCCGCCCAGGAAGAGGAAACCGCGTACCTCACCACGTTCGAACACCTTAAGGCCGGCAAGTACGACCAGGCCATCGCCGGATTCCGCGCCCAGCTGGCCCGGTGGCCGCAGGGCCGCTACGCCGACAACGCCGCGTACTGGATGGGCGAGTCGCATTACGTGAAGAAGGATTACGACGCCGCGCTCGCCAGCTTCCGCGCGCTGCTGGCCAGGTTCCCCGACAGCGCGAAAGCGCCCGATGCGCTGTTCAAGGCGGGGCTGTGCCAGGCCGAGAAGAAGCAGAAGGACGAGGCCCGCGCGACCTGGCAGAAGGTCATCACCCAGTATCCGAACAGCAGCGCCGCCGGCCTCGCGCGGCAGCGGCTGGAACAGACGCCGTAGCCGATGGCCACCGCGGCGCGCCAGTCGCACGCCGCTGCCGAGCCGGCGCGGCTCAAGATCACCGAAGTTTTCCTGTCGCTGCAGGGCGAGACCTCGCTGGCGGGCTGGCCGACGGTCTTCATCCGGCTCACCGGCTGCCCGCTGCGCTGCCAGTACTGCGACACCGCCTACGCCTTCCACGGCGGCGAGTGGCGCACGCTCGACCAGCTGCTCGAGGAAACCCGCTCACACGAAGTGCGCCACGTCTGCGTCACTGGCGGGGAGCCGCTGGCGCAGAAGCCCTGCCTCGAGCTGCTGCGCCGCCTGTGCGACGCCGGCCATACCGTCTCGCTCGAGACCAGCGGCGCGATGGACGTGTCGGCGGTGGATCCGCGCGTGATCCGCATCGTCGACCTCAAGACGCCCGGCTCGAACGAGGCGCAGCGCAACCGCTGGGAGAACCTGCCGCTGCTGACCGCGCGCGACCAGGTCAAGTTCGTGATCTGCCATCGCGCCGACTACGACTGGGCGAAGCAGGTGGTGGTCGAGCGCGGGCTCGCCGAGCGCCTGACCGTGCTGTTCTCGCCGAGCCATGAGCAGCTGGCGGCGCGCGAACTGGCCGACTGGATCGTCGCCGACCACCTGCCGGTGCGCTTCCAGCTGCAGCTGCACAAGGTGCTGTGGGGCACCGAACGCGGCCGATGACGATCGCACGGGGAGGGCGGGGGCGCTCCAGGGCGGTCGTGCTGCTGTCGGGCGGGCTCGACTCCGCCACGGCGCTGGCCATCGCGGGCGCCCGCGGGCACGAGTTGTACGCGCTGTCGGTCGCCTACGGCCAGCGCCACGCCGCCGAGCTCAATGCCGCGCGCCGGCTGGCCCGCGCCTTTAGCGTGCGCAAGCACCTCGTGATGGACGTGAATCTCGACTCCGTCGGTGGTTCCGCGCTCACCGACCGCCGCCTGGCCGTGCCAAAGCGGCCGACCACGGGCATCCCGGTCACTTACGTTCCGGCGCGCAACACCCTGTTCCTGGCGCTGGCCCTGGGCTGGGCCGAGGCCCTGGTCGCGCCAGACATATACATCGGCGTCAACGCCGTGGATTACTCCGGCTATCCGGACTGCCGCCCCGAGTTCATCCGCGCCTTCCAGAACCTGTCGCGGCTGGCCACGAAGTCCGGCGTCGAAAGCGGCAAGGGGTTTCGCATCCACACGCCTCTGATCCGCTGGACCAAGGCCCGCATCATCCGCCGCGGCGTCCGGCTCGGCGTGGATTTCGCCTTGACGGTCTCGTGCTACCAGGCCGACGCGCGCGGGCGTGCCTGCGGGCGCTGCGACTCGTGCCGGCTGCGGCGGGAAGGATTCAAGGCCGCGGGCGTGCCGGACCCGACGCGGTATCGACGCCAGGAGCCCGCATGAAGCAGCTGTTCTTCGACACCGGTGGCAGGCTTCGCAACGGCTGGTGGATCGCCATTTTTTTCCTGGCGCTGGCCGCGCTGGTCGTTCCCGCCACGATCTTCGCGGCAAACCGCCAGATCAGGGTTCCGTTCGAGTGGCAGGCGCTCATGGTCCTGGCCGTTTCGATGCTCTGCGCGGGGCTGCGCCGGGAGCCGATTTCCAGTTTCGCCGGCCGGCTCGCGACGTGGCCGCCCGGTCTCGCGCTCGGCGCAGTGGCCGGATTCTGCATCTGGACGACCGTCGCAGCGGTTCTCTGGGCGGCCGGAAGCGTGACCTGGCAGATGAACCCGGACGCAGGGACGGCGCTTGTGGCGGGAATCGGGGGCATGCTGGCCGTCGTCGTCACCGAGGAACTGATGTTCCGCGGCTTCGTGTTCCAGCGCCTGATCGACGGCGTCGGGGCGTGGCCCGCGCAGATCCTCATGGCGGGCTACTTCCTGCTGACGCATTGGCATAACCCGCAAATGGCGGGCGCAGCCACCCAGGCCATCGTCGCGGTCAACATCTTCCTCGCCGGACTGATGTTCGGCGCCGCCTATCTGCGCACGCGCTCGCTGGCGCTGCCGATCGCATTGCACTTCACGCTGAATTTCACGCAGGGCAGCCTGCTGGGCTTCGGCGTCAGCGGCCATGCCGGCGGCGGCGTACTGGTCCCGCACTCGAGCGGCGCACCGGAGTGGTGGACGGGCGGGGCCTTCGGCCTGGAAGCCAGCGTGCCCGGGACCGTGGCGATCGCGGTCGCCCTCGTCATCCTTCACGGATGGCGGCGGCGCGCTGACAAGTCATGAGGTGGTGGGTCGTGTTGGAATCGAACCAACGACCAACTGGTTAAAAGCCAGCTGCTCTACCGACTGAGCTAACGACCCCGCAAAAGGGGCCGCATCTTACCCGATGCGGTTCAGCGATCCCGGAACTGGGACTCGATCTGCTCGTTCTGGCCTTTGACGTCGACGCACACGGTGGCGGTCGGCCGCGCCAGCAGGCGCGGAATGCCGATCGGCTCGCCGGTGACCTCGCAGTAGCCATACTCGCGGTCGCGGATGCGGCGCAGCGCATCGTCGATCTTGCGCAGCAGCAGCGACTCGCGCTCGCGCAGGCGCAGGTCGAGCCAGTGCTCTTCCTCGGCGGTGGCGCGGTCGGCCGGATCGGCGAAGCTCTCGCGCTGGTGCAGCCGCTCCTTGACGTCGACTTCGCGGTCCACCACCTCGGCCCGCATTTGCAGCAGGCGGCCGCGGAAGAACTCCAGCTGCGTGTCGTTCATGTACGCGGACTCCGGCATCTTGCGGACCTCGGACTCCGACAGCACGCGGCCTCCCACCGACACGAACTCGTTGCGCTCGATCGGACGCGGCTTGGGCTTTGCGACCTCGGCCGGGCGCGAATGGGCAGGCCTGGGGGCGGCCCTGGCCCTGGGCTCGGTTTTCTTCTTGACCAGCTTCATCGCCCTGGCAGCGAGCTTCCTGAAGGCGCTGGGTTTCTTGGCCGGTTTCTTGCGGCTGTTCTTGCGTTTGGTCATCTTCACTCGCGATTCGTGCCTGACAGCGCCCTCGGGGCCTGCCGGGCGTCGTTTTGAAGCGGGGCGTTATAGCACCGGGGGTGGGGAGCGTCAACGAAATAACGCCGCGCTGGGGAACAGTCGCCGGTCGGATACTTGACATAATATACAATGCGCACACATAAGCCCGTGGAACGCGTCGCCAGCGCGAACGGCCGCCGGCCCGCTTCACGCGCGGCGCCCCGCAAGCCGCGCCTCGTCAAGGCCAAGGGACTGGGCGCGTGTGGTATCTTCGCCGGCCAATACTTAAAAAGATTCAAGGAACTGCCGAATGTCTTCGGGCACGCTCGATCCTGCTGTTTTCGCCAACTATGTGCCGCTGAACGCGCTCCGCGCGGAGAGCCAACGGGACCTGGCCAAGAAGGCCGGCATCGGCCAGGCCAAGGCCGGGGACTACCTTTTCAAGATCGGCGAACAGGCCAAGTTGGCGCTGTACGTGATGCAGGGCGAAGTCGCGCTGGAGGACGCCTCCGGCAAGCAGCTGTCCAAGGTCGTCGGCGGCACGCCGGACTCGTTCCACCGCCTGGCGCACCAGTCGCCGCGCAAGGTCTCGGCCAAGTGCCTGAACGAAGTCCGCTACATGAGCGTGGACGCCAGCCTGCTGGACGTCATGCTCACCTGGGACCAGACCGGCACCTTCGAGGTCGGCGAGCTGGCGCACGACGACACCGGCGGCGACTGGATGAGCAAGCTGCTGCAGATGCGCACCTTCCAGATGGTGCCGCCCGCCAACCTGCAGGGCATGTTCCTGAAGATGCAGGAGGTCAAGGTCGAGCCCGGCATGGTGATCGTGCGCCAGGGCGAGGACGGCGACTTCTTCTACGTCATCATGGAGGGCCGCTGCATGGTGACGCGCGAGCAGGCCGCGGGCCAGAAGCCGGTCAAGCTCGCCGAGCTCGAGAGCGGCTCGTGCTTCGGCGAGGAAGCGCTGATCTCGGACACCAAGCGCAACGCCACCATCACCATGATGACGCGCGGCAAGCTGATGAAGTTGTCGAAGGACGATTTCCGCCAGCTGCTGAACGATCCCCTCGCCCGCAAGATGTCGTTCGCGGACGCCGAGAAGATGGTCAAGGACGGCAAGGCCAAGTGGCTCGACGTGCGCTTGCCGAGCGAGTTCCAGGCGGGATCCCTGCCCGGCGCGATCAACATGCCGCTGTACCTGCTGCGCATGAAGCTCGCCACGCTCGAGCAAGGCACGATTTACATCGCCTGCTGCGACACCGGCCGCCGCAGCTCGGTGGCGGTGTTCGTGCTGACCCAGAAGGGCTTCGAGTCGTACGTGCTGGAGAAAGGGATTCCGGCCAAGACCTAGAGGTCAAGGGTCAGGGATCAAGGCTGACCCCTCACATCGTGTGCGTCGGCCGGTCCGCGCCCAGCGCGCCGGCCAGGAAGGTCTCGATCTTCTTCTGCGTGGTGCCGCCGTCCTGCGGGCTGAACTGCACGCCGATGCCCTGCTGGCGCTTGCCCTGCGCGCCACGCGGAGTGACCCAGACCACCTTCCCCGCCACCGGCAGCCGCTCGGTGCTGTCCATCAAGGTCAGCAGCAGGAACACCTCGTCGCCGAGCTTGGAATCGCGCGTGGTCGGGATGAACAGGCCGCCGTTCTTGATGAACGGCATGTACGAGACGTACAGCGCGCTCTTGTCCTTGATGTTGAGCGTCAGGATGCCGGGTTGTGCGCCGCCTGGTCGTGCCATCTCGTTACCCCCGTTGAGACGCCCTGATCATAATCGATTCCACCAGCAGGGTCGGACTGCCGTTGCGTTCCAGCGCGCGCAGCGCCGCGAGTGTCTCGTCGATCAGCCGCCCCGCCCCTTCCGCGGTGAGCCCGCGCGGAGTCGTGGCGCCCCGGCCCGGCTCGGCCAGCGCGCGCAGCCAGCCGGTGACGGCGTGCAGCCAGGTCTCGAGCACCTGCTGGGCGGTGTCGCGCTTGAGTCCCGAGGCGACGCGCAGCGCCTGCATCTTCCCTTCGCAGGCATCCGCCAGCGCGCGGCTCCAGTCGCCCGCGCTCTCGGCCTCGGGCACCCACGGGCGCGGCGGCGCGAAGCGCAGGATCTGGCAGCGGCTGCGCAAGGTCGCCGGCAGCGCGCGCCAGCGCTCGGCGACGAACATCAGGTGCGTCGCCGGCGGCGGCTCCTCGACGGTCTTCAGCAGCGCGTTGACGCCGCTGGCGTTCAAGGCATCGGCCGGCGAGACGATGGCGATCTTGGCCTGCCCGTAGTGGCTCGACAGGCGCAGCCGGTCCAGCAGGTCGCGCACGTCGTCGATCGCGATGTCGCGCTTGTCCTCGGCCGGTGCGAGCCGCATCAGGTTCGGATGGGTGCCGGCCGCGATCTGCGCGCAGCTGCGGCACTGGCCGCAGGGCTTGCCGCCGCCCGCCTCGCACAGCAGGAAACGCGCGAGTCCGTCGGCGAAATGGTTCTTGCCGGCGCCGCGCGGACCGGCCAGCAGCAGCGCGTGCGCGAGCCGGCCGCCGGCGTGCGCGGCTTGCACCTGCTGCCATCGCTCCTGCTGCCAGGCTTTGGGCGACCAGCTCATTTCAGGCGCTCCAGCGCGCGGGCGATGTCGGCCTGGACGGCGCCGCGCTCGCGCGAGGCGTCGATCACGGCATAGCGCTTGCGGTCCTTCGCGGCGCGGCGCAGGTAGGCCCGGCGCACTCGCGCCTGGAACGCCAGCGCCTCGGCATCGAAGCGGTTGGCGCTGCCCCGCCCCTGCACGCGGCTGGCGCCGGTCTCGGGTGAAACGTCGAGCACCAGCACCAGGTCCGGGCGCAGGCGCTTGAGCACCAGCGCTGCCAGCGCGTCGATGTCGGCCGCGCGCATGCCGCGCCCGGCGCCCTGGTAGGCGTAGGTCGCGTCGACGAAACGGTCGCAGACGACGTCGCGCCCCGCCTCGAGCGCCGGGCGGATCAGCGCGTGGAGGTGCGCAGCGCGCGCGGCGAACATCAGCAGCAGCTCGGTCGGGCCGTCGATGCCTTCAGGCCAGTCGCGCAGCACCAGCTCGCGCACCGCCTCCGCCAGCGGCGAGCCGCCGGGCTCGCGCGTCAGCGTCACCTCGCGGCCGCGCCGGGCGAGCCAGTCGCGCACGAACGCCGCGTGCGTCGACTTGCCGGCGCCCTCGCCGCCCTCGAGCACGATGAGCCGGCCGGCGCCGGCGGCCGCAGGGCGGCCGCCTCGAACTTTCATCGGCGGCGCCTCTTCAACTGGTACTCGCGCACGGCGGCATCATGTTCGGCGAACGTCTCGGTGAAAACGTGGCTGCCATCGCCACGTGCCACAAAATACAGCGTTTTCCCGGCCGCGGGGTGCAGCGCGGCGTGCAGCGCGGCGCGGCCCGGCAGCGCAATCGGCGTCGGCGGCAGCCCGTAACGCGTGTAGGTGTTGTACGGGCCGTCGGCCAGCAGGTCGCGCTTGCGCAGGTTGCCGTCGAACTTCGCGCCGAGCCCGTAGATCACCGAAGGATCGGTCTGCAGCCGCATGCGCTTCTGCAGGCGCCGGACGAACACGCCGGCGATCTCGGCGCGCTCGTCGACCTGGCCAGTCTCGCGCTCGACGATTGACGCCATGATCAGGGCCTCGTCCGCTGATGCGTACGGCAAATCGGGCGCGCGCCCTTCCCACTCCTGCGCCAGCACCGCCTCGAGCGCCTTGTGCGCGCGGCGCAGGAACTCCACGTCGGTCGTGCCTCGGGCAAAACGATAGGTGTCCGGGTAGAAGCGCCCCTCGGGATGGAGGTCGGGCTTGCCGAGCCCCGCCATCAGGGCCGCCGAAGCACCCGCCTGCGGCAAGGTCGCCTTCAGCGCCGGATGTGCGCGCACCGCCGCCAGCGCCTGCTCGAAAGTCCAGCCCTCGATCAAGCGCAGCTCGTGCAGGATCACCTGCCCGGAGGCGAGCAAGGCCGTCAGGTCGGTCGCCCGCAGCCCGGTGCCGACGGCGTACTCGCCGGCCTTCAGCGCGTCGGCCTGCCCGGTCAGGCGCGCGTACCACGACAAATACAGCCGCTGGCGCGCCGAGGCCAGCACGCCGTCGCGCTCGAGTTCTCGCAGCAGGCCGTTCATGGTGGCGCCGTAAGGCACTTCGATGGTGCGCGGCTCGCTCATCGCCAGCGGCGTGTGCAGCTGCGACACGATGTCCCGCCCGGCCAGGAACGCCGCGGCCAGGCCCGCCAACAGCAGCAACACGCGTTTCATGCGGCCACCAGGCGCGGATGCCGCAGGCGCTCGGCCAGGCGCTGCGTGAGCGCTCCGGGTTTGCGCGCCCACGAGCCGCAGTTCGCCACCGGCCAGATCCCGATCAGGCTGTTGGTCAGGAACATCTCGTCGGCCGCCTCGAGGTCATCCCAGGAAAAATCTCCCACGCGTGCGGTGAGCTTCAGCTCGGCCGCCACTGCCAGCACCTTGCGGCGCATGAGGCCGGCGACGCCGCAACGCTCCAGCGCCGGCGTGTGCAGGACTCCGCCGCGCACCCAGAACAGGTTGCTGCGCGTGCCGCAAACCGGGCGTCCGGCCGCATCCGACAACAGTGCCTCGTCCATTCCCTGCTCCCAGTCGCGGCTCGCCAGCACCTGCTCGAGCCGGTTGAGGTGCTTGATGCCGGCCAGGGCTGACTGCGTGGCCAGGGCGAAGCTCGAGCGGAACACGCGCACGCCATGCTCCCACGCCTCTGCCCGCAAGGCCGGCGGGTCGTAGCGGCACAGCAGCCGATCGGCTTCTGCACGCTCCGGTCGGTAACCGCGCGAGGCGCCGCCGCGCAGCAGGATCATCTTGAGGACGCCTCGACCCTGCCCCGCCGCCAGTTGCGCCGCTTCACGCCGCAGTTCCGCCAGCGGCGCCGGCGCCATGCCCAGGCGCGCCGCGTCGGAATTCATGACATCACATTGCATATCAAAATCAATTACTTGCGAGTTATATATCAAGCATGTTCTGAATACACCGTCGCCATAGTGCAGGCCCCGATGCAGGGCCAGGCCCGGCGCCGGGCGACCATTCAACAGGGCGCTCATGCGGCGACTCCAAAGGCTTCAAGCAGACCCCTGGCCTTGGCGCGGGTCTCGGCCAGCTCGGCCTGCGGCTGCGAATCCGCCACGATGCCGGCGCCGGCCCGCAGCGTCGCCCGCCCGGACTCGCTGACCAGGGTGCGGATCAGGATGTTGAGATCCATGTGTCCGTCGCGGCCCAGGTAACCCATCGCGCCGGTGTACGGGCCGCGCCCGACCTGCTCCAGCTCGGCGATGATCTCCATCGCCCGCACCTTCGGGCATCCCGTGATCGTCCCGCCCGGGAACACCGCGCGCAGCACGTCGCCCGGCCCGGCGCCGGCGCGCAGCCGGCCCTGCACGTTGGACACGAAGTGGTGCACGTGGGCGTAGGACTCCAGCGTCATGAGCTCGCTGACTGTCACGCTGCCCGGCTCGCAGACCCGGCCGAGGTCGTTGCGCTCCAGGTCGATCAGCATGATGTGCTCGGCGCGCTCCTTGGCGCTGGCGATGAGCTGCCGGCGCAGCGCATCGTCGGCGGCGGCATCGCCGCCGCGCGGGCGCGTGCCGGCGATGGGCCGGGTCTGCACCTGGCGGCCGCGCACCTCGACCAGCCGCTCGGGCGAGGAGCTCAGCACCGCGCTGCCCTGCCACTGCGCGATGCCCGCGAACGGCGCCGGATTGCTGGACAGCAGGCGCGCGTACAGGTCGGCCGCGGTCACGCCGGCCGCCAGCTCCGCTTGCCAGGCGCGGGACAGGTTGACCTGGAACACGTCGCCGTCGCGCAGGTACCTGAGGATCCGCTCGACCCCGCCGAGGAACTTCTCCTCGCCATCCTCGTGGATGGCGGACGCCAGCGGGCCCTGGCGCGCAACAGCCGGCGCCTGCGCCGCGCGACCGAGGTCGCCGCCCATCCGCCCGACCATCGCCGGATCGCTTTCGGACACCAGGTGGGTTTCGCCGCTCTGGTGGTCGCGCACGATGGCCGCGCGGCAGCGCACGGCGAGCAGGTCCGGCAACGCGTACGGCGAGCGCGGCAGGCGCAGCCTCGGCTCGATGCGCCCGGCGGCCTCGTAGCCCAGCAGCAGGAACCAGCCGCCGCCGAACGGCAGGTCCGACGGCTCCGCCGTCGCTTCGCGCCGGGCCCACTCGGACAGGCGCTTGAAGAAATCCGTGGCGCCTTGCGCTGCCGGGCCGGACAGCACGCCGTCGCGCTGCTGCAGGAACTCGCCCGGTGCGGCGAACAGGAGGTCGTAGCGCCCGGACTGCGGATGGCCGGCGGCGCTCTGCAGCAGGAATGGATACTCGGCCGGGGCCAGCCGGTGGAGCGCGAAGAGGTCGGCCGGTCCCGCGAACGTGGCGCGGTGGGCCATGGCGCGCCTTACTTCAGGCGGCGGAACGCGACCGTGCCGTTGGTGCCGCCGAAGCCGAACGAGTTGGAGATCGCGACCTCCATCTTGCGCTCGCGGGCCTGGCCCGGCACGTAGTCGAGGTCACAGCCCTCGGCTGGATTCTCGAGGTTGATGGTTGGCGGCAGGACCTGGTCGCGCAGCGCCAGGATCGAGAAAATCGCCTCGACCCCGCCGGCCGCGCCGAGCAGGTGGCCGGTCATCGACTTGGTGGAACTCACGGCGAGCTTGTAGGCGTACTCGCCGAACGCGTTCTTGATGGCCTGCGTCTCCGCCACGTCGCCGACCAGCGTCGAGGTGCCGTGGGCGTTGATGTAGTCCACCTGGGACGGGTTCAGGCCGGCGTCGGCCAGCGCATTCTTCATGCAGCGCATGGCGCCGCCGCCGTTCTCGGACGGCGCCGTGATGTGGAACGCATCGCCGCTCATGCCGAAGCCGATCAGCTCGGCGTAGATCCTGGCGCCACGCTTGCGGGCGTGCTCGAGCTCTTCGAGCATCAGCACGCCGGCGCCGTCGCCGAGGACGAAACCGTCGCGGTCGCGGTCCCAGGGGCGGCTGGCCTTCTCGGGCGCGTCATTGCGCTGTGACAGCGCGCGCGCCGCCACGAATCCCGCCATGCCGGCCGGCGCGGAGCCGGCCTCACCGGCGCCGGCCAGGAACATGTCGGCGTCGCCGCAGGCGATCAGGCGGCCGGCCAGGCCGAAGGCGTGCGTGGCGGTGGTGCAAGCCGTGACCACCGCGAGGTTCGGGCCGGTGATGCCGGTGTCGATCGAGATGTAGCCCGAGATCATGTTGATGATGCTGCTCGGGACGAAGAACGGCGAGACGCGCCTCACGCCCTTGGTGGCGAGCGTGACGCACTGGTCCGAGATCGAGCCGATGCCGCCGATGCCGGAGCCGACCAGGATGCCGATGCGCTCCCGGTTGGCGTCGGTGACTTCGATGCCGGAGTCCTTCAGCGCCTGCTTGGCGGCGGCCACTCCGTAGTGGATGAAGGGGTCGGTCTTGCGGAGCTCCTTCGGCCCCATCCACTCCTCCGCCTTGAAGTCGTCGGAGACCTCACCGGCGAAGCGGGTGCTGAAGGTCGAGGCGTCGTAGGCCTTGATCGGCCGGATGCCCGAGCGGCCCTTGAGGATGTTGTCCCAGGCCAGGGTGACGTTGGACCCCACCGGCGACACGATGCCGAGGCCTGTGACGACGACGCGCCGACGAGTCATTTAGAAGTACCGGACCCCGGCAGGCCAGGGATCGCGGCCCAGAAGGCGACTACGAAGTCTGGCCGCTGTGCGACTTGATGTAGTTGAGGACGTCGTTGAAGGTCACGATCTTCTCGGCTTCCTCGTCCGGGATGTCGATCTCGAACTCTTCCTCGAGCGCCATCACCAGCTCCACGGTGTCCAGCGAGTCAGCGCCCAGGTCTTCCACGAAAGAGGCCTGCGGCGTGATCTGGTCTTCGCTGACGCTCAGCTGCTCCGCAATGATTTTCTTGACCTTTTCTTCGAGGCTGCTCATGTGTGACTCCTGGGAAATTATTGGTGCTGCTGGACTTCAAGCGGGGCGTATTCTACGGCAAACAAAAAGACGCGCCACTTCATGCTGCAGCGCAGCATCAGGCCATGTACAAGCCCCCGTTTACGTTGAGAGTTTCTCCGGTGATGTAGCCGGCTTCGCCAGACGCGAGGAACGCGACCGCCGCCGCGATGTCGTCGGGCTGTCCCAGCCGCACCAGCGGCACCTGGTCCAGCAACGCCTTCTGCGTCTCCGGCGCCAGCGCCCTGGTCATGTCGGTCTCGATGAAGCCCGGCGCGATCACGTTGACCGTGATGCCGCGCGAGCCGATCTCCCTGGCCAACGATTTGCTGAAGCCGACCAGTCCGGCCTTGGCCGCGCAGTAGTTGGCCTGCCCCGGATTGCCCATGGCGCCGACCACCGAGCCGATGCTGATGATGCGGCCCTTGCGCGCCTTCATCATGCCGCGCAGCACGGCCTTGGACAGGCGGAATACCGAGCCGAGGTCGGTCTGGATCACGTCGTCCCAATCGCTGTCCTTCATGCGCAGCATCAGCGTGTCGCGCGTGACGCCGGCGTTGTTCACCAGCACCGTGATCGGGCCGAGTGCCTTGCCGATCGCCTCGACCAGCGCTTCGCAGGCCGCGCCGTCACGCACGTCGAGCACGCGGCCTTCGCCGCCGAGGTCCTTCAGCGCGGCGGTGATGCCCTCGGCGCCGGCGGCCGAGGTGGCGGTGCCGACTACGCGCGCGCCGTCGCGCGCCAGGCGCAAGGCGATGGCGCGGCCGATGCCGCGGCTGGCGCCGGTGACCAGCGCCACTTCTCCCTTCAGGTTCATGAGGGCTCCTTGAGTTTCTGCAGCGCCTGGTCGATCCCGGCCGGCTCCTCGAGCGCGACGCTGGCCGCAGTCTTGTCGAGGATGCGCTTGTTCAACCCGGCCAGCACCCTGCCGGGCCCGCACTCGAGGAACAGGTTGATGCCCTGCCCGCCCAGCGCCTGGATGGTCTGGGCCCAGCGCACCGGCTTGTACAGCTGCTCGCGCAGCGCCGAGCGCAACGCCACGGCCTCTTTGCGCGGCGCCGCGTCGAGGTTGTGCAGCACCGGCACGGCCGGCGGGTTGAAGACGATCTGGGTCATGCGTCCTGACAGTTCCAGGGCCGCGGTCTTCATCAGGGAGCAGTGTGACGGCACCGAGACCGGCAGGCGCACCACCATGCGCGCGCCGGCGCCCTTGGCGTTGGCTTCGAGCCACTTCAGCGCGTCGGCCTGGCCAGCGACCACCACCTGTCCCGGCGCGTTGTAGTTGACCGGCTCCAGCACCAGGCCGCCGGTGTACGAGGCGCAGAGTTTTTCCACACCGGCGTCGTCGAGGCCGACCACCGCCACCATGCCGCCCTGGCCTTCGGGCACCGCGCCCTGCATCAACTGGCCGCGCAGCTCGACCAGCTTGAGCGCGTCGGCGAACGGCAGGCTGCCCGCGGCAACCAGCGCCGTGTATTCGCCGAGGCTGTGCCCCGCCATCGCCGCCGGCGCCGCCGGCTTGTGGGACTGCCAGGCGCGCCAAACCGCGATGCCGGCGGCGAGCAGCGCCGGCTGGGTGCGCTCGGTGCGGTTGAGTTCTTCCACGGGCCCCTCGCGCACCAGCCTGGCGAGGTCCCAGCCCAGTGCGTCGCCGGCCTCAGCCAGCGTCCCGGCCACGACCGGATACGCCTGCGCCAGCGCGGCCAGCATGCCGACCGCCTGCGAGCCCTGCCCCGGAAACAGCATCGCGTATTTCATTCTGGTTCCCCGATCGCCGCGGGCTTCCCCCGCCGGAACGTCTCGACCCGCCGGAAAGCGCCGAATATCAGGCCATAAATCAGGGCCGAGAGCGAGCCATAGAGGTGCGACTCCACCAGCACCCGCCCGCCGATGGCGGCTTCGTCCGACACCGGCACGCCGGCGACCAGCTCCCAGGCCACTTTGCCGACCAGGAAGCCCAGGCAGCCGAGCGCGATCAGGTCGCGCTCGGCGACGATCTGCCGGCCGAGCCCGAGCACGAACAGTCCGTGGATCACGCCGGACAGGCCGACGTACCAGTGCTCTTCCGGCACGAAGAAATAGAGGCCCGCGCCCATGCCGAGGCCGATCAGCACCAGCCGGCGCAGCCACACCGGCCACGACAGCGGCTCCGGGCACAGCAGCACCAGCATCAGCACGCCCAGCTCGTTCAGGAACAGGTGCCACCAGCCGAGGTGCACGAAGTTGCCGCTCAGCAGCCGCCACCATTCGCCGGCGGCGATCGCGTCCGAGTCGTAGCGCAAGGCGGCACGCACCGGCTCATCGCCGAGCGCGAGCAGCAGGATCAGCGCCATCACCGCCGCCGGCGGCAGCCAGACGGCGGCGGAGCGGTAGTCCGCGTTTGTTATCATTTGCGCCGAAATTCCACCCGTGCAATCGATGAACATTACCGGATTCAGGACCCTGCCCGCGCGCGGCGCCGGCTTCACGCTGATCGAGATCATGATCGTGGTGGTGATCCTGGGCATCCTCGCGGCCATCATCGTGCCCCGGCTGACCGACCAGCCCGAGAAGGCGCGCGCGGTCAAGGCCAGGCAGGACGTGCGCGCGATCGAGAGCGCGCTGCAGCTCTACAAGCTCGACAACTTCTACTATCCGAGCACGGCGCAGGGCATCGACGCGCTGGTGACCAGGCCCTCCGGCGAGCCGGAGGCGCGCAACTGGAAGGCCGGCGGCTACCTGCCGCGCGTGCCCAAGGATCCCTGGGGCCGTCCGTACCAGTACCTGCAACCCGGCAACAAAGGCGACTACGACCTGTTCACGATGGGCGCCGACGGCAAGCCCGGCGGCGAAGGCGTCGACGCCGACATCGGGAACTGGAACCTCGAGGATTGATCTTCGTGTCATCCCGAGCGCAGCGAGGGATCTCGCTTCGGGCCGGCGGCTTCACCCTCATCGAGATCCTGGTGGTGGTCGTCATCATCGGCGTCATGGCGACGCTGGCGGTGCTGTCCATCGGCAGCCGCACGCTCGACGACCGCATGGCGCTCGAGGCCCGCCGCCTCCACGAGCTGCTCGCGCTCGCCGCCGACGAGGCTGTGCTGCAGGGCATCGAGCTCGGCTTCGTCCAGACCGCCGACGGCTATGAATTCCTGGTGCTGAAGGACGGCCATTGGGCGGCGCTCGAGAACCCCGGCCCGTTGCGGCGGCGCGCGGTGAACGAGCCGTTCTACCTGCAGCTGCAGATCGACGGCCGGCGTGTCGCGCCGGTTGCCTCGGGCGATTCGAAGGCCGAGCCGGTGCCGCAGGTCATCTTGTTATCGAGCGGCGATGCCACCGAGTTCGTGCTCGACCTCCGCGCCCGGCAGTTCAGGCCGTTCTACCGCCTGCACGGCGACGCGCTGGGCCGCGTCACGCTCGATCGCAAGGAGGCTTCGTGACCCGGGGCCGCGGCTTCACCCTGATCGAGGTCGTAGTCGCGGTGGCGATCCTGGCGGTCGCGCTCGGCGCGCTGATCTCCAGCATGGCGCGCTACGCCGACAACGCCGCCTGGCTGCGCGACAAGACCGTCGCGCTGTGGGTCGCCCACAACCGCCTGACCGAGATCGGACTGGAGCCGGCCTGGCCGCAGCTCGGCGCCAGCGACGGCGACGTGGCGATGGCCGGCATCGAGTGGCGCTGGGACGTCACCGTATCGGAGACGCCCGACCCGCGCGTGCGCCGCGTGGACATCCGCGTGCGGCAAAAGGACCGCGAGGGCGACGCAGCCGCGCTGTCATCGTTCGTGGCGGAGCGCGCGCGGTGAAACCGGTGCGCGGATTCACCCTGATCGAGCTGATGGTCGTGCTGATCATCTTCTCGGTGCTGGCGGTGCTCGCCTACGGCGGCCTCAACAGCGTGCTGACCGCGCGCGAGCGCGTGCAGCAGTCGCTCGAGCGCACCACGGCGCTGCAGAAGGCCTACCTGCGGCTGCGCAACGACCTGCAGCAGCTGCGCGCGCGCCCGGCGCGGGACGGCTTCGGCGACCCGCAGGCCGCGTTGATCCTGCTGCCGGACGGCGCGGTCGAGTTCACCCGCAGCGGCTGGCGCAATCCGCTGGGCCAGCCGCGCTCGGCGCTCGAGCGCGTGGCCTATCGCCTCGACGGCGAGCGGCGCCTGCTGCGCGTGAGCTGGCGCGCGCTGGACCGGGCGCAGGACGCGACGGTCTCGGAGGTGGTCGTGCTGGACCGGGTCGAGGAGATCCGCTGGCGCTTCCTCGAGGGTGAAGAATGGCGTGACGGCTGGCCCGTGCCCGGCGCCGGCGCCAGCCCCGCGCTCGACGCCGTGCCGCGCGCCGTCGAGCTGGTGCTCACGCTCGAGGACCTCGGCGACGTGCGCCTGCTGTTCAGCGCCAGCAACGAGAAGCCCGCATGAGGCGCGCGCGCGGCGTCGCGCTGATCACGGTGCTGCTGGTGGTGGCGATCGCCACGCTCGCCGCCACCGCGCTGCTGTCCTCCGCCAGCCTCGCGATCCATCGCACCGCCAGCCTGCGCGACTCCGAGCAGGCCTGGTGGGTGGCCCGCGGGGTCGACGCCTGGGTGCTCGGCATCCTCGAGAGCGATCGCCGCGACAGCCAGTACGACGGCCTCGACGAGGACTGGGCCCTGCCGGTCGATGGCCTGCCCGTGGACCAGGGCTTCATCACCGGTCGCATCGAGGACCTGCAGGGCCGCCTGAACCTCAACAGCCTCAGCCCGAAGAACCCGAAGAGCCTCGAGCAGTTCCGCCGGCTGCTGCGTGCCCTGCCCGACCTGGACGCGCCGCCCGGCCTGGTCGACGCAATCGTCGACTGGAGCGACGCGGACCAGCAGCCGAGCTCGATGAACGGCGCGGAAGACGGCGAGTACCTCACGCTGGATCCGCCGTATCGCACGGCCAATCGCCCGTTCACCGTGGTCTCCGAACTGCTGGCGGTGCGCGGCATGACGCCGAAGCTCTACCAGGCGCTGCAGCCGAGCCTCGCCGCGCTGCCGGCGGACAGCGGCGGCCGGGCGACGCCGATCAACGTCAACACCGCCGGCGAGCCGGTGCTGCGCGCGCTGGCGGACGAGGTGGACGACGCCAAGCTGCGGGCCTGGCTGGAAGTGCGCAAGGAAAAACCCGTTCGCGACGCCGCCGGGCTGGACGCGCTGGTGCGTGACGGCCCGTGGCTCGGCGCCGAAGTGAAGGATCAGCTCACCTGGCGCAGCCGGTATTTCCAGATCCAGGGCCAGGTTTTCGTTGGCAGCAGCCGGGTGGCGCTGTACAGTCTGATCCAGCGGCAGGAAAACCAAGCTCCTGTCGTCCTGGCTCATAGCGCCGAAGCCGAATAACTTGCGCGACACCCTCTACCTGCAATTGCGCGACGTCGCGCCGGACGAGCGCCTCGCCTACGCGCTCGCCTCGGGTCAGGCCGGCGCGGGCATCCAGGCCCAGCACGGCACGCTCGACGCGATCCTCGCGCAGGCCGCCGGCCGCCGCGTGGTGCTGTTCGTCCCCGCCGCCGACGTGCGCCTGGCCTCGGTGCAGGTGCCGGCCCAGGGCGCCCAGCGCATCCTGCAGGCCGCGCCCTACGCGCTGGAGGACCACCTCGCCGAAGACGTCGACACGCTGCATTTCGCGCTCGGCGCGCCGGGCGCCGCCGACGGCGCGCACCCGCTCGCCATCGTCGCGCGCTCGCGCATGGACGCCTGGCTCGCTCCGTTGCGCGCGCGCGGCGTGCGGCCCGATGCGGTGGTGCCGGAAAGCCTGTGCCTGCCGGAACCCGACGCCGGGCGCTGGGCCGGACTGGCCGACGGCGGCCGCATCACCGTGCGCACCGGGCCCTATGCCGCGTTCTCGTGCACGCTCGAGGACCTCGGCCCGACCCTGCAACTCGCGGATCCCGATGCCCGCGCCACGTTGCGCGTGTTCAGCACGCGTGAAGTGGAGTTCGATTTTTCGCGCGCCGGACGCCCGGCCGAGCTGCTGCCGGGCTATGCCAGCGCCCTCGAAGTGCTGGCGCGCCACTGGCAGCCGTCGGCGTCGATCGACCTGCTGCAGGGCGCGTACTCCGAAAAGAAGGACTGGCAGCGCGTCGCCCGGCCCTGGCGCCTGGCCGGATCGCTGGCCGCCGTCTGGCTGGTGGTCGCGGCGGCCGCGCTGGCGACCGGCACCTGGCAAACCGGGCGCGAACTGGCCGCGCAGAACCAGAGCAACTTCGAGCGTTGCCAGCAGCTGTTCCCGGCGCAGTGCATTGACGAGTACAAGGTCACCGACGTGGTCGAGCAGCAAGCGCGGCTGCGCGGCGGCGGCACGCAGGCCTCGCTGGTGCAGCTGCTGGGCACGCTCGGCAGCGCGCTGCAGGCCAACCCGGGCCTGGCGCTGCAATCGCTGGAGTTCCGCGAGGGCACGCTGCACGCGAGCCTGACCGGCGCC
>JBQTJQ010000235.1:0-6305 GCA_052386975.1 Gammaproteobacteria bacterium | reverse complement strand
GTGCAGATGAAGTACGCCAGCAAGGTCATCATCGCGCCGGGCTACGGCCTGGCCGTGGCGCAGGCCCAGCACAAGCTCTACGAGTTCGTGAAGCTGCTGCAGGCCGCCGGCGTCGAGGTGAAGTTCGCCATCCACCCGGTGGCCGGCCGCATGCCGGGCCACATGAACGTGCTGCTGGCCGAGGCCGGCGTGCCGTACGACATCATCCACGACATGGAAGACGTCAACGGCGAGTTCAAGGAAGCCGACGTCGCCATCGTGGTCGGCGCCAACGACACCGTGAATCCTGCTGCGCGTACCAACAAGTCCTCGCCGATCTACGGCATGCCGATCCTCAACTGCGACCAGGCCAAGCAGTGCTACGTGGTCAAGCGCGGCCAGGGCAAGGGCTACTCGGGGGTCGAGAACGAGCTGTTCTTCAAGGACAACACCGCGCTGGTCTACGGCGACGCGCAGAAGGTCATGGTCTCCATGATCCAGGCGCTGAAGGAGCTCGGCTAGCCGGCTGGGCGGGTCGCGGCAGCGTCGCAAAACCGGCTTAAACTGCCGGTTCAAGGTGCCGCCGATGAAAGCTTTTTTGCCCCTGCTGGCCGCTGCCGCCCTCGCACTGCTGACCGCGTGCGGTGAGGGCTCGCCGGCCGCCGCCCGCAACGCCGCGCCCGCCGACGCCACCCCGGTGGTGGTCGGCCAGGTCGAGCAGCGCCAGTTCGTGCCGCAGATCGAAGGGCTGGGCACCGCGCGCGCGCTGGAGTCGGTGCTGGTCACGGCGCGCGTCAGCGGCCGGATCGTGCAGATCGATTTCAAGGAGGGCGCCCGCGCCAAGGCCGGCCAGGCGCTGGTGCGGCTCGAGGACGACGAGGAGCGCGCCGACCTCAAGGCCGCCGAGGCCGAGGCCGAGCAGGCCGAGAGCCGCTTCAAGCGGCTGACCGAGCTGTCGGAAAAAGGCCTGGTGCCGCGCGACGACCTCGAGGCGCAGGGTCAGGTGCTCAAGACCGCGCAAGCGCGCCTCGAGCTGGCGCGCGTGCGGCTCGAGCAGCGCACCGTGCGCGCCCCGTTCGCCGGCGTGCTCGGCTTCCGCCAGCAGTCGCTCGGCTCGCTGGTGCAGCCCGGCTCGCCAATCGTGACGCTGGACCAGGTCGACACGCTGCGCATCGAGTTCTCGGTGACCGAGGCGCTGCTGGGCGACCTCGCCGCCGGCGCCGTGGTCGAGGTGCGCGCCGCGGCCTGGCCCGAGCGCGAGTTCAAGGGCAAGATCGCCGCGGTCGACACGCGCGTCGACGAGGTCACGCGCGCCGCCAAGGTGCAGGCCCTGCTCGACAACCGCGACAACGCGCTCAAGCCGGGCATGCTGCTGACCGTGCGCGCGCAGGGCCGTCCGCGCAGCGCGCTGTTCGTGCCGGAGGCCGCAGTCGCGCCGGAAAACACCCGGCAGTTCGTCTGGCGCGTCGCGCCCGGCGACACCGCCGAGAAGGTCGAGGTCGGGCTCGGCGCGCGCCTGACCGGCTCGGTCGAGGTGCTGCAGGGGCTGGCGGCCGGCGAGCGCGTCGTGCTCGAGGGCCACGCGCAGCTGCGGCCCGGCATCCCGGTGCGCGAAGTTCCGGCGCCCGGCGCGCCGGGCTGAGGCAGCGCGGCCATGTGGCTGTCGGACGTCTCGGTCAAGCGGCCGGTGCTGGCCACCGTCATCAACGCGCTGCTGGTGGTGTTCGGCCTGTTCGCGCTGGCGCATGTGTCTGTGCGCGAATATCCCGACATCGACCCACCGATCGTGTCGGTGTCGACCAACTATCCGGGCGCGTCGGCCGCGGTGGTCGAGACCAAGATCACCCAGCTGCTCGAGGACCGCATCGCCGGCATCGAGGGCCTGCGCACGCTGTCGTCGACCAGCAGCGACGGCCGCTCGAACATCACCGTCGAGTTCACCCTGTCGCGCGACGTCGACGCCGCCGCCAACGACGTGCGCGACCGCGTGGCGCGCGCGCTCGGCAACCTGCCGGAGGAAGCCGACCCGCCCGAGATCAGCAAGGCCGACGTCGACGCCAACCCGATCCTGTGGATGGTGCTGTCGAGCGACCGGCTCACGCCGATCGAGCTGTCCGACTACGCCGACCGCTACCTGGTGGACCGCCTGGGCGCGATCGACGGCGTCTCGGCGATCCGCATCGGCGGCGAGCGGCGCCCGGCGATGCGCATCTGGCTCGACCGCAAGGCGCTGGCCGCGCGCGGCCTGACCTCGGCCGACGTCGAGACCGCCCTGCGCAACCAGAACGCCGAGCGCCCGGCCGGCCGGCTCGAGTCCACCGAGCGCGAGTTCACGCTGCGCACGGCGCGGCCGTTCACGACGCCGGCCGACTTCGCGCAACTGGTGGTCGCGCGCGGCGAGGACGGCTACCCGGTCCGGCTCGGCGAGCTGGCCCGCGTCGAGGTCGCGCCGGCCGACCTGCGCAACGACTTCCGCGCCAACGGCCGGCCCGCGGTCGGCCTCGGCATCATCAAGCAGTCGAAGGCCAACACGCTGACCGTCGCCCGCGCGGCCAAGGCCGAGATGGCGCGCATCGCCGCCGACCTGCCCGGGGGCATGCAGATCCGCGTGAACTCGGACTTCTCGCTGTTCGTCGAGGCGTCGTTGCGCGAGGTGACGATCACGCTGAGCATTGCCGCGCTGCTGGTCGTGGTGGTGATCTTCCTGTTCCTCGGCGACCTGCGCGCCACGCTGATCCCGGCGCTGACCGTGCCGATCTCGCTGGTCGCCTCGTTCATCTTCCTGAACGCGCTGGGCTTCTCGCTGAACATCCTCACCCTGCTGGCGCTGGTGCTGGCGATCGGCATCGTGGTCGACGACACCATCGTCGTGGTCGAGAACATCCACCGCAGGATGGAGCACGGCGAGCCGCCGCTGCTGGCCGCGTTCAACGGCGCGCGCGAAGTCGGCTTCGCGGTGCTGGCGACCACCGTCGTGCTGGTGGTGGTGTTCCTGCCGCTGGCGCTGCTCGAAGGCAACGTCGGCCGCCTGTTCCGCGAGTTCGCGCTGTCGCTGGCCGCCGCAGTGGCCTGCTCCGGCATCGTCGCGCTGACGCTGGCACCGGTGCTCAGCGCCGCGCTGCTCAAGCGCGACGAGGACAACCCGATGGCGCGGGGCGTCTCGCGCTTCTTTGCCAGGGTCGGCGCGGGCTATCGCGTCGGCTTGCTGCGTTTCGTCGAGCAGCCGTGGCTGTCGGGCGCCACGCTGGCTGGCCTGCTGGCCGGCTGCGCGCTGCTCTACCAGGCGCTGCCGCGCGAGTTCACGCCGCCCGAGGACCGCGGCCAGTTCAACATCTCGGTGCGCGCGCCCGAGGGCGCGAGCTACGACTACACCGCGCGCTACATGAAGCAGGTCGAGGGCATCGTGCTCGAGCGCCTCGGCAAGGGCGAGGTCGACCGCACCATCCTGCGCATCCCGGGCTTCGGCCCGGTCGGCAACGCCGTCAACACCGGCAACATGGTCGTGTCGCTGACCGACTGGGCCGCGCGCGAGCGCACCACCATCGAGGTCGCCGCCGAAGTCGGCCGCGAGCTGGCACGGCTGCCCGGCGTGCGCGCGACCGCGATCCCGCGCACCGGCTTCGGCCAGGGCTTCGGCCAGCCGGTGCAGGTGGTGCTCGGCGGCGGCTCGTTCGAGGAGCTGGCGCAGTGGCGCGACGTACTGATGGCGCGACTGGCGCAGGACGCGCCGCGCCTGACCCGGCTCGACTCGGACTACAAGGAGACGCTGCCGACGCTCGAGCTCGACGTCGACCTCAAGCGCGCCGGCGACCTCGGTGTGCCGGTCGAGGTCATCGGCCGCACGCTCGAGACGCTGCTGGCCGGCCGGCGCGTGACGACGTACTTCGACCGCGGCGAGGAATACGACGTCTGGCTGCAGGCCGAGGCCGCCGACCGCGCCAACCCGGGCGACCTCGCCAACATCTACGTGCGCTCGACCATCTCCGGCCAGCTCATTCCGCTGGCCAACGTGCTGGCCACGCGCGAGACCGCCGGCGCCGCGAGCTACAACCGCTACAACCGCCTGCGCAGCATCACCATCAGCGCCGGCCTGACGCCCGGTTACACGCTCGGCGAGGCGCTGGGCGACGTCGAGCGCGCCGCCGCCGAAGTGCTGCCGGGCTCGGCACGGCTGTCGTACCGGGGCGACTCGCGCGAGCTCAAGGAATCGAGCCAGTCGCTGCTGATGACCTTCGGCTTCGCGCTGCTGGTGGTGTTCCTGGTGCTGGCGGCGCAGTTCGAGAGCTTCGTGCACCCGGTGGTGATCATGACCAGCGTGCCGCTGGCGGTGTTCGGCGCGCTCGCCGCGCTCGGCGCCTTCGGCTACTCGCTGAACATCTATTCGCAGATCGGCGTGATCCTGCTGATCGGCCTGGCCGCCAAGAACGGCATCCTGATCGTCGAGTTCGCCAACCAGCGTCGCGATGCCGGCCTGCCGTTCACCGAGGCGCTGCTGGAGGCCGCGGCGATCCGCCTGCGGCCGATCCTGATGACCTCCGTCGCGACCGTGGCCGGCGCGGTGCCGCTGGTGTTCTCGACCGGCGCCGGCGCCGAGTCGCGCGCCAACCTCGGCATCGTGGTGTTCTGGGGCGTGCTGTTCTCGACCCTGCTGACGCTGTACGTGGTGCCGGGCTATTACGCGCTGCTGGCGCGCGGCACCGGCTCGCCGGGCCGCCGCGCCGCGCGCCTCGCCGAGCAGTCGCGCGGCCGCGACGTCGTGCCGGACAAGTAGGGGTAGTCGCCTTCGGTTCAGTTTCGGTTCAGCGCGAGCGGATAGCTTCCGGCCATGAGTCGCCTTGGCGCCGCTTGGCTGCTGCCCGTCCTCACCGGGCTTGCCGCGTGCAACGGGTCGGACCCGTACGCCTCCCAATCCTCGGGCATGGTCGGTCCTTGCGTCGTCTTCACCGCCACGGACGCGATCCTTACCGTCGACACAGCATCCGGCACCGCGACTAACGCGACGATCGGCGAGGCCGTGCTGAATACGTTCGCGGTCAACGGCCAGCCCCGCACCGCAGCGCAGGCGAAGACCTCGGTGTCGTCCAATGTCGTCGTTGAAGGCGACACCCTGCGCTGCACGCTGCCGTGCTCATTTGGAGCGGAGGCAGGCGAGTGGACCTTTACGGCTGAAGCGCCGGGGTACGACCCGACGCTGCAGGAAGCCACCGCGGCGCCTTACAATTCTTCCGGCACCGGCTGTCCTGGCTACACGACGGGCACCACGCACATCTCGCTGACGCTGGACGAAGCGGGTCCCTGACCGGGCGCCGCTAGCGCGGCGCCTCGCCAAGCACGCGAAACCCGACCTGGCCGATCAGCTGGCCACCCTCGGTCACCACCTGCACGGTCCAGTCGCCCGCTGAATTCGCCGGAAAGCCCCGCTTGTAGCTCCACGCGCGGAAGCCTTCGGCGCGTCCGCCGACGAGGTCGAGCGCGATGCGGTCGACGTCTTTTCCCTCGTGCAGCCAGCGGTGATAGACCCGCTCGTGCAGCCCGCGCGGCGCGCGGATCGCTGTAAAGGCGTAAAGCCCCTGCGCGTGCAGCTGCGACGCCGGCACGACGGCCAGCGCCGGGCCGGGCTGGCGCTGCGCGACGTCGACGGTTCCGGTGACCCGGCCTTCGTGGATCCACAGCGTCGCCGGCGGCACGAAGGCCCGGAGCTCCCACGCCAGCGCGCCGAGCGCGAGCGAGCCGAAGCACAGGAACAACCAGTGCAGCGGCCGCTGGCGCTCGATCACCTTCCACAGCGTCGGCACCGCCAGCACCGCGACCGCTGCCGAGGCCAGCGCCACGGTCTGCGTCGTGGTCAGGTGCAGCAGCACCGGCGCGACCGTCAGCGTGCCGACGAACACCGCCAGCGCGTGGAACGCCAGGTACAGCCACGGCCGCGCCGCGATGCGGCCGAAGTACAGCGGGTCCCACATCGAGCACAGCCCCGCGAGCAGCGCCGCGCCGGTGAACGCCGCCTGCCCCGTGGTCCACGTCGTCGTGTGCAAAAAGAATGGCAGCGTGAAGAAGAATGTCTCCTGCTGGATCGCCTGGATGCCGAAGCGCAGCACGCCCGGCGACAGGCGCAGCCGGCGCGCAGCCGCTTCCTCGAACAGGATCAGCAGCCAGCCCACGATCAGCAACGCGCTGATCCACTGCGCCAGCCACTCGCGCCGCTCGATCAGCAGGAAGCTGGCCAGGCCGGCGGCGAACGACAGCGGCGCCAGCGCATAGCGGTAGCGGTGCAGCCACTCGAGCAGGCGCTGCCAGCGGTTGGGTTGCGCGGGGTCGCTCACCAG
>JBQTJQ010000234.1:0-3427 GCA_052386975.1 Gammaproteobacteria bacterium | reverse complement strand
GCCCGGCGCCGGCGGCGAACCGTCCAGGCGCAGCGGCTGCATGTGGCGCTTGACCGCGCCGCGATAGTGCACGCGCGCGATGATTTCCTGGCCGGTGTAGCAGCCCTTGTCGAAGCTGATCCCGCCGAGCGCGTCGAGGTTGCACATCTGGGCCACGAAATGATCCGAGGTTTCGGGATGGACCGTCGGCACGCCCGCTTCGATATCGGCCAGTTTCCAGGCGGTGGCATGGGCCGGGTCCGCGCCGAGCTTGCGCGCCAGGCCATCGGCTTGCGCGGCCGGCACCAGCACGGTGAACCGCGGCGCGTCGCCCAGGCGGCGCGTCACGCAAACCTCGCCGGCCCAGGCGCACTCGAGCGCGGCAGCGGGCGCGCGCAGGCCGGCACCCAGTAGCACGGCTTCGGCTTGCGACCCGGCCACGCCGAGGATCGCGAGCGGTGCTTCGGCCACGGTGACCTTCGAGCGCAGCACAAACATCCTGAGACGCTTGAGGGTGGCGTCGAGCAGGCTGCGCTGGAGTTCCAGCACATAGGAATCACCGCGCGCGAGCACGTGCAGCACCGCCAGCATGCGGCCCTTCGGGCTGTTGTACGAGCTGAGCTGCGCGCGCTCGGGGGCGAGCGCGCGGATGTCGTTGCTGAGCTGGCCCTGCAGGAACGCGCCGGCGTCGGCGCCGCCCACCTCGATCAGGGCGAGCGAGGGCAACGCCACGGCGAAGGTCGGGCTCTGGTCGGTCATGCTGTTCATTGCGAACCGCGCGAAGAGTTTGTCACACTAGCGAAGTTGCCATGCCCCCGGACACCGAAGTGAACGACGGCGCGAGCCCGGCAGCCGATCCGGCGGTGGGGATCTGGCGGCCGGCGGCGGCGAGTGAAGCGGCACCGTCGAATGCGGGGGCAGTCGCGAAGGAAGTAGGCGGGCGCAAGGATGGCACCGAGCCGACGCGGTTCGGGGACTGGGAAAAAGCGGGTCGCTGCATCGATTTCTAGGGGGATCGCATGAACAGCCCGGCACCACAGGAGGTACGTCCCGGCGGACGGCCGCTGTCGCCGTTCATGCTGGGGCAGTATTACCGTTTCCAGCTGACCTCCGTGCTGTCGCTCCTGCACCGCATGACCGGCGTCGGCCTGTCGCTCGGCGCGATCCTGCTGGTCTGGTGGTTCGCGGCGCTGGCCGGCGGGCCGTGGAGCTACGCCGCGTTCAGCAAGCATCTCGCCGCATGGTACGGCCAGTTGCTGCTGCTGGGCTGGAGCTGGTCGCTGCTCTATCACCTGTGCAACGGCATCCGGCACCTGGCCTGGGATCTCGGCCACGGCTATTCGATCCCGGTCGCCTATCGCAGCGGCTACGCCGTCGTCGTCGTGTCGTTCCTGCTGACCGCCGCGGCCTGGGGCATCGCTTATGGCCTCTGAGAAATCCACCGCGCTGCGCAGCCCGCTCGGGCGCGCGCGCGGCTACGGCTCGGCCAAGGAAGGCGTGCAGCACTTCTGGGCGCAGCGCGTTTCCGCGGTCGCCCTGGTGCCGCTGTCGCTGTGGTTCGTGTTCAGCGTCGCGCAGCTGCCGGTCGACAGCTACGGCGCGCTGAAGCACTGGGTCTCCGCGCCGTCGGTCGCCGTGATGCTGGTGCTGTTCATCCCGACGCTGTTCTACCACTCGATGCTCGGCATGCAGGTCGTGGTCGAGGACTACGTCGCCGGCGAGGGCGCCAAGGTCGCGACTTTGCTCGTGCTCAAATTTGCGCACGCCATCGGCGCCGCCATCGGCGTGTTCGCCGTCCTGCTCGTCGCCCTGGGGAAGTGAGTGGCCGCCGCCTATCCGATCACCCAGCACCAATATGACGTCGTCGTGGTCGGCGCCGGCGGCGCCGGGCTGCGCGCCGTGGTCGGCCTGGCCCAGGCCGGGCTCAAGACCGCCTGCCTGACCAAGGTGTTCCCGACCCGCTCGCACACGGTGGCGGCGCAGGGCGGCATCTCGGCCGCGCTGGCCAACATGGGCGAGGACGACTGGCGCTGGCACATGTACGACACGGTCAAGGGCTCCGACTGGCTCGGCGACCAGGATGCGATCCAGTACATGTGCCGCGAGGCGATTCCCGCGGTCATCGAGCTCGAGCACTGGGGCGTGCCGTTCTCGCGCACCCGGGAGGGCAAGATCTACCAGCGGCCGTTCGGCGGCATGACCACGCGCTTCGGCGAGGGCACCGCCCATCGCACTTGCGCCGCGGCCGACCGCACCGGCCACGCCATGCTGCACGCCATGTACCAGCAGTCGCTCAAGGCGCGCGGCGAGTTCTTCATCGAGTACTTCGCGCTCGACCTGCTGATGGACGACGACGGCTCGTGCAAGGGCGTGCTGGCCTGGGACCTGGCCACCGGGCAGCTGCACCGCTTCCGCGCGCACACCGTGATCATCGCCACCGGCGGCTACGGCCGCGCTTATTTCTCGTGCACCTCGGCGCACACCTGCACCGGCGACGGCAATGCCATGGCGCTGCGCGCCGGCGTGCCGCTGCAGGACATGGAGTTCGTGCAGTTCCATCCGACCGGCATCTACGGCTCGGGCTGCCTGATCACCGAGGGCGCGCGCGGCGAGGGCGGTTACCTGACGAACTCGAAGGGCGAGCGCTACATGGAGCGTTACGCGCCCAACGCCAAGGATCTCGCTTCGCGAGATGTCGTGAGCCGCGCCAGCACTATTGAAATTCGCGAAGGCCGCGGCGTCGGCCCCGAGGCCGACCACGTGCACCTGCACCTCGAGCACCTCGGGCCGGAAGTCCTGCACAAGCGCCTGCCCGGCATCTCCGAGACCGCCAAGATCTTCGCCGGCGTCGACGTCACCAAGGAGCCGATCCCGGTGCTGCCGACCGTGCACTACAACATGGGCGGCATCCCGACCAACTTCAACAGCGAAGTGGTCACGCTCAAGAACGGCAACCCCGACTCGGTGAT
Organism: Gammaproteobacteria bacterium; assembly: GCA_052386975.1. GTDB lineage: Bacteria > Pseudomonadota > Gammaproteobacteria > Nevskiales > Nevskiaceae > JACPFV01. The sequence continues at coordinate 479 of JBQTJQ010000234.1, read as the reverse complement.
CCTGGGCCTGATGGCGGTGGGTGAGGCGGCGTGCGTATCGGTGCACGGCGCCAACCGCCTCGGCAGCAACTCGCTGCTCGACCTCGTCGTGTTCGGCCGCTCGGCCGCGCTGCGCTGCGCCGAGGTGCTCAAGCCCGGCGCGCCGCACAAGACCATCGCCAAGGCCAGCGAGGACAAGGCGCTGGCCAACCTCGACCGCTTCCGCCACGCCAGGGGCTCGCTGCCGACGGCGAAGGTCCGCCTCGACATGCAGAAGACCATGCAGGCCCATGCGGCGGTGTTCCGCACGCAGAAGTCGATGGACGAGGGCCTGGTCAAGCTCGGCAAGGTCGTCGAGTCGTTCAAGGAGGTCTCGGTCGCCGACCGCTCGATGGTGTGGAACACCGACCTGTGCGAGACGCTCGAGCTGGACAACCTGCTCGGCAACGCGCTGGTGACGCTGGCCTCGGCCGCCAACCGCAAGGAGTCGCGCGGCGCGC
>JBQTJQ010000233.1:0-14712 GCA_052386975.1 Gammaproteobacteria bacterium | reverse complement strand
CCCATGGCGATGCCCAGCGAGGTCGCGTGCGCGGTGCCGGACTGCACCGCGGCCAGGTCCTTGCGCCCCGCCGCCTGCGCCACCAGGGCCACCGTGCCGACGCTGAGCGCCTGCGTGCCGGCGAGCGCGATGAACATCAGGTTGGCGGCGATGCTCACCGCGGCGATCGCTTCGGCGCCGAGCCGCCCCACCCAGTACAGGTCGACCAGTGCGTACAGCGTCTGCAGCACCATGCTGACGGTAATGAAGGCGGCGATGCGGACGATGTGGCCGCGCAGTGGCCCCTGCGTCATGTCGTGCACGCCCGTCACCCCGCGGCGCCGTGGATCGGCTGCTCCGCCACGATCACGCCATCGGCGTCGGCGTAGAGCCAGGCCCCCGGGCGGAAGGTCACGCCGGCGAAAGTGACCGCGCGGTCGGCGTGCGCCGAGTGCAGTCCCTTCTCGCTCTTGCGCGGGTGCGCGGCGAGCGCCTTCACCCCGACGTCCTGGCCGGCGAGCTCTCGCGAATCCCGCACGCAGCCGTAGACCAGCAGCCCGGCCCAGCGGTTCTGCACCGCCAGCGTGCCGAGCTTGCCGCCGAGCACCGCGCAGCGCATCGAGCCGCCGGCGTCGACCACTAGCACACGTCCCTCGCCCCGGGTCTCGAGCGTGGCGCGCAGCAGCTGGTTGTCCTCGAAGACCTTCAGCGTCTTGATGGCGCCGTGGAACGCCGGGCGCCCGCCGAAATCGCGGAACAGCGGTTCGCAAACCTGCGCCTCGGGGTGCGCATCGGCGAGGTCGGCCGTCGCCAGGCTCACGGGATTTCCCGCGGGGAAGTTCCCTTGCGCGCCACCAGCGGCGCCGCCGCCGCGAGCAGCGCCAGGCCGGAGAAGCCGACGAGACCCCAGCCCGGCAGGCTGAGGCCGAGGAACGACCAGTCGATCAGCGCGCAATTGCCGTCACCGCGCAGGATGGTCCGGACGACCTCGGTGAACGGCAGCACGTCCATCAGGTATTCGAGCGTCGGTCCGCAGGCCGGCACCTGGTCCGGCGGCAGGTTCTGCAGCCAGACGTGGCGCGCGGCGATCCCCGCCCCGGCGGTGGCGGCCAGCCCGGCGAGCCCGGAGTAGGCCCAGCGGCCGGTGGCGCGCGGTGCGTGGATGGCGCCGGCAAGGAACACCAGGCCCGCGGCGACCATGGCGACGCGCTGGAACACGCACATCGGGCACGGCTCGAGACCGCGGAAATGCTCCAGGTAGAGCACGAAGGCCATCGCCCCCACGCTGGCGAGGAAGCCCAGCGCGAACAGCTGGCGAAAACTGAAAGGACTCATCGGGCCGGTAATAGTAACAACTGTCCTGTTCGCGGATTCCAGCGTCACGCGGGGCGTGACGCTGAATCCGCAGGCAGTGGAGAATTCACCCATGTCTCGTTCTATCCGCATCCGCCAGTACGGCGGGCCCGAAGTCATGGAGTGGGTCGACGCCGACGTCGGCGCTCCCGGCCCTGGCGAGGTGCGCGAGCACCACACCGCGGTCGGTCTCAACTACATCGACACCTACCATCGCAGCGGGCTGTATCCGCTGAAACTGCCGGGCGGCCTGGGCAGCGAAGCGGCCGGCGTGGTCGAGGCCGTCGGCGCCGGCGTGCGCGAGGTGAGCAAGGGCGACCGCGTGGCCTACGCCGGCGGCGCGCCGGGCGCCTACGCCGAGCTGCGCGCGATGCCGGCCGCGCGCCTGGTGAAGCTGCCGCGCGGGATTTCAGATCGCGCCGCAGCCGCGCTGCTGCTCAAAGGCATGACCGCGTACTACCTGCTGCGGCTTGCCTTTCCGGTCAAGCGCGGCGACACGATCCTGGTCCATGCCGCCGCCGGCGGCGTTGGCAGCGTGCTGGTGCCCTGGGCGCGTCACCTCGGCGCCACCGTGATCGGCACCGCCGGCTCCCCCGACAAGCTGCGGCGCGCGCTGCAATCCGGCTGCCACCACGCCATCGACTACCGCGCGCGGGACTTCGTCGCCGCGGTGCGCGAGCTCACCGGCAACCGCGGCGTGGACGTGGTCTACGACGCGGTCGGCAAGGACACCTTCCTGGGCTCCCTCGACTGCCTGCGGCCGCGCGGCATGATGGTTTCGTACGGCAACGCCTCGGGCAAGGCGCCGGCCTTCGAGCCGCTCCTGCTCAGCGAGAAGGGCAGCCTGTTCCTGACGCGGCCGACCCTCGCCCACTACACCGCGACGCGGGCCGAGCTGCTGCGCGCGGCCAGGGCGCTGTTCAGCGTGATCCGCTCGGGAGTGGTCAAGGCCGAGATCGGCCAGACCTATGCGTTGAGGGACGCGGCGCAGGCGCACCGCGACCTCGAGGCGCGCAAGACCGTGGGCTCGACGCTGCTGCTACCTTAGCTTCCGTAGGGCGGCATTCCCATGCCGTCGTCGGCAATGGATTGCCGACCTACCCCTACCCGCCAGCGCCGCCGGGACCCTTGATCCCGCCGGTCGTGAGATCCGCCGGGTTCAGGAGCTTCATCAGGTCTTCCTTCTTCAAGCCCTTCTTCTGGACCGTCGGGTCGGCCAGCGCGACATCGATCAGCGCCTTGCCTTCCGCATAGGCCTTTTTCGCGATCGACGCGCCGGCCTCGTAGCCGATCACCGCGTTCAGCGCGGTGATCAGGATCGGGTTGCGATCCAGCGCCTCGGTGATGTTCTTCTTGTTGACGGTGAAGCCCTCGATCGCCGACTCGCCGAGCAGCCGCGCGATGTTGGTCAGCAGCTCGATGCTCTGCAGCAGGTTGTAGGCGATCACCGGCAGCATCACGTTCAGCTGGAAGTTGCCGGACTGGCCCGCCACCATGATGGTGGTGTCGTTGCCCATCACCTGCGCCGCGACCATGCAGGCGGCCTCGGGGATCACCGGGTTGACCTTGCCGGGCATGATGCTGGAGCCCGGCTGCAGCGCCGGCAGCGCGATCTCGCCGATGCCGGCGAGCGGGCCGGAGTTCATCCAGCGCAGGTCGTTGGCGATCTTCATGATCGAGACGGCGATGGTGCGCAGCGCGCCGGAGGTTTCGACCGCGGCGTCCTGGCTCGACAGGCTCTCGAAGAAATTCGGGCTCGCCGTGAACGCCACGCCGGTGCGCTGGGCCAGCGCCGCGGCGAACTTCTTGCCGAACTCCGGGTGCGCGTTGATGCCGGTGCCGACGGCCGTGCCGCCCTGGGCCAGCGCGTGCAGCCGCGGCTGGCAGGCCTTCAGGCGCTGCACGCCGTTGTGCAGTTGCTGGGCCCAGCCCGACATCTCCTGGTCGAAGCGCACCGGCATCGCGTCCATCAGGTGGGTGCGGCCGGTTTTCGTCTGGTACCGCAGCGAATTGCCCTTGGCCTCGATGGTCTTGGCCAGGTTGTCGAGCACCGGGATGAGTTTTTCGTGGATCGCCAGCGCCGCGGAAACATGGATCGCGGTCGGGATGACGTCGTTGGAGCTCTGCCCGAGGTTGACGTGGTCGTTGGGATGGACCTTGGTGCCGGCGGCTTTCTCGGCCAGGTGGGCGATGACCTCGTTGGCGTTCATGTTCGACGAGGTGCCCGAGCCGGTCTGGAACACGTCGATCGGGAACTGCGGGTCGTGGTGGCCCTCGGCCACGGCGATGGCGGCGTCGCGCACCGCCACGGCGACCTGTCCTTCCAGCAGGCCCAGGCCTTCGTTGACCTCGGCCGCGGTGGCCTTGATCAGGCCCAGCGCGCGGATGAAGCCGCGCGGCATGTGCAGGCCCGAAATCGGGAAGTTGTTGTAGGCGCGCTGGGTCTGGGCGCCCCACAGGGCGTTGGCGGGGACTTCCAGCTCGCCCATGCTGTCCTTCTCGATGCGCAGACCCTGCTTGGCCATAGGTGTGTCCCTGTCGGGTAAAATGCGGCGGGCAATCCTACCAAAAAGCGCCCTGCCTTCATGAACTTGAACTCGCTGACCGCAATCTCGCCGATTGACGGGCGCTACGCCGAGAAGACCTTCAGCCTGCGCGAAATCTTCAGCGAGTACGGGCTGATCCGGAACCGGCTCTACGTCGAGATCCGCTGGCTCGAGGCCCTGTCCGCCCACCCGCGCATCAAGGAAGTCCCCGAACTGTCGCCGGCGGGGCGCAAGCGCCTGGAGCAGATCGCGGCGAAGTTCGACGTGGCCGAGGCCCAGCGCGTCAAGGCCATCGAGGACACCACCAACCACGACGTCAAGGCCATCGAGTACTACCTCAAGGAGAAGATCAACAGCTCGAAGGACCTGGCCGGGCTGAAGGAATTCATCCATTTCGCCTGCACCTCGGAGGACATCAACAACCTGGCCTACGCGCTGATGCTCAAGCAGGCGCGCGAGAAGGTGCTGCTGCCGGCGCTGGACGGCCTGCTCAAGGTGCTGACCGCCCTGGCCAAGCGCTACGCCGACCAGCCGATGCTGGCGCGCACCCACGGCCAGCCGGCCTCGCCGACCACGCTCGGCAAGGAGATCGCCGTGTTCGTGCAGCGCCTGCGCCGCCAGCGCAAGGGGTTCGCGGCCGTCGAAATCCTCGGCAAGATCAACGGCGCGGTCGGCAACTTCAATGCGCATCGCGTGGCCTATCCGTCGGTCAACTGGAGCCGGCTTGCCGACGGTGTCCTGGAAGGCCTGGGACTGACACGGAGCCCGGCGACCACGCAGATCGAGCCGCACGACTGGATCGCCGAATACTTCGACGCGCTGGCGCGCATCGACACCATCCTGGTCGACTTCTGCCGCGACGCCTGGGGCTACGTCTCGCTGGGCTACTTCGTGCAGCGCACGGTCGCCGGCGAGGTCGGCTCCTCGACCATGCCGCACAAGGTCAACCCGATCGACTTCGAGAACGCCGAGGGCAACCTCGGCCTCGCCAACGCGCTGTTCCATCACCTGTCGGCCAAGCTGCCGGTGTCGCGCTGGCAGCGCGACCTGACCGACTCCACCGTGCTGCGCAACCTCGGCGTCGGCGTCGCGCACGCCCTGATCGCGTGGCAGTCCATCGAGCGCGGCGCGAAGAAACTCGATGCCGACGCCTGGCGCATGGGCCGCGACCTCGAGGACAACTGGGAAGTGCTGGCCGAGGCGATCCAGACCGTGATGCGCCGCCACGGCCTGCCGGAGCCCTACGAGCAGCTCAAGCGCTACACACGCGGGAAGAAGGTCGGCAAGGAAGCCTTGCGCGCCTTCGTGCAGGGCCTCAAGCTGCCCGAGAAGGAAAAACAGCGCCTGCTCGCGCTGACGCCCGCCGATTACACCGGCGATGCCGCCGAGCAGGCCCGGAGCCTGTGATGGCCGAAGCCGTGCCCGTACGCGAAGAAGCCAAGCCCGACCTGCTGGTCGGTGTCGCCGATTTCGCGGCGAAGGCGACGCAGATGGTCAGCGCCGCGCACATGGAGGTGGCGCTGCTCTCGCAGGACCTCGACCGCCGCATCTATGGCAGCGGCATCTTCGGCGAGTCGCTGCGGCGTTTTGTCATGCAGCACTCGCACACCAAGGTGCGCGTGCTGGTCAACGCCACGCAGATGGCCGTCGCCAACAGCCCGCGCCTGGTCGAGCTCGGCCGCAGCCTGTCGAGCTTCGTCGAGTTCCGCGAGCTGCTGCCCAGCCGCCGGCAGGTGGTGCGCGAGGAACTGCTGATCACCGACGGCCGGGTGATGCTGCACCGCGAGACGCCGTCCGACCTCGAGGCGAAGTTCTACGGCGCCTCGCCGCACCTGGCGCGGCTCAGGCTGAAGGACTTCAACCAGCTGTGGGACGAGTCCGAGACGGCGCAGGAGCTGCGCAAGCTCAGCCTTTAGGCTTCTCGTCCTGCTTCGGCGCCTGGGCCTCGGCCTCGATCCGCAGCTCGATGTCGTCGCCGATGTTCGGCACGCCGTAGGACATCCCGAAGTCGGAGCGCTTCAGCGCGCCGCGCGCCGAGAACCCGCAGATCGGGGTCTTCTTGACCGGGTGCTGGGTGCAGGTGAACCGCGTCACGTCCAGCGCCAGCGGCCTGGTGACGCCGTGCAGGCTCAGGTTGCCCTCCACTTTCGCGGTCTCGGCGCCGGTGAACGTCACCTTGGTGGATTCGTAGGTCATCGCCGGGTACTTGGCCACGTCGAGGAAATCGGCGCTGCGCAGGTGCTCGTCGCGCTTCTGGTGGCCGGTGTCGATCGACGCCGTCTGCACCACGATCCTGACCTTGCTGCCGCCACCGCCGCGGTCCACCACGACGGTGCCGCTGGTGTCGTTGAAGCTGCCGTGCGTCATCGACAGGCCGCGATGGCTGACGGTGAAGTTCGGGTAGGTGTGGCTGCCGTCGATCTCGAGCTCGTCCGCCGCGCTCGCCGCGAACGGCAAGGCCAGCAGCGCAACGGCCCACAGGGACTTCGTCATGTCTATTCCTCCGGTGGCACAGCTTCGAAGCTGCGAATCTTACCCTTTGCGCTCGCCTGGCAACCGCCGGCGCGCGGCGGCGGCGATCTCGTGCTTGCGCTCGTCGCCCGCCGTGGGCCACTCGACGATCTCCTCGATCGTGCGCCCGCAGCCGGTGCACACGTCCTGCGCGTCGAGGCGGCAGGCGCCGATGCACGGGCTTTGCGGCGCGCCGGCTGCCGTCACGCCCGCGCGCATTCCGCGATCAGGCGCGGCCCGCGGTAAATGAACCCGGTATAGATCTGCAGCAGGTCCGCGCCGGCGTCGAGGCGCTCGCGTGCATCGGCGCCGCTGGCGATGCCGCCGACGCCGATCAGCGGATAGCTTGCGCCCAGCTCCTGGCGCAGCACGCGCAGGGCCTCCAGCGCCAGCGGCTTGAGCGGCGCGCCCGAAAGACCGCCCGCTTCCGACGCGTGCGGCGCGCCCTCCAGGCCGGGCCGCTGGACCGTGGTGTTGGTGGCGATCAGGCCGTCGGCGCCGAGCTCACGTGCCAGCGCGCCGGTGCGGGCGAGCGCCCCGGCGTCGAGGTCCGGCGCCAGCTTGACCAGCATCGGCACGCGCCGGCCGTCCTTCTGCGCCAGTTCGGCGCGCACCGTGCGGAGCCGCGACAGCAGCGCGCGCAGGCGCTCCTCGTCCTGCAGGTCGCGCAGGTTCCTGGTGTTGGGCGACGAGATGTTGACGGCCACGTAGCCGGCCACCGCGTGGACCTTGCGCAGGCACACCTCGTAGTCGTCGCCGGCGAGGTCCACCGGCGTGTCGGCGTTCTTGCCGATGTTGATGCCGAGCACCGCGCGGCAGCTCGACTCGCGCACCCGCTGCACCAGGTAGTCCACGCCCTGGTTGTTGAAGCCGAGGCGGTTGATCAGCGCCTGCTGCGCCGGCAGCCGGAACATGCGCGGCTTCGGGTTGCCGGGCTGCGGCCGCGGCGTGACGGTGCCAACCTCGACGAAGCCGAAGCCCAGGGCGTCCCAGGCCTCGATGCAGTCGCCGTTCTTGTCGAGCCCGGCGGCGAGGCCGACCCTGTTACGGAAGCGCAGCCCGAGCAACTCCACCGGATGGTCCTTGACCCGGCCCCGGAACGGCAGTGTGGCCAGCCGCGGGCAGCGCGCGAAGGTGGCCAGCGTGAGCTCGTGCGCGCGCTCGGCATCGAGCCTGAACAGCGCCTCGCGCGCGAGGCGATACATCACGACGACGATCCCTCGGACTTGAGCAGGTGGCCGAGCTTGTCGGCCTTGGTCATCAGGTAGTCCTCGTTGTGCGGGTTGCGGCCGCACTCGATGGCGACGCGCTCGGTGACGGTCAGCCCGCCCTCGGTGATGGCGTTGAGCTTGCGCGGGTTGTTGGTCAGCAGGCGCAGCTTGTCCACGCCCAGTTCCTTCAGGATCGCGATCGCCATGCCGTACTCGCGCAGGTCGGGGCCGAAGCCCAGGTGGGCGTTGGCCTCCACGGTGTCGGCGCCCCGGTCCTGCAGCGCGTAGGCGCGGATCTTGTTGGCCAGGCCGATGCCGCGGCCTTCCTGGCGCAGGTAGATCAGCGCGCCGCGCTTTTCCGAGGCGATGCGCTGCAGCGCATGCTCGAGCTGGAAGCCGCAGTCGCAGCGCAGCGAGAACAGCGCATCGCCGGTGAGGCACTCGGAGTGCACCCGCACCAGCGGCGGCGGCTCGCCGGCCAGCTCGCCGAGCGTGATGGCGAGGTGATCCTTGCCGTCCCCGGCCCGGTACGCGCGCAGGCGGAACTCGGCGAACGGCGTCGGCAGCCGCGCGTCGGCGACCTGCTCGACCTTCACGCGCCCACCAGGTGCTGGCCGCAGACCCGCAGGGTGCGGCCGTTGACGCCCGCCGCGTACGGACTCGCCAGGAAGGCGACGGCCTCGGCGATGTCGGACGGCAGCCCGCCCTGCAGCAGCGAGCACATCAGGCGGCCCATCACGCGCGGGCCGGCCGGCATCATCGCGGTCATCTGCGTCTCGATGAAGCCCGGCGCGATGGCGTTGATGGCGCCACCACGCCGCGCCATCTCCGGCGCCAGCACGCGCACGTAGTTGATGACGCCGGACTTGGTCGCGCCGTAATTGGTCTGGCCCGGGTTGCCGGCGATGCCGCCGATCGACGAGATGCACACCATGCGCGCGCCGGGCTTCAGGCCCCTGGCGAGCAACTGTTCGTTCATGCGCGTGATGGCGGCGAGGTTGACCTCGAGCACCGGGTCCCAGTGCTCGGGCCGCATGTTGCGCAGGGTCTTGTCGCGCGTGATGCCGGCGTTGTGCACGACGATGTCGAGCCCGCCATAGCGCGCGCCGCATTCGCTCACGACCCGCGCCGGCGCGTCGGCGGCGGTCACGTCGAGCGGCAGGCCGACGCCGCCAATCTTCGACAGCGTCTCGCCCAGCGCGCCTTCTTCCTGCGGCCGGTCCATGCCGACGACTTTGGCGCCCTCGCGCGCCAGCACCTCGGCGATGGCGGCGCCGATGCCGCGCGCCGCTCCGGTGACCAGCGCGACCTTGCCGGCCAGCGAGCCAGCCCAGGCGTTACTGGAATTTCCCGCGGGCGCGCTCAACGCCAGCGGCTGGCCCGAAACGAATGCGGACTGGCGCGACAAAAAGAAACGCAGCGCGCCGGCGACCCCGCCTTCGCTGCCGGGCGCGACTTCGAGCAGGTTCGCGGTCGCGCCCTTGCGCCCGATCTCCTTGCCCAGGCTCTTGGTGAAGCCGAGCAGCGCTCCGGCCGCTGCCGACGCCGTGGCGCTGCCAGCGGATTCAGCCGGACGGCCGAGGATCAGCACGCGGCCGTTGGCGGGAATCGTGGCCGCCAGCGGCTGGAAGAATGCGTACAACTCGCGCAACTGCTCGGGCCGCGCCAGGCCGGTCGCGTCATACACCAGCGCGTGATTCGGGTTGCCGCTCTCGCCCGCCACCAGGTTGCCGGCGATCGTCACGCCGGCGGCCGAAGCGGCGGACTTGATCTCCGCCAGTCCCGGCAATTCCGGCCGCACGCGGATCTGCGCGCCGGCGCGGTGCAGCGCCTCCACCAGCGCGCGCGCCAGTTGCGCGTTGCTGCTCGCGCCGAGCACCACTCCGTGGCCATCGAGCGGCCGCTCGACCCAGGCCTCGTGGTTGCGCTCGAGCCGTGGCGGCTTGGGCAATCCCAGCAGCGAGACCAAGGCGTTGCCCCAGGGCGTCTGGGACATTTCGAGGTAACTGTCGGACATCAGGTGCTATCCGGGCGGCATCTGGGATGCGGCTATTATCCCGGAAAAATGCAGCCGGCACGCCGCGTGGGGCTACAATCGCGCGGGAAAACCCGCCCGACATCCACGGAACCCGACCCTGCTCGACCAGGCCGGCACGGTAAACGACGAGAACGCGTTCGATCCCGCGCGCGTGCTGCCGTTCCTGATGCAGCAGATCCCCGACCTGCGCGACGGCCCGCTCGAGCTCAGGCAGTTCGCTGGCGGCGCCTCGAACCTGACCTACGAACTGCGCGTCGGCGCGCGCGCCATGATCCTGCGCCGGCCGCCGGGCGGCACCAAGCCGAAGTCCGGCCACGACATGCAGCGCGAGTACCGCGTCATGAAGGCGCTCGCGCCGCACTTCCCCTGCCCGCGCGTGCTGGCCTACAGCGACGACGTGTCGCTGATCGGCGCGCCGTTCTACGTCATGGACAAGGTCGAAGGCATCATCCTGCGCCGCGACCTGCCCAGGGGCCTCGCCTATGCGCCCGAGCAGGCCCGGGCGCTGTGCCTGAACCTGGTGGACACGCTGATCCGCCTGCACTCGATCGATTACGCCGCCATCGGCCTGGCCGACCTCGGCCATCCGCAGGGTTACGTCGAGCGCCAGGTGAAGGGCTGGTGCGAGCGCTTCGAGAAAGCCTGGACCGACGACGTGCCGAAGTGCGAAGAGCTGATGGCCTGGCTGCGCGCGCACCAGCCCGCGGACTCGCCGCGCCCCACACTGATCCACAACGACTACCGCTTCGACAACGCCATCCTCGACCCGGCCGACCGGCAGAGCATCATCGGCGTGCTCGACTGGGAGATGTGCACCATCGGCGATCCGCTGATGGACCTGGGCGGCGCGCTGGCCTACTGGGTCGAGGCCGGCGACTCGCCCCAGATGCAGGCCGTGCGCATGCAGCCGACCCACCTGCCCGGCATGCTGACGCGCGCCGAGATCGTGCGGCGCTACGCCGACAAGACCGGCCGCGCGCTGCCGGACTTCGATTTCTACTACGCCTTCGGCCTGTTCCGGCTCGCGGCGATCGTGCAGCAGATCTACTACCGCTGGAAGTTGGGCCAGACGAAGAATCCCCGTTTCCAGGCCTTTGGCATGTTCGTGGGTGTGCTGGCCAAGTTCGCCGACGGCGTGATCCAGAGAGCCTAGGCCCCCGGCGCATTACAATCCGACGATGAATCCCTCGCACCGCCTGTGCGTCGCTCCGATGATGGACTGGACCGATCGCCACGACCGGTATTTCCTGCGCCTGATCACGCGCCGGGCGCGGCTGTACACGGAGATGATCACCACCGGCGCTCTGATCCACGGCGACCGCGCGCGCTTCCTGCGCTTTGACGCGACCGAGCACCCGGTGGCATTGCAGCTGGGCGGCGCCGACGCCGAGGCCCTCGCCCGCTGCGCCGAGTTCGGCGCGCAGGCCGGCTACGACGAGATCAACCTGAACTGCGGCTGTCCGTCGGACCGCGTGCAGGAGGCGCAGTTCGGCGCCTGCCTGATGAAGAGCCCGTCCCAGGTCGCCGCCGGCGTCGCCGCCATGCGTGCCGCGGTGGCGCTGCCGGTGACGGTGAAGTGCCGCATCGGCGTGGACGATTCCGAGGAATATGCCTTCCTGCGCGCCTTCGTCGACGCGGTGGCGGCCGCCGGCTGCGGCACCTTCATCGTGCACGCGCGCAAGGCCTGGCTGAGCGGCCTGTCGCCGAAGGAGAACCGCGAGATCCCGCCGCTGTGCTACGAGACCGTCTACCGCCTGAAGCAGGACTACCCGCAGTTGCAGGTCGTGATCAACGGCGGCATCCGCCTGCTTTCGGCCTGCGACGAGCACTTGCGCCACGTCGATGGCGTGATGCTCGGGCGCGAGGCCTACGAGAATCCCTGGTTGCTGGCCGAGGCCGACGCGCGGTTGTTCGGCGATGCGGCGACCGGCAGCACCCGCGAGCAGGTCCTGCGGCGCATGCTGCCGTACGTCGCGCGCGAGCTGGCCGGCGGCACGCCGCTGGCCCACATCACGCGCCACGTGCTCGGCCTGTACCGCGGCCGGCCCGGCGGGCGCGCGTTCCGCCGCGTAATCTCGCAGCAGGCCCATCGCCCCGGCGCGGGCGTGGAAGTGCTGGAAGCCGCCCTCGCCCAGATCGAATCGTCCACGCTGGAGGCCGTCGCCTGATGAACGTCACCCTCGAAACCTCGCTCGGCACGATCACGCTCGAGCTGGACGCCGACAAGGCGCCGCAGACCGTCGCCAACTTCGTGCAGTACGCCAAGGACCGCCACTACGACGGCGTGGTGTTCCACCGCGTGATCAAGGGCTTCATGATCCAGGGCGGCGGCTACGACGAGGCCTTCAAGCAGCGCGACACCCGCGCACCGGTCAAGAACGAGGCCAAGAACGGGCTCAAGAACCTGCGTGGCAGCATCGCCATGGCGCGCACCTCGGACCCGCACTCGGCCTCGGCGCAGTTCTTCATCAACCACAAGGACAACGACTTCCTCGACCACCCGGGCCAGGACGGCTGGGGCTACTGCGTGTTCGGCAAGGTCACCGCGGGCATGGACGTGGTCGACAAGATCGCCGCGACGCCGACCGGCCCGCTGGCGCCGTTCGGCCGCGACGTGCCGCTGAAGGCGGTGGTGATCAAGTCGGTGACGGTGACGGAGCCGGCGAAAGAATGACGCGCTCGTAGCGCGTCATCCCGAGCGCAGCGAGGGATCTCGTCGCACATGGCTCATACCCTCTTCATCTCGGACCTCCACCTGCCGGTGGCGGCCTCGCCGCTGCGCGAGCGCTTCGCCCGGTTCCTCGCCGGGCCGGCGCGCGCCGCCAGCGCGCTGTACGTCCTGGGCGACCTGTTCGAGGTCTGGGTCGGCGACGACGCCGGGCTGCGCGAGTACGGAGCCGAGCGCGCCTGCCTGCGGGCGCTGACCGGCGCCGGCGTGCCGGTGTTCCTGCAGCACGGCAACCGTGACTTCCTGGTGGGCCGCGACTTTGCCGCCGCCACCGGCGTGCAGATCCTGGCCGACCCGTTGCGCCTGGACCTCGGCGGCGTGCCGACGCTGATCTCCCACGGCGACCTGTTCTGCACCGACGACGTGCGCTACCAGCGCTTCCGGCGCTTCGTCCGCAATCCCGGGGTGCAGGCGGCATACCGGGCGCTGCCGGTGTCCTGGCGCGAGCGCTTCGCCGGCGCGGTGCGCTCCGACAGCGCGATGCACAAGCGGCTCACCGCGGCGGACATCATGGACGTCAACGACGGCGCGATCCGCGAGGCGTTCCGCGCGCAGGGTGTCGCGCGCATGATCCACGGGCATACGCACCGGCCGGCCACCCACGACTATGCGGTGGACGGGCGCGCCTGCCAGCGCATCGTGCTGGCCGACTGGCGACCGGACCTGTGCGAAGCGCTGCGCGTGGACGCCTCCGGCGTCCACCGCGTTCCGGTGAACTGACCCCTTCCCGCGATGGCCGGCAGCCAGGACTTCGCTCCCGATCCGCGCAATGCCGGCGTGCTGGTCTACCTCAATGGCGCGCTGGTTCCGCGCGACCAGGCCAAGGTCTCGTTGTTCGACGCGGGCTTCGTCGTCGGTGACGGCGTCTGGGAAGGGTTGCGCTTGCACAAGGGCACCCTGCTGTTCATCAGCCAGCACCTGGACCGTCTCTACTCCGGTGCGACGCGCATCAAGCTGGATGTCGGCCTGGATCGGGCGGCGCTGACCGGCGCGATCAAGCGCACCCTCGACGCCAACCAGATGCGCGACGGCGTGCACCTGCGGGTCATGGTCACGCGCGGCGAGAAGTCCGCCGCCAACCAGGATCCGCGCAACGCGCTGGGCCGGCCTACCATCGCCATCGTCGCCGAGTACAAGCAACCGGACCCGCGCATCGTGACCAAAGGCCTGGGCCTGCACACCGCCTCGATCCGCTGCACGCCGGCGGACATGTTCGACATGCGCCTGAACTCGCACAGCCGCCTGAACCTGATCCTGGCGCTGCTCGAGGCGCAGGCGGCCGGCGCCGACGAGGCCCTGATGCTCGACCCGCACGGCTTCGTCTCGAGCTGCAACGCCACGAACTTCTTCTTCGTGCGCGACGGCGTGGTCATGACCTCGCGCGGCGAGTACTGCTTCCACGGCGTGACGCGAGGCAACGCCATCCGCCTGTGCCAGGGCCACGGCGTGCCCGTGGAACTGGGCGATTTCGGCCTCGATGAAGCGCATGCCGCGCAGGAGGCGTTCGTGACCGGCACCTTCGGCGGCCTGGTGCCGGTGCGCGCGATCGACGGGCACGCCCTGCCCGCGCCGCTGCCCGGGCCGGTGACGGCGCGGCTGCGCGCGCTCTACGAAACCTTGAAGGACGCCGAGGCGGCGCAAGGGGCGCAATGAGCGTCGAGGCCGTGCGCATCGCGATGTGGTCCGGCCCGCGCAACATCTCCACGGCGATGATGCGCTCGTTCGGCGCCCGGGCCGACACCGCGGTGGTTGACGAGCCGTTTTACGCGGCCTACCTGGCGCGAACCGGCGTCGAACACCCGATGACCGCCGAGGTGCTGGCCTCGCAGCCGAACGACTGGCGCGAGGTCGTCGCGGCGCTGCTCGGCCCGGTGCCGGAGGGCAAGCCGGTCTGGTACCAGAAACACATGACCCACCACATGCTGCCGGAGTTCGACCGCGGCTGGCTGGGCCGCGTGCGCAACGCCTTCCTGGTGCGCTCGCCCGAAGCGGTGCTGGCCTCCTACGTGCGCAAGCGCGCCGACGTGACCCTGGCCGACATCGGCGTGGTGCAGCAGCGCGAGATGTTCGACCGCGAGGCCGAACGGCTGGGCGTCGCGCCGCCCGTGGTGGACGCGGCCGACGTCCTGGCAGACCCGGCCCGAACGCTGTCACGCCTGTGTGGGGCGCTCGGCATCGAATACGCCGCAGCGATGCTGAGCTGGCCTGCCGGAAGGCATGCCACCGACGGTGTCTGGGCGCCCGCGTGGTATGCGGCGGGGGAGCGCTCGACCGGCGTCGAAGCGCCCCCCGCCGCTCCGGGCGCGCGCCCGGCCGGGCGGCAGCAGATAGCCGACGCGGCGCGGC
>JBQTJQ010000232.1:0-3863 GCA_052386975.1 Gammaproteobacteria bacterium | reverse complement strand
CGCCGATCCACGAGCGGTCGGTGTAGTCCTGCGCGAACAGGTTGAACGAGGTCGCCTGCTGCTCGAAGCCGGCCCAGAACATGACCGCGCACAGGAAGAAGATCGCGATCACGCCGACGCGGCCGCGCTCCTCGGCGGTCAGCCCGCCGAAGGCCAGCACGCCGCCGAAGTAGGCGACGGCGAGGGCCGCCATGCCGTAGCCGGCCCACTCGGCGAGGGTGTTGACGTTGGCCTTGACCACCCCGGTGAACATCACGCCGACCAGCGCGGCCAGCACCGCGCCGGCGATCCACAGGATCTTGAAGCCGCGCGCGCGCTCCTCGGGCGAGGTCGGGTGCGGGTCCTTGCCGGCGTCGCCGAGGTAGTTCTCCTGGTACTTGTAGAGCATCAGGCCGAAGCCCATGAACAGGCCCGAGCAAAAGAAGCCGCCGCGCCAGTTCCAGGCCTCGCCGATGGTGCCGGCGATCAGCGGCGCCAGCAGCGCGCCGAGGTTGATGCCGGCGTAGAAGATCGAGAAGCCGGCGTCGCGCTTGGCGCCCGGCAGGTCCTTGTAGAGCTCGCCGACGATGGCCGAGATGTTCGGCTTGAGCAGGCCGACGCCGACCACGATCACGCACAGGCCGAGGTAGAACAGCGGCGGCCCGCCGGGGATCGACAGGATGAAGTTGCCGATCATGATGATGACGCCGCCCCAGAACACCGCGTTGCGCTGGCCGATCAGCCGGTCGGCGACCCAGCCGCCCGGCAGCGAGAACAGGTAAACGGCGCCGGTGTACAGGCCGTAGATCGCGCCCGATTCCTGCCGCGACATGCCGAAGCCGGGGTTGGCGGCGTCGGTGGCGGCGACGATGAACAGCACCAGCAGCGCGCGCATCCCGTAGTAGGTGAAGCGCTCGAAGAACTCGGTCATGAACAGCGTCACGAGGCCACGCGGGTGGCCGAGCCAGGTTGCCTGGTTCATTGGGAGGAATCCGTTTCCGCGGCGCCGGTCGGCGCGAAGCGGGGTTGATATCCCATTCGGTTGGGGCGGGTCAATTGTGCGATGCAGCGGGGAAATGGGGTCAGGTTCAATTTCCGGATGCGCTGGCAACCCGTTCCGTCGCAAGGGAAATTGAACCTGACCCCTTTTCCCATTCGGCTAAACTCCCGCCCTTCGAGGCCGGGTGGGGAGCGGGCGGGATGCTGACCGAGCTGCTGTTCACGCTCGCCTGGTGGCTGCGCAAGCCGATGCTGTGGCTGGTGCGCTACCGCGTCGCGCCGGAGCGGGTCGCCGAGCGCCTCGCCCTGGACCCCCACCGGCCGGTGTGCTTCGTGCTGCCGGAGCGCGACTGGTCCGACCTGTTCGTGCTCGACCGCGTGTGCCGCGAGCTCGGCCTGCCGCGCCCCTACCGCACCGGCAACGAGCTGCCGACCGTGGCGCGCCCGGGCTTCCTGTACCTGTCGGTGCTGCTGGAGAGCCGCATCGAGAGCCAGCGCGGCGGCGAAGCCGGCGACATCGACCGGCTGCTGCAGCGCGCCGTGTCCAACCCGGTGTACGACGCCCAGCTGGTGCCGGTGTCGATCTTCTGGGGCCGCGAGCCGGACAAGGAAACCTCGCTGTTCAAGCTGCTGTTCTCCGACGCGCCCGGCGCCGGCGCCCTGCGCAAGCTGTTCATCATCATGGCCAACGGCCGCAACGTGCTGGTCAGCTTCGGCCTGCCGCTGGCGTTCCGCGCCTACATGGACTCCGCCCCGCCGGCCGGCGCGGCCGATCCGCAGCGCGCGGTGCGCAAGCTCACCCGCACGCTGCACTTCCATTTCCTGCGCAACCGCACCGCCACGCTGGGGCCGAACCTGCTGCGCCGCGCGGTGGTGGTGCGCGAGCTGCTGGCGACGGCGCCGGTGCGCATGGCGATCGAGCGCGAGGCCAAGCAGAAGGGCGTCACGCTGGAGCAGGCGACCCGGCGCGCGCGCCGCGTGGCCGACGAGATCGCCGCCGACTACTCGAGCGCCTCGATCAACTTCCTGCGCCTGCTGCTCGGCCTGGTGTGGAACAAGATCTTCAAGGGCATCGAGACCCACGGCCTCGAGCGGGTGCGCGAGCTGGCCCAGTCGAACGTGATCATCTACCTGCCGGCGCACCGCAGCCACGCCGACTACCTGCTGGTGTCGTACGTGCTGTACATGCAGGGCCTGGTGCCGCCGCACATCGCCGCCGGCGAGAACCTCAACATCCTGGCGATCGGCGGGCTGCTGCGCCGCTGCGGCGCGTTCTTCATGCGCCGCAAGTTCGGCGGCGACGCGTTGTACACCGCGGTGTTCCGCGCCTACGTCGAGTCGCTGATCCAGCGCGGCTACCCGATCGAGTTCTTCCCCGAGGGCGGGCGCTCGCGCACCGGGCGCCTGCTGGCGCCGAAGACCGGCCTGATGGCGATGGTGGTCGAGGCCGGGCTGCGCCAGCGCGCGCGCCGGCTGCTGTTCGTGCCGGTGCACATCGGCTACGACAAGGTCTGGGAGATCAACAGCTACCTGAAGGAGCTCAAGGGCGCGCACAAGGAGAAGGAGTCGGTGCAGGGCCTGGTCAAGGCCACGCGCATGCTGACCAAGTCCTACGGCCGCGTGTACCTGAACTTCGGCGAGCCGATCGCGCTCGACGAGTTCGCCGACGCGCAGCTGCCGGGCTGGCGCGAGACCTTGACGCCGGCGTCCGACGAGCGCCCGACGGGCTTCGCCCGCCTGGTCGGCGAACTGGCGCAGGAGACCATGCGCCGCATCAACAGCGCCGCGGTCGCCACGCCGACCGGCCTGCTCGGCGCCGCGCTGCTGGCCTCGCCGCAGAAGGCCGCGGCCGAGGCCGACCTGCGCGTGCAGGTCGAGGTGCTGGTGCAGCTGCTGCAGGGCCGGCCCTACGGCCCGTACCAGCATGTGCCGATCACCGACGCCCAGGCCATCGTCGACTGGGCCGCGCCGATCTCGCGCGTGTCGCGCATCGAGCACCGCTGGGGCGACCTGATCGCGGCCGAGCCGCGCGCCGCCGCGCTGATGACCTACTCGCGCAACAACATCCACCACCTGTTCGCGCTGCCGTCGCTGATCGCCAATTTCTTCCGTAGCCGCTACGGCGTGTCCGAGGACGCGGTGGTCAGCGGCTGCCACGTGCTGTACCCGTTCCTGTATTCGCAGTTCTTCCTGCGCTGGGATCCGGCGGCGCTCGAGCCGGTGGTGCGCGAGACCATCGAGGTGATGGTGCGGATCGGCCTGCTGACGCGCGCCGGCGAGGGCGTGCTGCGGCGGCCCGAGTTCAACTCGCCGGCCTTCGCCAAGCTGGTGACGCTGGGCCGGGTGATGGGCGAGACCTTCGAGCGCTACTGCCTGTCGGCGCTGCTGCTGTCGCACGAGCGCCGGCTCGGCCGCATCCAGCGCTCGCGCTTCGAGGAGGATTGCCGGCTGTTCGCCGAGCGCATGGCGGTGCTGACCGGGCGCAACGCGCCGGAGTTCTTCGACACCGCGCTGTTCCGGGCCTACGTCACCACGCTGATCGAGCAGGGGCGGGTGGTCGAGCGCGAGGACAAGACGATCGAGGTGGACGAGCGCATCGACCGCATCGCCGACCGTTCGATGGAGCTGCTCGGCGGCGAGGCCCAGCAGACCGTGCTGCAGATCCTGGCCCGCCGGCCGGGGGTCGCGCCGAACTGAGGTCGTGGGATTGCGGGTCGGGGGCTTGTCTCCGCGAATGGCTCGCTCGATGCCGCCCTGCTCGCCTCGCCATGGCTCGGCTTCGCGACGGGCGGCACCCCTCGCTGCGCTCGGGGCTCCGTCTCGCTGCGCTTTAAGTTCGCTTCGACAAGGCCCCCGACCATGAGCGCGCGCTCATGGTCGGGGGC
>JBQTJQ010000231.1:0-3623 GCA_052386975.1 Gammaproteobacteria bacterium | reverse complement strand
CGTGGTCGGCGTCGGCGACATGAGCGGCGACGTGTTCGGCAACGGCATGCTGCTGTCGCGCAAGATCCGCCTGCACGCGGCCTTCGACCACCGCCACATCTTCCTCGACCCGGACCCCGACTGCGAGGCCAGCTTCAAGGAGCGCGAGCGCATGTTCGCGCTGCCGCGCTCGAGCTGGGACGACTACAACAAGGACCTGATCAGCAAGGGCGGCGGCATTCATCCACGAGCGGCAAAGTCGATCAAGCTGTCGGACGAGATCCGCAAGGTGCTCGACATCCGCAAGGCGACGGTCACGCCGAACGAGCTGATGAACGCGATCCTGCGCGCGCCGGTGGACCTGCTGTGGAACGGCGGCATCGGCACGTATGTGAAGGGCCAGTACCAGGGCCACACCGACGTCGGCGACCGCGCCAACGACGCGATCCGCGTCAACGGCCGCGAGCTGCGCTGCAAGGTGGTCGGCGAGGGCGGCAACCTCGGCATGACCCAGCTCGGCCGCGTCGAGTACGCGCTGCTCGGCGGCCGCGTCAACACCGACTCGATCGACAACAGCGGCGGCGTCCACAGCTCCGACCGCGAGGTCAACATCAAGATCCCGCTGAACGGGCTGATGCAGGCCGGCGAGCTGACGCGCGAAAAGCGCGACCCGCTGCTGGCGCGCATGACCGACGACCTGGCCGGCGCGGTGCTGTACGACAGCTACGTGCAGTCGCTGGCCATCAGCCTGCTGGAGAAGGACGCGCCGGCGCGCCTCGGCGAGCACGCCGAGCTGATCCGGCTGCTCGAGCGCGACGGCCTGGTCACGCGCGCGGTCGAATACCTGCCGGACGACGAGGCCATGACCGAGCGGCGCACGCGCGGCAAGGGCCTGACGCGGCCTGAGCTCGCCATCCTGGTGTCGTGGTCGAAGATCTCGCTGTTCGACGCGATGCTGAAGTCCGACGTGCCGGACGACCCGTTCTTCGAGCGCGACCTGCTGGCCTACTTCCCCGGTGAGCTGGTCAGGAAGTACCGCGAGCCGCTGACGAAGCACCGCCTGCGCCGCGAGATCGTGGCCACGATCCTGTCCAACGCGGTGGTCAACCGCATGGGCATCGCCTTCGCCCACCGCTTCGCCGAGGACCACGGCATCCCGCGCGCCGACGTGATCAAGGCGTATGCGATGGCGCACGAGGCCTTCGACGCCGACCGCTACTGGCACGCGATCCAGGGGCTCGACAACCAGGCGCCGGCGGCGCTGCAGTTCAAGCTGTTCGGCCGCGCCATCGGCCTGATCAAGCACGCCACCACCTGGCTGATCAACGCCAAGTACACGCAGCTGCCGATCGGCGAGGTCATCGCGCGCTTCAAGAAACCCATCACCGAGGTCGAGGCGCTGCTGCCGGGCATCCTGCCGCCCAGCTACCGCAGTGCCTGGGACAAGGCCGTCGACAGCATGGTCAGGGATGGCACGCCGCAGGCGCTGGCCGAGCAGCTGGCCAACACCATGGTGATTGGCTCGGCGCCGGACATCGTCGACCTGTCGCTGGACGCGAAGGTGCCGCTGGCCGAGGCCGCCGGCGTCTACTTCGGCATCGGCGACAAGCTGCGCATCCTGTGGCTGCTGTCGTCGATCATCGGCCTCAACGTACAGGGCGGCTGGCAGGCGCTGGCGCGCAGCAACCTGCGCGACGACACCTACCGCCTGCACCGCATGATCGCGGGCCGCATCCTCAAGCAGCCCGGCAAGAACGCCGAGGAGCGCATCGACGGCTGGATCAAGGCCCACGAGGCGCGCCTGAAGTTCGGCGTCCAGCGGCTGCAGGAGCTGCACGTGTCCACGCCGGTGGACTTCATGGTGCTCGCCGTCGGCGTGCGCGAGCTGCGCAAGCTGTCGCAGCTCTGACGTCATTCCCGCGAAAGCGGGAATCCAGTCTCAGAACTCGTAGCGCAGCGTCAGCCTCGCCGGCTCGCCCGAGCCGGTGGCCGGCGCCAGCCCGAACCGCAGGTTCGAGCGCTCGCGGCTCAGGGCCCGGACGCGCCGGCTGCTGTCCGTGATCGCCAGGATGCTGCCGATGATGATCGGCGCTCCGATCAGCACGCCGACCAGGGTCCCGCCGGTGTCGGTCTCGTAGGTGTACTCGCTTTCGCCGTTCTCGTAGGCTTCCTGCTCCGCTTCTTCCATGTTGTCGACCGTCTTCAGCGCGCTAACGACGACGCCCGCGGCAACGAAGACGGCGCCGACTACGATGCCGGCCGTGGCGCCCTTGCGGCGGCTGTTCTGCGCGGCGATGGCCGCGTCGATTTCCCGGATGCGCAGAGAACGGTCGACGACCGGCGCGGGTTCGGTGGCGGCCGGGGCCGGCGCTTCGGCCGGCGGCGCCGCGGGTTCGGCGGCAGCCGGGCCTTGGCCGAGGACGGGCGTGGTCACGAACATCGCGGACAGGGCCGCGACGGCCAGAATTCGATGTTGCATCGGGTTCCTTGCGCGCATCGAGGCGCGTCTAATCAGATTTGAGAGTGCTCGCAGCGGGCCGCATCATACAGGATGACCGACACGAGTCTGCGGGCGTTCTACCGGGACATGACCGTCCCCGAGCGCCGCACGCTGCGGGCGTGCTTCGCGGGCTGGATGCTCGACGGCATGGACTTCATGGTCTATCCGCTGGTCATCGGCACCGTCATCGGCCTGTGGCAGATCGACCGCGGCACCGCCGGGCTCGCCGTCACTCTCACGCTGCTGTTCTCCGCCGTCGGCGGCTGGGGCGCCGGCTATCTCTCGGACCGCATCGGCCGCGTGCGCACGCTGCAGATCACCATCCTGTGGTTCTCGGCCTTCAGCCTGCTGTGCGCCTTCGCGCAGGACTTCACCCAGCTGATGATCTGCCGCGCGCTGCTCGGCCTGGGCTTCGGCGGCGAGTGGGCGGCCGGCGCGGTGCTGATCGGCGAGACCATCCGCGCCGAGTATCGCGGCCGCGCGGTCGGTTTCGTGCAGTCGGGCTGGGCCATCGGCTGGGGCCTGGCCGTGCTGATCCAGGCGGCGCTGTACTCGCTGCTCCCGCCCGAGGAGGCCTGGCGCTGGATGTTCGCCTTCGGCGCGCTGCCGGCGCTGCTGGTGTTCTACATCCGGCGCAACGTCGAGGAGCCGGCCATTTCGCAGCGTCAGCGCGCCAGCGGCGATCGCGCTGGCATCTGGGAGATCTTCGCGCCGGGCATGCTGCGCACCACCGTGCTGGCTTCGCTGCTCGGCGTCGGCGCGCAAGGCGGCTACTACGCGATCACCACCTGGCTGCCGAGCTTTCTGCGCGACGAGCGCGGGCTGAGCGTGGTCGGCTCGGCCGGCTACCTGGGTTTCGTCATCGCCGGCGCGTTCGCGGGATACCTGGTCGGCGCCTGGCTGGCCGACGCCATCGGCCGGCGCCGCCTGTTCCAGTCGTTCGCGGTCGGCGCCATGGCGATCGTCGTCGCCTACACCCAGTTGCCGATTTCGCCCGACCTGATGCTGCTGCTCGGGTTCCCGCTGGGCTTCTTCGCCAGCGGGTACTTCTCGGGCTTCGGCGCGTTCCTGACCGAGTTGTTCCCGACGCGGCTGCGCGGCTCGGGGCAGGGGTTCGCCTACAACTTCGGCCGCGGCATCGGCG
>JBQTJQ010000230.1:0-15843 GCA_052386975.1 Gammaproteobacteria bacterium | reverse complement strand
CGGCAGACCTGCACCATCAACCACGGCAGCGAGCTGCCGCTGGCCCAGGGCGTGAAGTTCGACCTGTAGACTGCGGAGCATGAAGCTCCGCATCCCGCTCGACCGGCTCTGGCACGCGGCCGTCCCGTTCGCGGGATGCCTGGTGCTGTTCTTCGTCTGGGGCGTGGACTTCGGCTGGGCACTGCTGACGCTCGCCGGCGCGACGCTGATCGCCGCCGTGCTGGTGGCGGTTCACCACGCCGAGGTCATCGCGCTGCGCGTCGGCGAGCCGTTCGGCACGCTGGTGCTCGCGCTCGCCGTCACCGTGATCGAAGTGGCGCTGATCGTCGCGCTGATGCTGTCGGATCCCGCGGCCACTTCGGCACTCCCGCGCGACACGGTCTACGCCACGGTCATGATCATCTGCAATGGCGTGGTCGGGTTGTGCCTGCTGCTCGGCGCCGCGCGCCACCGCGTGCTGGCATTCCGTGTCGAGGGCACCTCGCCCGCGCTGTCGGTGCTGGCAACCCTGGCCACGCTGATCCTGGTGCTGCCCTCGTTCACGTCCACCACGCCGGGGCCGACGCTCTCGCATTCGCAGCTGGTGTTCGCGGCGATCGTGTCGCTCACGCTGTACCTGGTGTTCATCTTCGTGCAGACCGTGCGCCACCGGGAGTACTTCCTGCCGATGGAAGTCGAGGACGACGAGGACGCGCGCGCGCCTGCGCCTTCCGATGGCGCCGCGCTGGCGAGCCTCGGCCTGCTGTTCGTGGCGCTGGTCGCGGTCGTCGGGCTGGCCAAGTCGATCGCGCCCGACATCGAGCACGCGGTAAAGGTGGCGGGCGTGCCCTACGCGGCGGTCGGCATCGCCGTGGCGCTGATGGTGCTGGCGCCCGAGACCTGGGCCGCGGTGCGCGCCGCGCGGCGCAACCGCATGCAGACCAGCTTCAACCTCGCGCTCGGCTCGGCGCTGGCGACGATCGGCCTGTCGATCCCGGCGGTGGTCGCCACCGCGCTGGCGCTCGGCATGCCGCTCGAGCTCGGCTTGGGCTTCAAGGAAATCGCGCTGCTGGCGCTGACCCTGCTGATCTCGGTCATGACCCTGGGGCGCGGCCGCGCCACCGTCATGCAGGGCGCCGTGCACCTGGTCCTGTTCGCGGCGTTCCTGTTCCTCACAGTCGTTCCCTGAGGCGGCGGGGAGAATACGCGCCGACGCCGGCTTAGCTCAGTTGGCAGAGCAACGGTTTTGTAAACCGTGGGTCGGGGGTTCGATTCCCTCAGCCGGCACCATGCATTGAGCGGATTCGGCTGGAACCAGCTTGGCGAAAATCTTCCTCGACGTAGGCGGGTATCACGGCGAGAGTTCCCGAGCCGCCCTCGACCCCCGGTTCGGGTTCGACCGGGTTTACTGCTTCGAGCCCGTCCGCGCCTGTTGGGAAATCATCCGCCGAACGGTCAAGAGCCCTCGCCTGGTCTTGCTCAATGCGGGGCTCCTCGACCGGACGGCCAGGCTGCCGGTCTACCAGGCCGGCTCGCTCGGCGGCTCGGTCTACGCCGACGCGCCTGCGACGGGCGGCGGATCCGAGGATTGCGAGTTCCTCGACGCGGCAGAGTTCCTGCGGGATCACGTCGCCCGGGGCGACAGAGTCTGGATGAAGCTGAACTGCGAGGGCGCCGAATGTGACGTGCTCCTTCGCCTGCTGGCTTCCGGCGAGGCGAGCAAGCTGACCGAAGTGCTGCTCGACCTCGACGCCAGGAAGATTCCCAGTGCCGCAGGGAAGGCGGCCCGGCTGCTGGAGTCTCTGAAGGTCGCCCCGTTCACCTACCATCACCCCGAGGAAGTGCAATACACAATGGTCACCAACTACGGGGGGATCCGAAACTGGCTGGTCGTGACCGGCGCCATCGAACCCAAACCGATGGCGTTCGTCAGAAGTCTCGTCTACCAATCCCTGGCGGCCCTGGATCCCGCCATCAACGGGTATTACAAGATTCGGTTACTGCGACTGTTGCGACTCCGACCGAGGCCGGCCGTGCCAACGACCCGAGGCGCACTCGTACCCAGGGGGTCACCGCCGGTGGGCCGGTAACTTCACCGCCGGCACCAGACATTAACCAGATTTCACCCTGCGTCCATGCGGCGGCCACGCGCCGGCGCGCAGGCTGCTCAGGTGGGAACCCCGTCGAGATACCTGATCGCCGCGCTCGCGGTGTGGCTCGCGGCCGCAGCGGGCCTGGTGCGCGCCGCGGACGTCGCGCCGACGATCCGTGAGATCGTTTTCGAGGGCAACGACGTCACGCAGCCCTCGACGATGCTGCGCGAGATGAGCGTGCGGGTCGGCGACCCGGCCGACCCCGCGATGATCGAGCGCAGCCGCCAGGGCGTGCAGGACCTCGGCCTGTTCCGCTCGGTGGATGCGCGCCAGGAGCCGCTGGCGGACGGCGTGCGGCTGGTGATCGAGGTGCGCGAGAAGTACTACATGATCCCCGCGCCGCGCACCGACTACAACAGCGACGGCGAGTACAGCTACGGCGTGCAGCTGCGCTGGAAGAACCTGTGGGGCCTGAACCACAGCCTGCGCGGCACCGCGAAGTACAAGGATCGCCAGGAGGTCGGCCGCGGCGCGGCGCTCGAGTACAGCCTGGGCTACGAAGCGCCGTTCGTTTTCGACACGCCCTACACCGTGGACCTGGACGCCCGCCACACGCGCGAGCCGGCCGAGCTGCCGCTGGCGTTCGACGACGTGACCACCACCGCGCGGCTGGTGCTGGGCCGCTCGTTCTGGCGCGACAACCCGGCCAGCGAGAACCTGAGCGTGGGCCTCGGCGCGCAATGGCTGGAGCAGGCCACCTACGGCCTGGGCGCGCCGCCGGCACAAGGCCACGCGCTGGCGCCGCTGCTGCGCGCCCGCTACGGCCGCACCGACGACCGCCTGTACAGCGAGATCGGGCAGGACATTGCCGTCGAAGTCAGCAGCGCCAGCACGGCGCTGCTGAGCGACTACGCGTTCACCGAGGCCACCGCGCACTACGGCGGCAGCTGGGCGCTCGGGGACACCGCGCACCAGACCCTCGGCCTGTATGCCGGCGCCGGCCTGCACCATGGCGGCACGCTCAAGGGCGAGCCCGCCTTCGAGCTTGGCGGCGTGGACTCGCTGCGCGGTTATGGCAAGCAGACCGAGCGCGGCGAGGAGCACTACCTCGTCGTCGCAGAAGTGCTGCGGCCCCTGGGGAAGCCGTGGCTGCGCGGCATGGTGTTCGTCGAGGCCGGCGACGTCAGCGGCGGGCCGCTGGCGGCCGGCGGCCCCTACGCGGACGTCGGCCTCGGCGTGCGCCTGAGGGCGACCTGGTTCGTCAACCTGGAATTCTCGGCGGGCATCGCCTGGCCGCTGCGCGACGCCGGCGATGGCGGCGACCCGCGGTTCTTCGCCGGCGGCTACCGTTGAGAGGCGGACGAATGAGGCGCTTCTCGCTGCGCCCGCTCGGCCCGGCGGCGTCCTTGCTGCTGTTCCTGGCTGCCGGCCTCGCGCTGCTGTCGGCCAGCCGGCTGGCGCTGGCGCTGTGGCAATGGCCGCGGCTGCACGAGGTCGCCGGCGCCTGGCGCATGTTCGCGCTCGGCCTGCGCCTCGACGTCGTGCTGCTGTGCTACCTGCTGGCGCTGCCGGCGCTGCTGCAACTGCTGCTGCCCGCCGGCGCGCCGCGGCGCCATGCCGTCGCCGCCGGGCTCACGCTCGCCAGCCTGCTGGTGCTGGTCATGGAGATGCTGACGCCGGCGTTCCTGGCCCAGTTCGACCGGCGCCCGGACCGGACCTTCTTCGAGTACCTGGTCTATCCGCGCGAAGTCTTTTCGATGCTGGCGAAGACCTACCCCTGGCTGATCCTGGTGCTGCCGGCGCTCGCCCTCGCCGCGGCGGCCCTGGCGTGGCGCTTCTGGCAACGCTCGCTCGCGGGCGAGGCGCGCTGGCCGTACGCCGCGCAGCTCGCGGCGCTGGTCGTGGCGCTGCCGGCGCTGCTGCTCGGCGCGCGCGGCGTCGACCATCGCCCGATCAACCTGAGCCTGGCGAGCTTCAGCCCGAACCGGCTGGCCAACGAGCTCGCGCTCAACTCGACCTATTCGCTGGCCTACGCGGCCTACGTCCTGCGCCAGGAGGCCGACAGCGACGCGCTGTACGGCACCATGCCCTGGCCGGAAGTGCTGGCGCGGGTGCGCAAGTACATGGGCGTGCCGGCGGCGGCCTTCACCGATCCGGACATCCCGACGCTGCACCGGCAGCCCGCGGTCGCGCGCCCGCGCCCGCTGAACCTGGTGATCGTGCTGGAGGAGAGCCTGGGCGCGGCACACGTCGGCCGCCTCGGCGGGCTGCCGCTCACTCCGAACCTCGTCCGCCAGGCGGTCGAGGGCCTGTGGTTCACGCACCTGTACGCCACCGGCACGCGCACCGCCCGCGGCATGGAAGCGGTGGCGGCGGGCTTCCCGCCGACGCCGGCGCCGGCGGTGCTGAAGCTGCCGCGCGCGCAGGACGGTTTCTTCACGCTCGGCGCCCTGCTCAAGCGCCACGGCTACGCCACCGAGTTCATCTACGGCGGCGTCGCCAATTTCGACAACATGCGCGGCTTCTACCTCAACAACGGCTTCGACCGCGTGATCGAGCAGGAGGATTTCGCCGATCCGGCCTTCCTCGGCTCGTGGGGCGTCTCGGACGAGGACTGGGTCGCCAAGGCGCATGAGACGTTCCTCGCGCACGGCGACGCGCCGTTCTTCGCGCTGATGCTGTCGACCAGCAACCACGAGCCGTTCGAGTACCCGCCCGGCCGGATCGAGCCGTACGAGCAGCCGGCCGCCACGCGCTACAACGCCATGAAGTACGCGGACTACGCGCTCGGCCGGTTCTTCGAGCTGGCGCGCGGCGCCGGGTATTTCGACCACACGCTGTTCGTGGTGCTGGCCGACCACGAGGCGCGCGTCTACGGCTCCGAGCTGCTGCCCGCGCGCCATTTTCGCGTGCCGGCGGTGATCCTCGGCCCCGGCGTGCCGCGCGGTACGTACGACGCCGTGGCCAGCCAGATCGACCTGGTGCCGACGCTGCTGCCGCTGCTCGGGCTCGCGACCGAACACCCGATGATCGGCCGCGACCTGCTGGCGCTCCCGGCGGGCACCCCCGGCCGCGCGCTGATGCAGTTCGAGGGCACGCACGGCTTCCGCGTCGGCGAGCGCATGGTGGTGCACGCGCCGCAGCAACTGCCGGCCAGTTTCGGGGTCGGCCCCGGCGACGCGCTGACGCCGGTGGCGGACGACCCCGAGCTCACGCGCGATGCGCTGGCGCACGCGCTGTGGGCGTCGCGGACCTACCGCGAGCGGCGTTACCGCCTGCCGCGGCAACCGGAGTTCAGTGCGGCGCGATGAGGGGCTATCCTTGATGGATGCCAATGCCGACAGCTTCTTCGCCCCGGGGCCGCCGATGCGGCTGCTGGTAGTCGAAGACGACGCCGAGACCGCGGCCTACCTGGTCAAGGGCCTGCGTGAAGCCGGCCACGCCGTGGACCATGCCGCCAACGGGCGCGACGGTTTGTTCCTCGCCACCGGCGAGAAGTACGACGCGTTCATCCTCGACCGCCTGCTGCCACAGCTCGACGGCCTCACCCTGATCTCCACGGTGCGCGCCGCCGGCAACAGCACGCCGGCCATCATCCTGTCGGCGCTGGGCGAAGTGGATGAGCGCGTGCGCGGCTTGCGCGCCGGCGGCGACGACTACCTGGTCAAGCCCTTCGCTTTTGCCGAGCTCAACGCGCGGCTGGAGGCCGTTACCCGCCGCGGCGCCGCCAAACCCCCGGAAACGGTGCTGCGCGTGGCCGACCTCGAGCTGGACCGGCTGGCCCGCGCCGCGCGCCGCGGCCCGCGCGCGATCGAGCTCAAGCCGCAGGAATTCCGGCTGCTGGAGTACCTGATGCGCCACGCCGGCCAGGTCATCACGCGCACCATGCTGTTCGAGGGCGTGTGGGACTACCATTTCGACCCGCAGACCAACGTCATCGACGTGCACATCTCGCGTCTGCGCGGCAAGGTGGATGGCGACGGCGAGCCGCCCCTGATCCACACCGTTCGCGGCGCCGGCTACAGTCTGCGTGCGCCAGGCTGAGCTTCTAGCCTCCCGCGCGTTCCGGCTGGCGCTGTTCTACGCCGCCGTGTTCGGCGTCTCGGTCGCCGCGCTGCTGGCAGTCATCTACTGGTCGGCCGGCCGCTACCTCGAGAGCCACGTGGACGAGTTCGTCAGCTCCGAGATCGCCATGCTCGAGGCCGACCACGAGGTGGACGGCCTCAAGGGCATGGTCGGCATGATCCAGGAGCGACTGGCACACGATCAGTCGGGGCGCTGGGTGTACCTGCTGGCCGATGCCGACGGCCGGCGCCTCGCCGGCAACGGGACGGGCTGGCCCGACGCGCAGCCGGGCCCGGACGGCTTCCTGACGCTGCCCGCGCGCAACCAGGATGAGCCGAGCAACGTCCGGGCACGCACCGCGACCTTCGCCGACGGCAGCCGGCTGCTGGTGGGCATGGACGACTACCAGCTGTTCGAGCTGCGCGAGGCGCTGGCCAACGCCATGTTCCTCGGCCTGGGCCTGGCGCTGCTGCTGGCCGTGGGCGGCGGCTGGCTCGCGGCGCGCGCTTCGCTGGCGCAGATCGAGGGGATCAACCGCGTCACGCGCCAGATCATGGCCGGCGACCTCAAGCGCCGCGTGCCGGTGGGCGCCAGCGACGACGAGTTCGACCGGCTCGGGCGCAGCATCAACGGCATGCTGGACCGCATCGGCGAGCTGCTGCTGGCGGTCAAGGGCGCGACCGACAACATCGCGCACGACCTGCGCGCGCCGCTGGCGCGCCATCGCGGGCGGCTGGAAACGGCGCGCATGCAGCCGCCGTCCGGCTCCGAATTCCAGGCATTCATCGCGCGTTCGCTCGAAGACGTGGACGCGATCCTGAACGTCTTTTCCGCCCTGCTGCGCATCGCCAGCGTCGAATCCGGCGCGCTGCGGCAGTCCTTCGCGCCGGTGGATCTCGGCGCGATCGTGCGCGACGCGGAGCAGGTTTACGAGCCGCTGGCCGCGGCGCGGCGCCAGAGCCTGCGCGTGCAGGTCGAGGATGGACTCACCGTGCGCGGCAATCGCGACCTGCTGTTCCAGGCGCTCAACAACCTGCTCGACAACGCGGTCAAGTACACGCCCGACGGCGGCGCCATCGCCGTGACCCTGGCGTGCCGGGAGGGCGCCGCCGAGCTGACGGTTGCCGACAGCGGGCGCGGCATTCCCGCCGACCAGCGCGGCCGCGTGTTCGAGCGGCTCCATCGCCTCGACGAGAGCCGCAGCACGCCCGGCAGCGGCCTCGGCCTGTCGCTGGTGCGGGCCGTGGCGTTGCTGCACGAAGGCTGCTGCGAGATCGGCGACGGCGCGCCCGGCGCCCGCGTCACGCTGACGCTGCCCCTGCCGGGTCCGGCAGCTTGAACACCCGCCTCAGCGCGCCAGCATCACCCCGACCATGAACCGCGTGATCTCCTGGTCGTAGAAGGCCAGGCTCTCGCCGTAGCCGTGGAAGAGGCTGACGCCCCAGAACACCCAGCCGCCGTCCGACGGCACGCTCCAGGTGAGCTGCGCCGCGCCGTAGCCGGTCGCGAGGTTGCCGCGCACCATTGCCGTCAGCAGCTGCTCGTTGCCGATCTGGCGCGAGAACGTGAGCTCGCCGTAGCCCAGGTAGTCGGTGATGTCCGGATTGTCGTCACCGTTCTGGTTGGTGGCGGTGCTCGGGTCGCCCTCCGGCACGCGGTACCAGAACTTCAGGTAGGCCAGGTGCCGGCCCTTGGCCTGGAACGGCGCGACGTAGATGCGGTTCCAGCTGCGCGAGTCGGGGAAAGTCTTCCCGTTCGACTCGTGCTCGACGCCGATGTCGAGCGTCCAGTGGTTGAAGCGCTCCCGGTCCAGCGCCCAGCGGTAGAACACCTCCGGGTTGTAGCTGGTCTCGCGGAACGGTGACGACTCGGCATCGTTGAGGTACTGCCAGAACGACTTCTGCGTGTAGGCCAGGAAGAAATCGGTGCCGAACACCCGCCACTTGCCGCTGAGCTGGCCGACCAGCTCCATCTCGCTGCCGTGGAAATCGTCCGCGTACGTCGCCGGGTACAGGTACATCGGCCGGTGCGTGTTGAGCCCGCGCGCCGAGCTGAGGATGGCGTAGGCGTCCGGATCGACCTTGTCGCCGATGCGGCCGGACTTGTCCTCCTCGGCCGGCGGCAGCTCGACCGCGACCTGGGCCTGGGCGGTTGCGCACGCGAGAAAAAACAGCACACTGGCGGCAAGGGATTTCACGCGGGGATGATGCCGCATGCTGCACGACGTCGCCATTTTCCTGGCCGCCGCGGTCGTGGCGGTGCCGCTCGCGCGCCGCTTCAGCCTCGGCTCGGTGCTCGGCTACCTCGCGGCCGGCCTCGCCATCGGCCCGTGGGGCCTGGCGCTGATCACCGACGTCGACAGCATCCTGCGGTTCTCGGAATTCGGCGTGGTGCTGCTGCTGTTCCTGATCGGCCTCGAGCTGCAGCCCGAGCGCTTCTGGCGCCTGCGCGGCGCGGTGTTCGGCTCCGGCGGCGCCCAGGTGCTGCTGACCAGCACGGTGCTGGGCGGCATTGCCATCGGCTTCGGCGTGACGCCGGGCGCGGCACTGATCGCCGGCTTCGGCCTGGCGATGTCGTCCACCGCCTTCGTGCTGCAGCTGCTCGAGGAGCGCGACGAGCTGGCCACGCGCGAGGGCCTGCTGGCGTTCGCCATCCTGCTGTTCCAGGATTTGTCGGTGGTGCCGTTCCTGGCGCTGCTGCCGCTGATGGCCGGCGGCGGCGCGGCCCAGCTCGAACTGGTGCCGGTGCTCAAGGCGCTCGGCGTGATCGTCGCCGTGGTCTTCGCCGGGCGCTACGCGCTGCGCCCTGTGCTCAACATCGCGGCGCGCAACGACCAGCCGGAGATCTTCACTGCCGCCGCGCTGCTGGTGGTGGTCGCCACGTCACTGCTGATGGAGCTGGTGGGCCTGTCCATGTCGCTCGGCGCCTTCCTCGCCGGCGTGATGCTGGCCGAGTCGGAGTTCCGCCACGAGCTGCACGCCTCGATCGAGCCGTTCAAGGGGCTGCTGCTCGGGCTGTTCTTCATCGCCGTCGGCATGTCGGTCAACCTCGGCGTGCTGCTCCAGGAGCCCGTCACCGTGCTCGGGCTGGTCGTGGGCCTGGTGCTGGTCAAGGGCGCGATCCTGTATGGCCTGGGCCGCCGCGCCCACCTGCCGGCGGACGGCGCGCGCGCGCTGGCCGCCGCGGTGTCGCAGGGCGGCGAGTTCGCCTTCGTGCTGTTCGCGCTGGCCGCGGCCGCCGGCTTGATCGACGCGCCGCTGCACGACCGGCTGCTGGTGGTGGTGACGCTGTCGATGGCGACGTCGCCGCTGCTGTACTCGCTGCAGGCGCGCTTCCGCACCGCGCCGGCCGGCCCGCCGTTCGACGAGATCGACGCACCGGCCGCGCCGGTGATCATCGTCGGCTTCGGCCCGTTCGGGCAGATCGTCGGCCGCCTGCTGCGCGTCAAGAAGATCCCGTTCACGGTGCTGGAGAAGAGCGTCGAGCAGGTGGATTTCGTGCGCCGCTGGGGCAGCATGATCTACTCGGGCGCCGCGGCGCGGCTCGAGCTGCGGCGCGCGGCGCACGCCGGCCGCGCGAAAATCCTGGTGATCTCGATCTCGCGCGTCGAGACCTCGCTGAAGATCGCGGAGTCGGTGCGCGACAACTTCCCCAAGCTGCGCATCTTCGCGGTCGCCAACGACCGCAACCACGCGCTGCGCCTGATGGACCTCGGCATCAAGGACGTGATCCGCCGCGCCTACTTCTCGAGCCTCGAGATGGGCCGCCGCCTGCTGGTGGCGATGGGCGAGCCGGACGACAAGGCCCGCCACGCGATCGAGACCTTCAACAAGCACGACGAGGCCACGCTGCTCAAGCAGCAGGCCGTGTTCAGCGACGAGCAGGAGCTGATCCAGTCCGCGCAGGACGCGGCGCGCGAGCTCGAGCAGCTGTTCGAGGCGGACCGCGAAAAATGACCGGCAACAACCCGCTGTTCCCCGAGTACCTGGGCATGGACCTGACCGCGTACGCGCTGGTTGCGCTGGTAGCGGTCGGCGCGGTGGTGGCCGAGCACGGCGCGACCATCAAGGACTTCGCCGGCGACGGCGTGCTGGTGCTGGTCGGCGCGCCGCTGGCGCAGCCCGACCATGCGCGCGTCGGCGTCGAGGTGGCGCGCAAAATCCGCGCGGCGGTGCGCGACGTGGCGCGCCGCGCCAGCTCCGACCAGCATCGCCTCGGCATCGGGGTCGGCGCCGCCAGCGGGCCGGTGAGCGTCGGGGTCGTCGGCTCGAGGGTTGCGCGGAGCCGGTGGCGCTGTTCAACCTGCAGGACGGCGTCGCGGCTGCCTAGTCATGAGGGAACGCCACGCCGTAATCGGGCACCGTCAGCCCGAGATACATGATCGAAGGATCGGCCGGGTTGAACGCAGCGCCCGCGATCCGGGCTTCGAGGTTCTCGGCGATCGCAAAGTTCGGCACGTGCTCCTCCAGTTGTCCCAGGCTGGCGTCGTACTTGTACGTCGACGCGTAGGAGAAGAAATACAGCACGTCGGGATTCGCCGGATGCGGCCGCAGGCCCACACTCGAGATGAACTGGTAGTCATCGGGCGTCGCGACCTTGACGAAGGTAAGGCCGCCGTCGACCGAGTGGTACAGCCCCCCGCCTTGGTACAGGAGCTGTTCGTTGCGCTCCGCAACTTCGATCCAGACGGTCGCGCCGTCGGCGCCGAACGCGGCCAAGAGCCCCCGGTTGGTGAATCCCTCGAATCCGGTCGATTGGGTCCAGTTGAGGCCGCCGTCGAAGGTGACGAACGCCCCGGAGCGGTCGTAAGGGACGATCACGTGGTCGAGGTCGGCGGGATCGAACACCGCCAGGAGGTCGGGACGGTCGGGCGACGTGCCGCCTCCGTACTGGGGAACCGAAGGGCTCGGCAGGACATTCCCCACCGGGGCCCAGTTGTTGCCGCCGTCCATCGAGGCCACCAGCTGGCTGCCGGTGTAGAACTCGGTCGTCATCGAGCGAACGTGCTGCGAGTCGGCGCGATCGACCGCGAAGCCTCTCGGCGCGAACGCCCGCGGGAGGGGGATGACCGCTCCGCTCGGCGTGATGCTGAAAATGCGGTCGTAGCCCCACGCATAAACCGGCTCGGTGCTGCCAGCCGCGAGCTCGTAGGACGCGACCGGCAGCTCGCCGACCTTGGCCCATTTGCAGCCGGCATCCGTCGACCTCAGAATTGTCTTCAGCGCGGAGAGCGCGAAGATCGTGCCGCCGCGATTTTCCAGGACGGCCATCGGCGAGGGGCCGTCGGGCGTGATCTCACCGGTGCGCGGCGCGCGCGTGTAGCCCTCGTCGGTCGTGTAGGTCAAGCGCGACGAGGCGACGACAGCGCAGGCAGGGGCGAACCAGGGGCCGACCGGCGGCGTCTCGACCGACGAATCGCCGCCACCACAGCCAGCCAGCGTCGCGACGAGCCATGGCGCCACGGCCCGGGAGAGCCGAGTCTTCATGCGCGCATTTTAGCGGGTAAGGAACGCGAACGGGTTCAGTTTGCGTTCAGCTAGAAGAACCGCTCGAGTGTGAGGGTGATGAAGCTCTGGTCGGCGAACGCCGCCAGGATCGGGTCCGTGGTCGGGAACGCCGAGAAGATGCGGGCTTCGCCGGACAGCTTCCAGTTGTCGTTCAGGCGACCGCTCGCTTCGAGCCCGTAGCGCCGCGTTTTGCCGTCGTCGCTGCTGGCCAGCACGCCGGCCAGCAGGGTGGTGCCGGCGACGTCGTTCAGCGCGAGGCGCACGCCGGCGAACACCTCGTCGTCGACCAGGATGCTCAGGCCGTCGTCCTTCTGGTCCGACAGGTACTCGCCGAGCACGCCGATGTCCATGCCGCTGCCGCCGACGTCGCCAAAGGTGTACTCGAAACCGGCGACGCTGCCCCAGGTGCGCTCACCCGCCGTGTCGCGGTTGACCGCCTCGAGTTTCCACGCCATCGAGCCGGTCACCAGCTGCGCGTCGAGTGACGCCTGGCGCCAGGCATCGTAGGTCGGCACCAGCACCAGGTTCGGGAACACGCCCCCGATGACGAGGCGCGGCTCGCGACCGGTGCCGTCGAACCAGGCGATGCCGACGTCCACCGGCCCGAAGCTGCCGCTGTAGCGCAGCGCGTAGTCGAGGTTGTGGTCCCCGTCATTGGACGTGTACATCGCGTCCTCGCTCACTGGCAGCGGCAGCTGCGGCCAGCCGTCCACGCCCGGGAAGGTGCGCTCGCGGTGCAGCGGCATCAGGAAACCCTCGATCGTGCCGGCGTCGAACACGCGGGCGAGGCTGACCATCGGCTGGCCCAGCTTCAGCTCGTTGCTGATGTTTTCGACGAAATCCGACTGGTTGACGATGTCCACGAGGTGCCGCGACTCGGCCACGCCCCAGAACACGCGGCGCGCGCCGGCACGCAGTTCGAAGCCCTCGCCGCTCAGTTGCCAGTACAGCTCGCGCACGTCGCCGTGGGTGCGCTGGTCGTCGTTCTCGTCCCAGCGCCCGAAGAACTCGCCGACGATGCGCTGGCCGCCGTCGTCGAAGGCGGCGTAGAACTCGAGCGTCCCGGCGATGGAGCCGAGCAGCGGCGCATCGCCGTCGGCATCCTCGGCGTCGTAGAAATACCGCCCTTCGGCCTCGAGCTTCGGCTTGAACTCCACCGCGTGCGCCGCGAGCGGCAGTGCCAGCAACACCAGCACAAAGGGGACAGAACTATTTTTTGCTTCCATCGTCCGGAAAATAGTTCTGTCCCCTTTTTTCCGCTTTTTTTCCGTCAAGACGCGCCCACGGCGACGCTGACGCGGCCGTCGGCGCCGGCCCAGGCGCGGAACATCAGCTTGGAGTTGTACGGCAGCGCGATGTTGCCGTGGCTGTCGATGGCGATGCAGCCGCCGCGGCCGTGGTAACGCTTCACTTCGTCGAGCGCTTCCTTGCAGGCCCGTTGCAGGTCCCAGCCCGACCAGGCGATGCGCCCGTGCACGTGGTGTCCGAAGCCCGCGCGGATGAACGACTCGCCGGTGCCGGTGCACGACAAGGCCACGGTCTTGTCGTCCGCGAACGTCCCCACGCCAACCAGCGGCGTATCGCCGATGCGCCCGGGATGCTTGTTGGTCAGGCCGCCGGTCGAGGTGGCGGCCGCGAGGTGACCGCGCTGGTCGCGCGCCACCGCGCCGACGGTGCCGAAGGCGCCGTCCGCCAGGTCGTCGTGGTCCAGCACGATGACGCCGCGTGCGTGCGCGTCCTTGAGCTGCTTGAAGCGCTCCTCGGTGACGAAATAATCCGGCGTCACTTCCGGCAGGCCGAGCTCGCGGCCCAGCGCCTCGGCGCCGGCGCCCACGAACAGCACGTGCGGGCTCTTCTCCATCACCGCGCGGGCGAGCTGCACCGGGCTCCTGGTGCGCGACACGCAGGTGACCGCGCCGCAGGCACGCGTCGCCCCGTCCATGATCGAGGCGTCGAGCTCGGGCACGCCGTCGCGGTTCAGCACCGCGCCGACGCCGGCGTTGAACAGCGGGCATTCCTCGAGCAGCACCACGCAGCGCTCGACCACGTCCAGCGCCGGGCGGCCCTGGTTCAGCCAGGCGACGCCCTCTGCGGCGATGGCGGCCAGCGCCTGGCGGTGCCCGGCATGGCCGGCGCCCCCGGCCGCGTCGCCAGCGCCGCCGTGCAGTGCGAGTCGGATCATCGTTCAGTTACGGTTCAGGGCACTTCGGTGACTTTATCAGGGTGTCGGCGTTAGGCTGCACGAATCCAACGGAGACCCGCAATGACCTTCCAGAGAATCGCCACGCTCGCCCTGGTCCTGCCGCTGGCAGGCTGTTTCGGCGCATCGGCGACCGTCGTCGACACCGGCCCCGCGCCGACGGTCCAGCAGGCGCAGGCCGCGGCCTACGACGGGCCGCAGAAGCGCATCGCGGTGTCGGCGTTCGAGTTCCGCGCCGGCCAGGGTTCGGCCGAGATCGGCGACGGCATGAGCGACATGCTCACCAACGCGCTGTTCAATACCGGCAAGTTCATCGTGCTCGAGCGCGAGCGGCTCAACGAAGTCATCGAGGAGCAGGACCGCGCCGCCAGCGGCCGCTTCAAGAAGGAGACCGCCGCGCCGAAGGGCGAGCTCGAGGGCGCCGAGCTGCTGATCCGCGGTTCGGTCATCCAGTTCGAGCCCAAGTGCCGCGGCGGCTCGGCGATCGTCGTGTCCGGCAGCCAGGCCTGCATGGCGATCAACCTGCGCATCATCGAAGCCAGGACCGGCCGCGTGGTGAACGCGACCACGGTCGAGGGCACGTCGGCAAAGAACAAGGTCGGCCTGCTGTTCACCGGCGGCTCGCTGCCGGTTGGCCTGGGCACCTACAGCAACACGCCGATGGAGCTGGCAATCCGCAACTGCATCGAAGCCGCCGTCCAGCACATCGCCAACACCAAGCTCTAAGCGGGGACTGCCCCTTTGGGGACTGTCCCCTTTTTCCAGTGCCAACGCTCGCCAGGGAGCAACCCTTGAGGAAAAAGGGGACTGTCCCCTTTTTCTCGCTGAGGAAAAAGGGGACTGTCCCCTATTTTGCTTTCGTCGTGCTGCTGCTGGGCGGCTGCGCGTCCGGCGCGATCGTCACGCGCGGCGGCGGCGCCTCGCTGCAGGCCGCGCTGTCCGAGCCCGCGCTCGGCGGCAAGTACCGCGTGATCGTGGCGCCGATCATCGACAAGTCCGACCCCGACAAGAAGGAGTCGCTGCAGCGCCAGCTCGATGCAGTCAACACCGGCCGCCAGGAGGCCGAGCTGCTCACGCGCGAGGCGATCCTGGACGGCGTGCGCGACATGCTGGTCACCGACCTGTTCGTGCAGGACCGCTTCATCGTGCTGGAGCGCGACGCGCTCGACGCGGTCATCACGGAGCAGGAGTTCTCCGAATCGGCGCGCGCCGGCGAGGCCAGCCGCGTGCCGCCGGCACAGCTCGAGGGCGCCGAGCTGGTCGTGCTCGGCGCGGTGACCGGGTTCGACGCCGGCATCGCCGGCGGCGCGCTGCCGATCCCGATCCCGCTGGGCGACCGCGGCGACTTCGGCGTGATGCACGTGGCCTACAAGCGCGGCTACATCGCCATGGACCTGCGCGTGGTCGACGCCCGCAGCGGGCGCGTGCTGTCGTCGGTCGCGGTCAACGGCAGGAACAGCCGCTTCGGGGTGGACTTCGACGTGCACCTGCGCGGCCGCAACCACAACGTCAAGCTCCCCAACGTGCTCAATTACTTCCAGAACACGCCGGTCGAGAAGGCCCTGCAGGAACTGGTCACGGCGGCGGTCGACCACATCGCCGAACGCGTCACCGCCGAAACACCGGCGCCGGTACACTAGCGCCACGGTTCGTTTCGGGGGTTTCATGGACGTGTTCGAGATGGTGGTGCTGGTCGTGCTGTTCAGCCTCATCGCCGGCCTGCTGCGCACCTGGATCAAGTCGCGCCCGGCGGGCAGCGGCGGCCCGGCGGGGATGACGCCGGACCAGGAATCGCGCATGTCCCGGCTGGAAGAGCGCATCAAGGCGCTCGAATCGGTCGTCAGCGACGGCAGCTACGAGCTGAAGCAGAAATTCAAGGACCTCGAAAAGTCGTCGTGACCGGGGCGTGAACCTCGTCCTCGGCTGCATCCTGGCGTACGTCGCCTCGCAACTGCTGATCGCGTTCTGGTTCTCGCGCCGCACCCTTAACGAAGAGGAC
>JBQTJQ010000229.1:0-4997 GCA_052386975.1 Gammaproteobacteria bacterium | reverse complement strand
GGTCGGCACGGTGACCACCGCCGCGGGAAGGGTCGGCGAGCTGTACAAGTTCACCGGCGACAGTTTCGGCAACACCGAGCTGGTCGCCTACTTCGTCGGCAAGCACACCATCAACTACTTCGTGATGACGGCCAAGACGCCGGATGCCTTCAAGGACGCCGAGTCGGCATTGAAGGAGCTCGCGCGCTCGTATCGCGAAGCCGACGACTGCAAGCCTTGCTGCGACAAGCCTCTGCCCGAAACGCTCGAGGCCGCGGCGAAGATAGGCGATGCGCAGGAGAACGGCGAGAACACCAGGCCGTACTTCAGGAACCAGCTCATGCCGGTTTTCGGGCAAGGCACCGCGACGGCGCTCCCGCAGTGCTTCAAGAAGCTCGACAAGCCCGACGCATCGCCGCTGCATTTTGTCGTTGCAATCGATGCCCGCGGCCGTGTGCAGAAGGTGTATCGCGACAAGGCGACCAACGTCTTCGAATGCCTGAACGAAAGCCTGCAGAAGGCGCAGTTCCCGCCGCCGCCAGAAGCGCCATACTTCCTGAACATGAAGCTCAAGTTCACGGAGTGAGGCGTGAGTTATTGGTGGTGCCTCGACCACAAGCAAGTTGAGCAGGGCCTTGGCTGCGGCAGCACTACGCGCATCGGCCCGTATGATTCGCAGCAGCAGGCCGCGTCCGCGCTCGACCGCGTCCGCCAGCGCGAGGATGAGCAGGTGGAGAAGGACGAGCAGATCGAGAAGAAGTGGGGTCCGAAGAAGGGGTGGTTCTAGTTAATGGCCGTCGGCTCAACCATCCACGCCTTCGCCATCGAGCTCTCCGACGCCGATCGCGGCGTCTACCAATCGCTCGAGCTGCGCGTGGCGCGCCACCCTTCCGAAACACCGCAGTTCATGCTGGCGCGCGTGCTGGCCTATTGCCTCGAGTACCACGACGGCATCGTGCTGACCGCCGGCATCGCCGCGGTGGACGAACCAGCCGTGTTGGTGCGCGACCTGACCGGCCGCATCACCGCGTGGATCGAGGTCGGCGCGCCGGAGGCCGAGCGCCTGCACCGTGGCAGCAAGCAGGCGCAACGCTGCGCCGTCTACACCCACCGCGACCCTGCCCCGCTGCTCGAGCAGCTGGCGGGCCAGAAGATCCATCGCGCGGCGGAACTCCCGGTGTTCTCGTTCGAGCGCCAGTTCATGGACGAAGGATCGGCGGCGCTTGGAAGGCGCGCGAACCTGGCGCTTTCCGTGACCGGGCGCCATCTGTATCTCGACATCGACGGCAAGCACTTCGACTCCGCCATCCAGGAACATCGCCTGGGCTGAGCATGTGTCGTAGCATGTCTATCGCGCTAGCTATACGACTACACACCACATGGGATTCTTCGACCGCCTCAAGTTCGGCTGGAACCTCGGCACCACCAGCCTCGGCGTCGTCTTCCGCGACAAGACGCTGATGCTGTTCCCGATCCTGTCGGCCATCTGCGGCCTGCTGCTCGGCGCCGTGTTCGCCTTCGGCATCGGTCCGGAGGAGATCGTGGCGCAGATGCACGCGGTCGAGACCGCCGCCGACGTGCCGCCGCTGTACTACGCCGTCGGCTTCGCGCTGTACTTCGCGCTGGCCTTCGTCGCCGTGTACTTCAACGTGGCGCTGCTCGGCGCCGCGCAGCAGTCCGTGGCCGGCAAGGACACCACCGTCGGCGACGGCCTGGCGGTGGCCAACCAGCACCTCGGCAAGATCGCGGCGTGGGCGGTGATCTCCGGCACCGTCGGCGTGCTGCTCGGCTCGCTCGAGAACAACGAGAAGGTCGGCCGCATGGTGCGCGCCATCC
The DNA here is from genome assembly GCA_052386975.1 of Gammaproteobacteria bacterium. GTDB lineage: Bacteria > Pseudomonadota > Gammaproteobacteria > Nevskiales > Nevskiaceae > JACPFV01. Next base: position 3,182 of record JBQTJQ010000229.1, on the reverse strand, counting down.
TCGGCTTCGGCTGGGCGATCATCACTTACTTCGTGGTGCCGGTGATGATCTTCGAGAACCAGTCGCCGGGCGCCGCGATCGCGCGTTCGACCGGCCTGATGAAGCAGACCTGGGGCGAGAACGTCGGCGCGCAGTTCGGCGTCGGCATCGTCAGCTTCCTGCTCATGCTCGGCCACATCGTGGTTTGCCTGCTCGGCGCCGCGCTGATCCCGTACGCGGAGTTCGTGCTGATCCCGGCGCTGGCGATCGGCATTCCGGTAATCGTGCTCGCGACCATGGCGGCCAAGGCGGTGCTGGCGGTGGGCCTGTACCAGTTCGCCACCAACCAGGGCGGACCGAGCGCGTTCAATCCCGAGCAGCTGCGCGCGGCGTTTCGCTAGCGCATGAAACCCGCCTCCAACTGGTCGGAGACCGTCGCGCCGGACGAAGCCGTGCGCTTCGAGGCCTACGCGCTCGAGCTGGCAACGATGCAGAGCAAGGCCGCGCGTAACAATGTGGTCTTCCGCGCGCTGCACGCCAAGAACCACCAGGGTTTCCGGGCGACGTTCACCGTGCTGCCGGACCTGCCCGAGTACGCGCGCGTCGGCCTGTTCGCGGGGCCGGCGACCTACACCACTTACGTGCGCTTCTCCAACGGCGCCGGCCGCTTCCAGGCCGATCGCCGCCCGGACGTGCGCGGCATCGCGCTGAAGCTGGTCGGCGTGAAAGGCCGGAAACTGATCCCCGGCATGGAAGACGCGCCGACCCAGGACTTCCTGCTGATCACCTCGGCCGCCACGCCGGTGAGGAACGTGGACGAGTTCCTCGGCCTGGTGCGCGTGGTCGGCTCACCGCTCAAGGGCCTGGCGCGCCTGATTGGCGACATCGGCCTGCTGCGCTTCGCCCAGATCGCGAAGACCGCGGCCAAATCTCTGAGCATCCCGACCGTGTCGCTCGCCACGCGCGACTTCCACAGCGCGCTGCCGAGCCAGTTCGGGGCGTACGCGGTGCACTTCCGGCTCAAGGCGCGCGCCGCGTCCGACCCGGACGGCAGGCCGGGCGACACGCGTGATTACCTGGGCGAGGAGATCACGGCGCGCGTCAAGCGCGGATCGATCTCGTACGACTTCCAGGCCCAGTTCTTCGTGGACGACGCGCGCACGCCGATCGAGGACGCCTCGGTCGAGTGGAAGGAGTCCGACGCGCCGTTCGTGACGCTGGCGCGGCTCGACATCCCGCAGCAGGACGCCAGCGCCGCGCGCGGCCGCAAGCTCAGCGAGTTCATCGAGAAGCTCGCCTTCGATCCCTGGCACTCGCAGGCCGAGTTCAAACCGCTCGGCAACATGATGCGGGCCCGCAACGTGGCTTATCGCCACAGCACGATGGCCCGCAAGGCCGGGCCCGAGCCGGACGGCAGCGAGACGTTCTAGCAATGGCGGTTCGACCGGGCGCCCTGCCAAACCACGCCCTGCTGCAGGCTTACGCGCGCGAAGGGCATTACACCGACTGCTGGACGACCGAGATTGCAGCGACGATCAGCCACGCCCAGTACGTGAGCGCGTTCTACACCACCTGGGTATTCAAGCTCGAGCGCTGGATCCTGTCGTGGGCGGTGTCACGGCCGTCCACCAACGACGAGGCGGCGCAGCTCGGTGCCGGCATGCTCGAGCGCTTCTCGGCGTGGAAGGTCGAGGCCCGCGCCGACCACCAGTTGCTGATGGCCGATGAGTTCACCCGGCGCACGCGCTCGTGGCTGATGGTCGAGCCGCTGGCCGGCGGCGGCACGCGCCTGTACTTCGGCTCGGCCGTGGTGCGCGAGCACGACGGGCGCATGGGACGCAACTTCAGTCTGCTGCTCGGCTTCCATAGACTGTACTCACGAATCCTGCTCGGAGCGGTTGCGCGAAAGCTATGTGCATGATCCTGCTGCGGCCGTCCTGATCCCGATGCATCGCCTCACTGCCGTCGTGATCGGCGCGGCCCTGCTGGCCGCTTGCGCCGGCAGCGCGCCGCGCTCGGGCGCGAAGCCGGGCCTGGACCTGGTCCAGTGCCAGCAGCGCAACACGCCGGAGCCCTTGCTGTGCGGCACGCTGGCCGTGCCGGAGAACCGCGCGCGGCCGGGCGGCCGTTCCATCTCGCTCAACATCGTGGTGGTCCCCGCCACCGGCGACAAGTCTCTGCCGCCGCTGTATCACCTCGAGGGCGGCCCGGGCCTGCCCGCGACCGGCAGCGTGTCGTTCTGGACAACGGACGGCGCGATCCACCGCCGCCACCGCGACATTGTGCTGGTGGACCAGCGCGGCACCGGCGGCTCGAACCCGCTGGCGTGCGCGGTCAACTTCACCAGCCCGCTCGAGCCGGTGCTCGGCGCGGACGCGGCGCGTAGGTGCCGCTACGAGCTCAACCGCGCGGGCGACCTGTCGCAGTACACCACCGCCGCCGCGGTCGCCGATCTCGAGGCGGTGCGCGCCGCGCTCGGCCACGAGCGGATCGACCTGATCGGCCTGTCCTACGGCACGCGCGTGGCGCAGCAGTACCTGCACGCGCACCGGCACCGCGTGCGGGCGATGGCGCTGCTGGGCACGCTGACGCCGCAGGAAAAACTGCCGCTGTCGTTCGCGGTCAATGCGCATGCGGTGCTGATGCGCCTGGCCCAGCAGTGCGAAGCCGACAGGGACTGCCGGCGCGCGGTGCCCAGGCCCGCGGCCGACATCGCCACGCTGCGCGCGAAGTTCGCGGCCGGCCCGGTGGCGGCCACGACCGCGGACGGGAAGGAAGTGAAGCTCGAGGCCGGCCCGTTCTGGGAAGGCGTGCGCGGGTTGCTGGCCACCACCGCCTCGCAGCGCCGCCTGCCGTGGCTGCTGCACGAGGCCGCGCGCGGGCGCTTCGCGCCGCTCCTCGCCGCGACGCCGGCCGGGCCGGACACCGATGCCAACGGCCTGCTGCTGTCGGTCAGCTGCCAGGAGGACACGCCGCACATCACCGAGGCCGAGCTCGCGCCGCTGCGCGTTACCGTGTTCGGCGACTACCGCGTGCGCCAGCAGATGGCCGCGTGCAAGGAGTGGCCCGGCTCGCCGCTGTGGCGGGCCGGTTTCGTCACGGCCGACACCCCGGTGCTGCTGATGGCCGGCGAGATGGACTCCGTCACCCCGGTGCAGTGGGCCCAGGACGTGACCTCCGGCCTGGTCAACGCCCGCGTGGTC
>JBQTJQ010000228.1:0-3087 GCA_052386975.1 Gammaproteobacteria bacterium | reverse complement strand
GGCACCGCCGACCGCTACCCGACCCTGCGCACTTCCGGCCCCGCCGCGCCGCCGGGCGGCACGGATCTCTCGCGGCTGCGGGTGCCGGACGGGCGGCTGCGCTTCGAGTGGGTCGGCCGCGAGCTGTGGCAGCGCTCGGTGGTCAATCCCGAGATGAGCTGGAAGATGAGCCTGGTCCGGGACAGCGTCACGCCTGGCAACAGGGAGTACAACGCCAAGGCGGCGCGCGCCAAGCTGGTGTCGCGCGACACGGCGACACAGGCGTTCGGCAAGCAGGTCAAACCGGAGGACCGCGCTCACCAGGACGACGAGATGATGTGCGTGACCTGCCACACCTCGTGGACCACCTCGTGCTTCGGCTGCCACCTGCCGATCCAGGCCAACTGGAAGAGCGAACGCCAGCACTACGAGGGCGGCGAGACGCGCAATTACGCCACCTACAACCCGCAGGTGGTGCGCGACGACTTCTACATGCTCGGCAAGCACGGCGAGGCCAAGGGCAACCGCGTCGCGCCGGTGCGGTCAACCTCGGCGCTGGTACTGTCGTCGACGAATTCCAGCCGCGAGCGCATCTACATCCAGCAGCCGCCGGTCGCGGCCAGCGGCTTCTCGTCGCAGGCCTTCGCGCCGCACTACCCGCACACCGAGCGCAAGACCGAGACCAAGACCTGCACCGACTGCCACCTCTCGGCGGCCAACGACAACAACGCCTGGCTGGCCTCGCTGCTCGGCCAGGGCACCGACTTCGTGGACTTCGTCGGCTTCAACGCCTGGGTCGGACTCGACGGCGGCGTCGCGGCGGTTCCGGTAACAGAGTGGTCCGAGCCGCAGGCCGTGATCGGCAGCTACCTGCACCGCTACGCCTATCCGGATTTCTTCGCTCAGCACGAGCTGCGCGGCCGCGCCCTTCAAGGCGCGAAATTGCACGGCGCCGGCACGGCCAACTGCCTGCAGCTGCGCGGCGAGTACCTGTTCGTCGCCGAGGGCAAGAGCGGATTGCGCGTCTACGACGCCGCCAGCATCGCCAACAAGGGCTTCAGCCAGCCCCTGGTCACCGCGCCGTTCTCGCCGCTGGGCCACGACACGCGCGTCGAGACGAAAAACGCAACCTGCGTGGTGCTGCCGACCAACCAGCCGATCGCCCCGCAGCGCAACCAGGGCGACCTGATGCGCATCGAGAACCAGGAGCAAGCGTTCTTCCCGATCTACCACTACGCTTTGGTCACCGACGCGGTCGAGGGGCTGATCGTGGTGGACGTGGACACGCTCGCCGACGGCGAGCCGCGCAACAACTTCCTGGCGCGCGCGCTCACCTGGAACCCGAACGGCGCGCTGACCGGCGCGCGCCATGCCACGCTCGCCGGCAACTTCGCCTACATCGCGACGCCGGCGGGCCTGGCGGTCGCGGACCTCACCAACCCGCTCGAGCCCAGGCTCGAGGCGATCGTCAAGCTCGACGACGTGCGCGCCTCGCAGGTGCAGTTCCGCTACCTGTTCGTGACGACCGGCGAAGGCCTGCGCGTGCTCGACGTGACCCAGCCGGCACGGCCCGCGTTCGTCAAGGACGGCGTCGTGCCGATCAAGGACGCCCACAAGGTGCACGTCGCCCGCACCTACGCCTACGTCGCGGCCGGGGCCGAGGGCGTGGTGGTCGTAGACGTCGAGAATCCCGCGCGGCCGGTCCGCACCACGGCTTTCGACGGCGGCGGCAAGCTGAAGGACGCGCGCGACGTCGCCGTCGGCAGCACCAATGCCTCGTTGTTCGCCTACGTGGCCGACGCCGAGACCGGGCTCAACGTGTTCCAGCTGACCGCGCCGGACACGCAGCCGAAGTTCTACGGCTTCTCGCCGGAGCCGCGGCCGCAGTGGATCGCCGGCTATGCCACCGGCAAGCCGGCGCTGGCGCTGTCCAAGGGTCTCGAGCGCGACCGCGCGGTCGACGAGAGCGGCGGCCAGGTCGCGATCTTCGGCCGCATCGGCAGCCGGCCGTTCACGCTCGAAGAGATGCAGAAGCTCTACCTGGATCCGTCCGGCAAGCCGTGGACGGTGACGGATCGATGAGCAATCGCTTTGCTGTCGCTGTCGCAGTTGCCTGGCTGGTCGCGCCGACTCCTGAAATGCCCGAGGTTGAGCTTGTCAAACTTCGGGAGGCTAGTTTTGCGTGCCTTGGCGCCACTTCACATCGCTGCCCTTAGCGAAAGCGAAGGTCACATTTTATGAACGCCTTGGCGGGACCAAGTAAGGGTTGTACCTCTCCACTGCGGAGGCACCATGACCGGACGTCTGTGGCTGCTCTTGGCGCTTCTCACTTCATCCACCCTTGCGCGAGCCGACGAGCGCGCAGTGGCGCTACCATTCGACGAAGCGTGGAAGCGAGTTGCGCAAGCGTTTGCGCTCGAAGGAACTACGATCTCGCCTAGCGACAACGAGATGGGCGTCCTTCAGGGTTCAGGCACTTTCGGAAAGGATTCCCCGTACTTTCGCTGCGTCGGAGTGCCAGAGCACCGGCCAGATGGAGCGCGCAATCCTTGACCAAGTGGCACCTCAACCCCAGCGCGCGCCCTAGTCGCGGCGACGGATCAGTGACGCGGTAAAGGAGTTGGCATGGCGCGATCCACGCTGTGACATGAAGCCGCTTCTTGCTGTCCTCCTGTGGCTGCAGGTCTCGAGCGCCTTCGCGTCCGGACGCGAAGGCGAGGCGCTGGTGACGCCCATCCTCTGGATCGTCGCCTTTGTCGTGCTGACATTTGTCACGCTGGTCCTCGGTGGCGGCCTGCTTGGCGCGTTCAGGGCAAGCCGGAGCGGCGAGTCGATGCTGAAGGGCGGCGGGCGCGGGCTGCTCCAGGGCGCGGTCAGGTTCCTGGTTGTGATGGCCGTGTCGTTTGCCCTCGTTACGTTCCTGGGGCTCCTCTGGATCGCTTACGCATTCCTGTTCGGCGGCACGATCAAGCCCTCATAGGTCAACGAGCCCCACCCGGCGGCCGGTCCCTCGCGGCGGTCGGAGGCGGGTTGCCTTACCCCCACCCCGGCCACTATCCTTTCGCTCCCGATTTCCGCGCCCCGATTCCACCGGGGCGCTGTCCGTTT
>JBQTJQ010000227.1:0-11943 GCA_052386975.1 Gammaproteobacteria bacterium | reverse complement strand
TCGCCGGTGATCAGGCCGGCCGAGAACAGCACGCCCGGGCGGTGCACGCGATCGAGCGTGGCGTGGTCGGCGCCGGCCGCGCCGCGCGCCCGCTCGACCACGTGCGCCAGCAGGCCCCCGAGGAAGATCGGCACCATCAGCTCGAGCGGCAGGTAGATGCCGATGGCGGCGGCCAGCACCGGCACACGGAAGTTCGCCTTGCGCGCCTTGAGCCACTCGTCGTACGCGATGATCACCGCGCCGATGCCCATGCCGATGAAGATCATGTCCCACGGCAGCTTGCCGCCGAACATGCCCTTGGCCACCGAGGCCATCAGGTTGGCCTGCGGCGCGGCGAGCGGGTTCGGGTGCGCTTCGGTCGCCACGCCGATGCCGTAGGCCTTGGCCAGCAGGTTCAGCACCGGCGCCATCACCAGCGCGCACGACACCGCGCCGATGGCGAGCATCAGCTGCTGCTTCCACGGCGTGGCCCCGACCAGGTAGCCGGCCTTGAGGTCCTGCAGGTTGTCGCCGCCGACGGCGGCCGCGCAGCACACCACGGCGCCGATCATGATGGCGGCGACCGGACCCAGCGGCGCGGTCGGTCCCATCAGCACCATCAGCACCAGCGAGGCAAAAAGAATCGTCGAGATGGTCATTCCCGACACCGGGTTGTTCGACGACCCGACCAGGCCGGCGAGGTAGGCCGCGACCGACACGAACACAAAGCCGGCGATGATCATGACCAGCGCCATCGGCACGCTGACGGTCCACTGCTGCACGATGGCCTGGTACAGCCCGAGCAGCGGCAGGATGAAGACCACGCAGCCGATCAGCATCCACTTCATCGGGATGTCGCGCTCGGTCTCGGCGATGACCGTGGTGGCGCCCTTGCGCGTCGCGGCAATGCCGCTCTTGATGCCGGACACCAGCGACTTGCGCATCGCGAACAACGTCCAGATGCCGCCGATCAGCATCGCGCCGACGCCGAGGTAGCGGATCTGCGCGCCGCGGATGCGCCCGGCGATGCAGTCGGCCGCCTCGCCGCACTGGGCGATCGCCGCGGCCAGCGCCGGGTCGTGGTCGACGAAGAAGCCGTGGTAGATCGGGATCGCGATGTTGTAGGACAGGATGCTGCCCGAGACCACGACGATGCCGATGGTGAGGCCGACGATGTAGCCGACGCCAAGCAGCGCCGGCGACAGCCCCATGCCCATGTAGCCGAGGTACTTGCCGAGGAAGGTCGCGCCCGAGGCGTTGTCGGCGATCAGGCGGAAGCCGCTCTCGGCGGCGAGCTTGAGCGCCGCGCCGATGGCGCCGGCCAGCGCGAGGACCCTGACGCCGGGGCCCGGGTTCTCGCCGGCCTTCAGCACTTCGGCGGCGGCCTTGCCCTCCGGGAACGGCAGCGGCTCTTCGATGATCATCGAGCGGCGCAGCGGGATCGAGAACAGCACGCCGAGGATGCCGCCGAGGCCGGCGATCGCGAACACCCACCAGTACTTGAAGTCCTCCCAGTAGCCGAGGATCACCAGCGCCGGGATGGTGAAGATCACGCCGGCGGCGATGGAAGCCGCCGCCGAGGCGCCGGTCTGCACGATGTTGTTCTCGAGGATGGTGCCGCCGCCGAGCGCGCGCAGCACCGCCATCGACACGACCGCGGCCGGGATCGCGGTGGCGATGGTGAGGCCGGCGAACAGGCCGAGGTAGGTGTTGGCGGCCGCCAGCACCACGGCCAGGATGACGGACAGGATGACCGCGCGGACGGTCAGCTGCGGGATCGGCGCAGGAGCGTTCATGTTTCCCCCGAAAGTGAGCCGCGCGAGTATAGCTTCCCGCCGCCGGCTCCCCTACCCTTGGCGGCCTCGCATCGAAGGAAACGCCCAATGAAACGCGCCCTCGCGATCCTGGCCCTGCTGGTGCCCTTCGCCGCGCCTGCGGCAACGCAACCGTTCACGTCGCGCGACCTGGTCCAGCTCGAGCGGGCCAGCGACCCGCGCCTGTCACCGGACGGGCGCCACGTCGCCTACCAGCTGCGGCAGACCGACTACGAGGCCAACAAGGGCGCCAACGGCATCTGGCTGCTGGACCTGTCGCAGCCGGGCGCCGCGCCGCGCCGCCTGACGGCGCCGGGCAGCGAATCGAACACGCCGCGCTGGTCCAGCGACGGCCGCCTGTATTTCCTGTCGACGCGCTCGGGCAGCCAGCAGGTGTGGCGGCTCGACCTGCGCGGCGGCGAAGCCGAGGCGGTGACCAAGCTCGCGCTCGACGTCGGCGCGTTCCGCCTGTCGCCGGATGGCCGCAAGGCGGCCGTGGCGCTGGAAGTGTTCCCCGATTGCGCGACCCTCGCCTGCACCGAGAAACGGCTGGACCAGCAGGCCAGGTCGAAGGCCACGGGGCAGGTCTATGACAAGCTCCTTGTGCGCCACTGGGACACCTGGAAGAACGGCACGCGCTCGCAACTGTTCCTGGTGGATCTCGGCGCGCCAGCGGCCGAGCCGAAATGGCTGACGCGCGGCATCGACGGCGCCCCGTTTGACGGTGATGTTCCGACCAAGCCCTTCGGCGGCGACGAGGAGTACGCCTTCTCGCCCGACGGCAGGCAGCTGTTCCTCACCGCGCGCATCGCCGGCCGGACCGAGGCCTGGTCCACCAACACCGACATCTGGCGCGTCGCCACCGACGGCACCGGCAAGCCGGAGAACCTCAGCGCGCCAAATCCCGGCTACGACGCCGGCCCGGTGGTGTCGCCGGACGGCCGGACGCTGGCCTGGCGCTCGATGAAGCGCGGCGGCTTCGAGGCCGACCGCAACCGCGTGATGCTGCGCGACCTGGCCAGCGGCGCGGTGCGCGAGCTCGCGCCCGACTGGGACCGTTCGCCGAACTCATTGGCCTGGTCGAGCGATGGCGGCAGCCTGTATGCCAATGCCGACGACCTCGGCCAGTCGCCGCTGTTCGCGCTCGATGCGAAGACCGGCGCGGTGCGGCGCCTGACCGATGCGGGATGGGTCAACGCCTTCGACGCCGGCAAGGACCACATCGTCTATGCGCTCGACACGCTGCGCTCACCGGCGCAGCTGTTCAGCGTCCCGGCCGCCGGCGGCAAGGCCACGCAGCTCACGCGCCACAACGAGCCGCTGCTGGCGCAACGCGGCCTCGGCGAGGCCGAGCAGTTCGCGTTCAAGGGCTGGAACGACGAGACGGTCTACGCGCACGTGATGAAGCCGGCGAACTTCAAGAGTGACCGTAAGTACCCGGTGGCGTTCATCGTCCACGGCGGGCCGCAGAACTCGATGGCCAACCACTGGCACTACCGCTGGAACCCGCAGACCTACGCCGGCGCAGGCTACGCCGTGGTGTTCGTCGATTTCCACGGCTCGACCGGCTACGGCCAGGCCTTCACCGACTCGATCTCGGGCGACTGGGGCGGCAAGCCGCTCGAGGACCTGCAGAAAGGCTGGGCGCACGCGCTGGCCCGCTACAAGTTCCTCGACGGCTCACGCGCCTGCGCGCTCGGCGCGTCGTACGGCGGCTACATGATCAACTGGATCGCCGGCACCTGGCCGGGCGCGTTCAAGTGCCTGGTCAGCCACGACGGCATCTTCGACAACCGCGCGATGGCCTACGAGACCGAGGAGCTGTGGTTCGACGAATGGGAGATGGGCGGCACGCCGTACGAGAAGCCGGCGAACTACGAGCGGCACAACCCGGTGAACCACGTCGCGCAGTGGCGCACGCCGATGCTGGTGATCCACGGCGGGCTGGACTACCGCATCCCCGACACCCAGGGGCTCGCGGTGTTCACCGCGCTGCAGCGGCGCGGCATCGACAGCCGCTTGCTGTACTTCCCCAACGAGAACCACTGGGTGCTCAAGCCGCAGAACAGCGTCCAGTGGCACGACACCGTGCAGGACTGGCTGAAGCGCTGGACCGGCGGCAGGTGAATGCCGCCCTGCCGGTTTAGCGCGCTTTGGCCGCCATCAGCCGGCGCTCGAGCGCGCCGAGCTGCGCGTTGAGGCCCTTGCGCAGGCGCCGCACCGCGGTGAGCAGCTGCGCGCGCCGGCGCGGCAACTGCGCTTTCGCCCGGCCCTGCAGCGCCTTGATCTGCTTGCGCGCCTCGGCCTCGTAGCGTTTCACGAGCTTCCTGATCTGGCTGACGTAATCGGCCATCGGTCTCTCCCGCCTTAGCCGCGTGCGAGCGGCCCGAGCATCGTAGACCCGACCTCAGAACGCGGCAATGCCGGTCTGCGCGCGGCCGAGGATCAGCGCGTGGATGTCGTGCGTGCCCTCGTAGGTGTTGACCGTCTCGAGGTTCACCAGGTGGCGGATGACGTGGTACTCGTCGACGATGCCGTTGCCGCCGTGCATGTCGCGCGCCGCGCGCGCGATGTCCAGCGCCTTGCCGGCGTTGTTGCGCTTGAGCAGCGACACCATCTCCGGCGTGGCGCGGCCCTCGTCGAACAGCCGGCCGAGGCGCAGCACCGAGTGCAGGCCGAGCGTGATCTCGGTCTGCATGTCGGCCAGCTTCTTCTGGATCAGCTGGTTGGCCGCCAGCGGCCGGCCGAACTGCTTGCGCCCGAGCGTGTAGTCGCGCGCCGCCTGCCAGCAGAATTCGGCGGCGCCCATCGCGCCCCAGGCGATGCCGTAGCGGGCCTTGTTGAGGCAGCCGAACGGGCCCTTCAGGCCCTCGACGTTCGGCAGGCGGTTCTCGTCGGGCACGTGGACCGACTCCATCTGGATCATGCCGGTCGGCGAGGCGCGCATGCTGAACTTGCCCTCGATCTTCGGCGTGACGATGCCCTTCATCTCGCGTTCGAGGATGAACCCGCGGATCACGTCGTCCTCGTCCTTGGCCCACACCACCATGATGTCGGCGATCGGCGAGTTGGTGATCCAGTTCTTGGCGCCCGAGATCGACCAGCCGCTCTTGATCTTCTTCGCGCGCGTGCGCATGCCGGCCGGGTCGGAGCCGACGTCCGGCTCGGTCAGTCCGAAGCAGCCGATCAGCTCGCCGCTCGCGAGCTTGGGCAGGTACTTCTGCTTCTGCGCCTCGGAGCCGTAGGCGTGAATCGGGTACATGACCAGGCTCGACTGCACCGACAGCGCCGAGCGGTACCCGGAATCCACGCGCTCGACCTCGCGCGCGACCAGTCCGTACATGACGTGGTTGCCGCCCGGGCAGCCGTGGCCCTCGAGTGACACGCCGAGCAGGCCCTGGTCGCCGAACTCCTTGATGAGCCTGGGCTCGGGCTTCTCCTCGCGGAAGGCGTCGCGCACGCGCGGCAGCAGCTTTTTCTGCGCGTACTGGTGGGCGGCGTCGCGCACCGCGCGCTCCTCGTCGCTGAGCTGCTCGTCGAGCCGAAGGGGGTCCTGCCAGTCGAAGGTCGGTTTTTTCATTTGTGCTTGAACGTGTAGACGCCGTCCCAGCTGGGACCCGGCGGATTCTTGCGCAAGTCGGCGATGCGTTCCAGGAACATCTCGTAGACCTTGTGCTTGTTGGGGCCGCGCGACAGGTTGAAGAACTCGGCCTCGGCCTCGTCCCACTTCTGCGCGCGGAACTGCTTGAGCGCGCCGCGGTGGCGCGCCAGGTCCTGGCGCACCGCCGGGTCGAGCGCGTCCTTCGGGCCCATCGGCTCGAAAATCGACACCGGCTGGTCCTTGCCCTTGACGCGGATCGTGTCGAGCTCGCGATACGACCAGTCGGCCGGGCCGGCGGCGCGGGTGAACTCGCTGCACATCACGGTGGCGCCGTATTCCTTGGTCAGGCCCTCGACGCGCGAGCCGAGGTTCACCGGGTCGCCCATCACGGTGTAGGCCACGCGGAAGCTCGAGCCCATGTTGCCGACGCGCATGTTGCCGGTCGAAAGCCCGACGCCGATGTGCAGCGGCGGCCAGCCGCGCCTGGCGAACTCACCGTCGAGGGCGCGCATCGCCTTGGGCAGTTCGATCGCGCAGCGCAGCGCGTTCTCGGCGTGCTGCGGGTCGTCGAGCGGCGCGCCCCAGAAGGCCATGATGCAGTCGCCCATGTACTTGTCGATGGTGCCGCGGTGCTGCTGGATGATCTGGGTCAGCGGCGACAGGAAGTTGTTCATCAGCTCGGACAACTCCTGCGGCCGGTCCTTGAACTGCTCGGAGATGGTGGTGAAGCTGCGCACGTCGGAGAACAGCACCGTCATTTCCTTGCTCTTGCCGTCCATCGAGATCTGCAGGTTCGACGCCGCCATCTCCTCGACGATCTCCTTGGGCACGTACTGGCCGAAGGTCTTGGCGGTGTCGCGCGCGCGGCGCGCCTCGATGAAGTAGCCGTAGAGCAGCTGGGCCAGGAACACCAGCAGCGTGTAGGTGATCGGGACGCCCATCGGCATGACGAAGTTGCCGTACTGCCAGGCCCAGAAACCGAGGCCGACGCCCGCCGCGATCAGGCCCGCGGCGACGCCGGCGCTGGCCAGCGGCGGCACCTTCGGGAACAGCCAGGCCAGCAGCAGGCCGATGCTCAGCATCGTGGTGAACTCGATGCCGATGTAATAAGGCGCTTTCTGCTTGGCGCGCCCGTCGAGCAGTCCCGAGATGATGTTGGCGTGCACCTCGACGCCGGCGTAGTTCTGACCGACCGGCGTCGAGCGCAGGTCGAGCAGGCCCGCGGCGGTGGTGCCGACCAGCACGATCGCGTCCTTCAGCACGGCCGCATCGGCCGTGCCCGTCAGCACGTCCACGGCCGGGACGTAGGGGAAGCTGCCGAAGCCGCCGCGGTACGGGACCATCAGGCTGACGCGGCCGTCCACCGGCGCCAGCACCTCGCCGACCCGCAGGCGCTCGAGGTTCAGCGACGCGCGGGCCTCGGGCGGCTCGAACTCGAGCAGGGTCTCGGGATTGCCGAGCGCGACGCGCGTGACCGCCAGCGCCAGCGACGGATAGATCGCGCCCTTGTAGGACTGCACCAGCGGCACCGACCGGAAAATTCCGTCGGTGTCGAGGTCCGGGTTGTCGAAGAACCCGCTCAGCGGCGTCGCCTCCTGCAGGATCGGCAGGTTGGCGGTGAAGCCGTCGGCGGTGAAGAAGTCGACCGAATACTGCGACGCCGCCTTGGAATCCAGCAGCGGCGGCCCGAGCAGGCCCTTGGCCAGCTCGCCGTGGGGGATGAACGTGTAGCCGAGCACCACCGGCCGGCCGCGGATCGAGTTGGCGAAGGCGCGGTCGTTGTCCAGGTGCTCGCGCAACGAGTCGACGCGCTCGCGGAATCCCGGCAGGTCCGCCATCTCGTTCTGCGCCAGCTGGTCGAGGCGCTCGACGCCCGAGGTCCGGTCCGGCTCGCCGAACAGCACGTCGAAGCCGATCACGCGCACGTGGTATTCATCGAGCAGTCTCGACACCAGCTGCGCCATGCGCCGGCGCGGCATCGGCCAGCCTTCGGCGGCGAGGGTTTTTTCGTCGAGGTCCACGATGACGATGCGCGGATCCACGGTGCGCGGCATCGTCAGCAGGACGCGGCCGTCGTAAGTCAGGTTCTCGAGCGTGGTGAACAGCCGCGATTCCTTGATCCCGGAGGTGTGGATCAGGCAGAACAGCAGCAGCGCGAGGCTGATCCCCACCCGCACCAGCATGCGGATCGTCTTGTTGCTCATGCGCCGATTCCCCCGAAATCGAGCCCTGCGCCGGGGCTGAACGTTATCACGGCGGGTTATCATGCCGCGTGATTTCCATGGCCATCACCAACCGCGTTCTCGACTCCTGGATGCGCGCGGGCGCGCCGCTCTATGAGCGCCACGGCCGCCACCTGCCGGTGCTCGCCGCCGCGCTGTTCGCCCTGCTGCTGGGCCGCGCCGCCGCGGACCTGGTATGGACCCTGGTGCCGGTGCCGGAGTCGGCGCGCTGGCAGCCGCCGCCGGCCGAGCGCGCGGTGGCGCGCAGCGCTGACAGTCCCGAGGCTGCCGCCGTCGCGAGCGTTGGCCTGTTCGGGCGCTACGACGCCCCCGCGGCCGGCGCCGAGTCGCTGCTGGCGGCGCCCGACACGCCGCTGAACCTGAAGCTGATCGGCCTGCTGGCCGACGATCGCGAGCGGTACTCGCGCGCGCTGATCTACAACGGCACCGACGAGCAGAGCTACGCCATCGGCGACGACGTCACGCGCGGCGTGATGCTGCAGGCGATCTTCCCGGACCGCGTGATCCTGTCGCGCAACGGCCGCCTCGAGACGCTGCGGCTGGACCGCGACACCGCGAGCGCGGGCGGCGGCGACTTCGCCGCACCGGCGGTGGCGCTGCTCGACGAGCGCCCGGCGCCGAGCGCCTCCGGCTCGCCGACGCTGGCGCGGATCCGCGACGAGGTGCTGCGCGATCCGGCGCGGGCCTCCGAGTTCATCCGCATCCAGCCGGCCAACGTCGCCGGGCAGCTCAAGGGCTATCGGGTCTACCCCGGGCGCGATCGCAGCGCGTTCAGCGCGGCGGGCTTGCGGCCCGGCGACCTGGTGACCTCGGTCAATGGCGTACAATTGGACGACCCCGCCAAGGCATTGCAGATGCTCGGAGACATGGGCCAGGCCGGCGTGGTGAACCTCGTGGTGGAGCGAGGCGGACAAGCACAGGCCATCAGCATCAATCTGACCCAGTGACCAGACACCTTCGACTGCTGCCCGCCCTGCTGCTCGGCCTGGCCGCCCCCGCGTGGGGCGCGACCACGCTGAACCTGAAGGACGCCGACATCAACACGCTGATCACCACGGTCAGCGAGGTCACCGGCAGGAACTTCATCGTCGACGAGCGCGTCAAGGGCAAGGTCACGGTGATCTCGTCGCGGCCGATGTCGTCCGAGGCCGTGTACGAAACCTTCCTCGCCGTGCTCGCGGTGAAAGGCTACGCGGCGGTCCCCGCCGGCTCGGTGATCAAGATCGTGCAGGACAGCACCGCGCGCCAGGAAGGCGGCGCGGCCCTGTCCGACGGCGCCGGGCGGCCCGACGACGACGTGGTCACGCACGTGTTCCAGATCGAGAACGTGTCGGCCGCGCAGCTGGTGCCGATCCTGCGCCCGCTGGTGCCGCAGTGGGGCCACCTGGTCTCGTACGGCCCGTCGAACATGCTGATCATTTCCGACCGCGCGGCCAACGTCGTGCGGCTCGGGCGCATCATCGAGCAGATCGACCGCACCGGCGACCGCGAGGTCGAGCTGGTCAAGCTGGTGAACGCCGGCGCCGCCGACGTCGTGCGCATCCTGGGCGCGCTGATCCAGCAGACCAAGTCGGCCGACCCGGCGGTGCCGCCGGCGACCGTGATCGCCGACGAGCGCAGCAACTCGGTGCTGATCGGCGGCGACAAGTCCGAGCGCCAGAAGCTGCTCGACATCATCTCGCAGCTCGACGTGCCGCTGACCGAGGACGGCTCGACCCAGGTCATCTACCTGCGCTACGCCAGCGCCGAGAACCTCGCGCCGATCCTCGAGGGCTACGCCCAGCAGGCCGACGCGGCCGCCCGCCCCGCGGGCGCGCCCGGCGCGCCGGCTCCGGCGGGCGGGGGCGGCGGCGACGGCCGCACGCGCATCATCGCCGACAAGGACACCAACGCCCTCGTCATCACCGGCTCGCCGAAGGCGATCAAGGCGATCCGCAACGTCATCGCCCAGCTCGACATCCGGCGCTCGCAGGTGCTGGTCGAGGCGGTGATCGCCGAAGTGTCGGCGGCCAAGTCGGCCCAGCTCGGCATCGACTGGTTCGTGTTCAACGAGAACCGCATCGCCGCCGCCGGCATCCTCGATCCGAACACCCTGACGCTGGTCGGCACCGTGGCCGGCAGCGCGCTCGGCGCGCCGACCGCCGCCGCCACCACCAACCCGCTGACCACCGGACTCACCATGGCCGGCGGCATCGACAACCGGCCGGGCGGCACCAGCATCGGCGCGATCCTCAAGGCGCTGCAGGGCGACACCGACACCAATGTGCTGTCCACGCCCTCGGTCGTCGCCACCGACAACGAGGAGTCGGAGCTGTCGGTGGGCCAGGAGCTGTCGATCTCGACCGGCAGCTTCACCACCACCACCGGCGGCACCGGCGGCGCCACCGGCAACCCGTTCCAGACCACGCAGCGTAAGGATGTCGGCCTCAAGCTCGGCGTCACGCCGCAGATCAACGAGGGCGACACTGTCGCGCTGAAGCTGAACCTGGAGGTCTCGCAGCTGCAGGGCGATCCGACCTCGCTGAACCCGGTCACCAGCAAGCGCACGCTGAACACCACGGTCACCGTTACCAGCGGCCAGGTGCTGGTGCTCGGCGGGCTGATCGACGACCAGGTCATCACGACCGACAACTCGATCCCGTTCCTGTCGCGCATCCCGCTGCTGGGCGCGCTGTTCCAGTTCAACAAGGTCGAGAAGATCAAGCGCAACCTGGTGCTGTTCATCCGCCCGGCGATCCTGCGCGACGTCGGCGAGGCGGACTACTACACGCGGCGCAAGTACGACGCCGCGCGCGACGCCCAGATCGACCAGCGCAACCGCCCGCGCCAGTCGGTGCTGCCGCGCGGGCCGCTGCCGGTGCTGCCGAAGTACGAGGAGTTCAAGACCCAAGGCGGCGCGCCGCCCGCCGCCGTGCCGCCGGCCACCGCGCCGATGGCCGCGCCCGCCGAACCGGCCCCGGCCGTCGAAACGGCGCCGCCGGCCGGGGAACCCCCGCCCGCACCCTCACCCGCCCCCGAGGGCGAGGCTCCGGCTATGCCACCCGACGAGCCCCCGAGCGAGGACGCGTCGCCGCAGCTGTAGAGCCCGCATGGACGCCCCCCTGAAGCGCCCGCCGTTCGCCTTCGCGAAAAGGCATGGGCTGATCGTCACCGAGGACCGCGGCGACCACGTCGCGGTGGCCTGCCGCCCGGGCGTCTCGCTCGACGCGGTGCAGGAGACGCAGCGCTTCCTGCAGCGGCCGGTGCGCGTGCAGGGCGTCAGCGACAAGGACTTCGACGCGCTGCTGCAACGGACCTACGAAGGCCAGACCGGCGCGGCCGCCGGGCTGATGGAGGGCCTCGAGACCGAGGAAGGCGACCTCGACGCCATCGCGCAGGCGCTGTCCGAGAAGCAGGACCTGCTCGAGGGCACCGACGATGCGCCGATCATCAAGTTCATCAACGGCCTGCTGGTCGAGGCGATCAAGGACAACGCGTCCGACATCCACATCGAGACCTTCGAGAACCGGCTGACCATCCGCTTCCGCGTCGACGGCGTGCTGCGCGAGGTGATGAGCCCGCCCCGGCTGCTGGCGCCGCGCATCGTCTCGCGCATCAAGGTGATGGCCAAGCTCGACATCGCCGAGAAACGCCTGCCGCAGGACGGCCGCATCACCCGCGCCTTCGGCGGGCGCAAGGTGGACGTGCGCGTGTCGACCATCCCCACCGGCTCGAGCAGCGAGCGCGTGGTGCTGCGCATCCTCGACAAGCAGGCCGAGCGGCTCGACCTGGAACACATCGGCCTCGAGGCGGGCCAGATCGAGGCGCTCAAGCACATCATCAACAAGCCCTACGGCATCCTGCTGGTGACCGGCCCGACCGGCTCGGGCAAGACCACCACGCTGTATTCGGCCCTGGCCGTGCTGAACGACCGCACGCGCAACATCATGACGGTCGAGGACCCGATCGAGTACTACATCGACGGCATCGGCCAGACGCAGGTCAACACCAAGGTCGAGATGACCTTCGCGCGCGGCCTGCGCGCGATCCTGCGCCAGGACCCCGACGTCGTGATGGTCGGCGAAATCCGCGACCTCGAGACCGCGCAGATCGCGGTGCAGGCGAGCCAGACCGGCCACCTCGTGCTGTCGACGCTGCACACCAACACCGCGGTCGGCGCGGTCACGCGCCTACGCGACATGGGCGTCGAGCCGTACCAGCTGTCGTCCTCGCTGGTCGGGCTTTCCGCGCAGCGCCTGGTGCGCCAGCTGTGCCGCCATTGCAAGCAGCCTTACGAGGCGAGCGTCGCCGAGCGCGAGCACCTCGG
>JBQTJQ010000226.1:0-1574 GCA_052386975.1 Gammaproteobacteria bacterium | reverse complement strand
TGGAGCGCGATGCCGGTGTCGTACTCGAGGTCGAGGCTTGCGAAACCAGTGTCGTTCTCAATGTGGCGATCCACCGCGCCCAAGCTGCCCTGGACACCAAATTCCTTGCCGGCCGCGCAGGCCAAGGTCGGCGCCAGCAAGGCGAGCGCCACGATCCACCACTTCATTTCTATCCCCCGGGATTGGCCTGGGCGCGCAGCGCGCCGAATGCCACATACGCCAGCAGCGCGGCGCCGAGCGAGACGATATACGAAGCGCTGAGCCCGAGCACGTGCTCGCCGTACAGCCACACGCCGGTGCCGGCGAGCAGCGCGGCGTAGGCGCTGGCCGGGCCACCGAAGCGCCCGCCCCACAGCGCGAACACCATCATCACCAGGATGCCGGAGCTGCCGAGCGCCGAGGACTGCTGCACCAGCTCGTAGACGCTGGTGCTGGACAGCGCGATGGCATAGGCGATCATGCCGAACAGCAGCACCGCGCCGCGATCGGCGCGCAGCCGGGCCGCCTCGGACATGTCCGGGAACAGCGGCTTGACCAGGTTGTGGCCGGCCAGCGCGCCGGCCACCAGCAGCGCGCCGGACAGCGTCGACAGGATCGCCGACACCAGCGCGCCGAGGAACAGGATGTACAGCGGCGTCGTCAGCTGCGACTGCGCGAACCGCGACAGCATCTGCTCGTGGTCGGCATCCGCGCCGATGAACGGCGCCGCGCCCAGGCCGATCATGACCGGGATCAGGCCGATCGCGAGGTACAGGAAGCCCGCGGTGACGGTGGCGCCGCGCGCCACCTGCGGGCTGCGCGAGGCCAGCACGCGCGCCGCCAGTTCCTGCGCGGCGATGGTCGAGAAGATCGGCACCGCCAGCGTGTTGAGCGCATCGCCCAGCGTGCGCTCGTGCATGAAGTCGAAGCGCTCCGGCGGCAGCGCGGCGATCGCCTCGAGCCCGCCGTTGGCGACGAAGACCGCGCCGAGGCCGACGATGCCGGCCACCATGACGATGCCCTGAACGAGGTCCGTCACGGCGTTGGCCCACATGCCGCCGACCACGGTATAGATGACGACCACGGCGGCGGCGAAGGTGATGGCGTAGAACAGGCCGAAGTCGCTGACCGAGGACAGCACCTGGCCGAAGGCGCGGATCTGCGCCGCGCCCCACATCACCGATGCCGGGATCATGATCAGCGCCGCCAGGCGCTCGACGCCGGTGCCGTAGCGGTTGCGGAACAGGTCGGCCAGCGTCAGCAGGCCGCGCTTCCACAGCGCGGCCGCGAAGAACAGGCCGGTCAGCACGATGCCGATCGTGTACGCGAACGGGTCGGCGATCACGCCGGACAGGCCGTGCGCGTAGGCCTCGCCGGCGGCGCCGATGCAGGTCTCCGCGCCGAACCAGGTCGCGAACACCGCGAACGTCGTCATCCACGGGCCGAGCGAGCGGCCCGCGAGCAGGTAGTCCTCTTCGTTAAGGGTGCGGCGCGAGAACCAGAACGCGATCAGCAGTTGCGAGGCGACGTACGCCAGGATGCAGCCGAGGACGAGGTTCACGCCCCGGTCACGACGACTTTTCGAGGTCCTTGAA
>JBQTJQ010000225.1:0-2445 GCA_052386975.1 Gammaproteobacteria bacterium | reverse complement strand
GCCACCAGGCCTACCCGCACAAGATGCTGACCGGCCGCCGCGCGCGGCTCGAGACCATCCGCCGTCACGGCGGCCTGGCGCCGTTCCTGCAGCGCTCGGAAAGCGAGCACGACGTGTTCGGCGCCGGACACTCCTCCACGTCGCTGTCGGCCGCGACCGGCGTCGCCGCTGCCGCGAAGCACAAGGGCGAGAAGCGCCGCGTGGTCGCGATCATCGGCGACGGCGGCATGTCGGCCGGCATGGCGTTCGAGGCGCTGAACCACCTCGGCCACCTGGGGCTCGACGTGCTGGTGGTCTACAACGACAACGACATGTCGATCTCCGAGAACGTCGGCGCGCTGCGCGACTACTCGGCGCGGCTGCTGCGCAAGCTCGGCCTCGACGCGCCGCACAGCGCGCGAGCCCCGCGCGAAGCCGGCTCCGAGGGCGAGGACAACCTCGCCCACCTCGAGCGCCCGGGCGCGCTGTTCGAGACGCTCGGCTTCCGCTACACCGGGCCGGTCAACGGCCACGACCTGCCGGCGCTGACGGGCCAGCTCGAGCAGCTCAGGGACGCGCGCGGGCCGCGGCTGCTGCACGTCATCACGGTCAAGGGCAAGGGCTTCGAGCCCGCCGAGGCCGATCCGATCAAGTACCACGGCGTCACCCAGTTCGACCCGGTCACCGGCGACTTCCCGTCGAAGCAGCCGTCGCGCCCGAGCTACACCCAGGTGTTCGGCGACTGGCTGTGCGACGCGGCGGCCAAGAACCCCGACCTCGTCGGCGTCACGCCGGCGATGCGCGAAGGCTCCGGGCTGGTCGAGTTCTCGCAGAAGTTCCCCGACCGCTATTTCGACGTCGGCATCGCCGAGCAGCACTCGGTCACGCTCGCCGCCGGCATGGCCTGCGAGGGCCTCAGGCCGGTCGTGGCGATCTACTCCACGTTCCTGCAGCGCGCCTACGACCAGCTGATCCACGACGTCGCCATCCAGAACCTGCCGGTGGTGTTCGCGCTCGATCGCGGCGGCCTGGTCGGCGCCGACGGCGCGACCCACCACGGCGCCTTCGACCTGTCCTACCTGCGCTGCATCCCGGGCATGGTTGTCATGGCGCCGTCGGACGCGCTCGAGTGCCGGCGCATGCTGTCCACCGGCCTGTCGCTGAACCAGCCCAGCGCGGTGCGCTATCCGCGCGGCAGCGGCCCGGCGGTCGAGGTGCGCCGCGACCTCGACACGCTGCCGGTCGGCAAGGCGCGCATCGCGCGCGAGGCCCACGGCCGGCGCCGGCCGCGCGTGGCGATCCTGGCGTTCGGCGCGATGGTGCACCCGGCGCTCGAAGCGGCCGAGATCCTCGACGCCGCGGTCGTCGACATGCGCTTCGTCAAGCCGCTCGATACCGAGATGATCCTCGAGCAGGCCAACGAGACCGACCTGCTGGTCACGCTCGAGGACAACGTGCGCCTCGGCGGCGCGGGCAGCGCGGTCAACGAGGTGCTGGTGGCGCAGCACCACGCGGTGCCGGTGCTGAACCTCGGCCTGCCCGACCACTTCGTCGAGCACGGCACGCGCGAGGAACTGCTGGCCGCCTGCGGCCTCGACACCGCCGGCCTGCTGCGCGCGATCCAGAAGCGCCTGCGCTCCAAGGACCTCGACGAGCAGAGCATCCAGCAGCGCCGCTCGTAGGTCGGCAATCCATTGCCGACGGCGGCATGGAATGCCGCCCTAGCTCAGCAGCTTCTCCCGGCGGTACAGCATCACCACCGCGATCGCGAGCGCCGCGCCGATCGCCAGCGCGCTGCCCCAGGTCAGCGCCACCTGCCAGAGCTCGATCGGCTGGCCCTTGCCGATCAGGCTGATCAGCACGCTCTGCCCCAGCACCGGCGTCAGCAGCGTTGCCGTCGTTGCATCCACCGGATTGATCACCTGGACCACGCTCGGCACCATCGGGATCAGCAGGAAGGCCTGCACGTAGGTCTGCGCCTCGCGGTAGCTGCGCGTGAACGAGGCGATCAGCATCTGCGAGGCCGACGCGAACACCACCAGCGGCAGCGCGATCAGCAGGATCTGCGCGGCCTGCAGCGGCGGCAGCGCCAGCCGGATCCCGCCGGGCAGCGGCGGCACCAGCGTCAGGCCCCAGGCCATCGCCGCCACGCACAGCGACAGGCTCACCCCGGAGAACAGCACCGTGGCCGCGAGCTTGCCCAGCACGATCTGCGCGCGCGACGCCGGATTCAGCAGCAGCGGCTCCAGCGTCAGCCGCTCGCGCTCGCCGGAGGTCGAATCGATCGCGAGGTACATGCCGCCGATGAAGGCCGCGAACATCAGGCCGTAGGGGAAGAACGCCACCAGGAACGCCAGCATCGGCGAGACCGACGAGGCGTCGCGGTCCTCGATGGCGAGCGCGCGCGCCACGTCCGGGTCGATGCCGCGCGCCGTCAGGCGCAGCGCACCGAGGGTCGCGCTGTAG
>JBQTJQ010000224.1:0-2016 GCA_052386975.1 Gammaproteobacteria bacterium | reverse complement strand
CTGGCGGGCCCGCCCGAGGGCTTTGGATATCATGCCGGGACGCTTCACGTTCCTGCTCCGATGGCCATTCCCGAACGCTTGCCCGAAAAACTGGTGGTCTTCGCCCACGGCAAGGAAAGCGGCCCGTGGGGCACCAAGATCACGCGCCTCGCCGAAGTGGCGCGCGCGCGGAATTTCGATGTCCTGAGCCCGGATTATAGTCACACGCACGACCCCAAACAGCGCGTCGCCCACCTGCTCGAGCTTGCGCCCGCGGCGCGCACGCTGGTGCTGGTGGGCTCGAGCATGGGGGCGTACGTCTCGGCGATGGCTTGTGCCGCGCTGAAGCCGCAGGCGCTGTTCCTGATGGCGCCCGCGCTGTACTTCCCCGGCTGGGACGAAGAGCCCCAGGACTGCCCGGCCGCGACCGTCGTGGTCCACGGCTGGCGCGACGACGTGGTGCCGGTGGATCGGGCGCTGCGGTTTTCCAGGGCGCGCGGCGCGGCGCTGCACCTGCTCGACAGCGGTCACACGCTCAACGACCAGCTGGAGGCGCTGTCGTTGCTGCTCGACGAACTGCTGGGTCGCGCTGCCTAGATTTTCTTATCTAAAACAGCGCGCTAGGGGCACTAGTTAATGTTGTTTCAGCCCGCCGCCAGCGAGAACTGCACGACCTTGGCGTCCTCGGCATTGCAGCTTTGGCCGAGGCTGAACACGCCCTTGTCGGGCAGCAGGTACTCCTCGCGCTTGATGAACACTTCCTGCGCGCCCGAGCCCAGGCCACCCGGCATGATGTAGCTGCCGTTGGTGCTCTCGTCCGCGAGCACGTAACGGCCACGGCGCATGATCACCTTGGCGTGCAGGCGCGAGGCGAAACCGGTCGCGACCACGAGACTGCACTCGGCCGAGCGGCCGAGCGTGAGCACCTTGCCCTCGGTGAACAGCAGCACCGACTTGTCGCCGAAGGTGAGCTGGAGCTTCTTCACCGATGCCGCCGGCGCCGCCGGCGTCACCGTGCGCATGCGCGTGGCGTCGGCTTCCTCGTCCCAGTCGATCATGTGCAGCACCAGCTCGCCTTCGCGGCCCTTGAGGGCCACGCGGTCGAACTGGCGGGCCTTGTCGGCGCGATCGCCGGTCAGCGCGGCGACGGTCTGCTCGGTGGTGACGATCTGATCGCGCTTGGCCACTGCCGCGACGCGCGCCGCGACATTGACCGCGTCGCCGAACACGTCACCGCCCTGGTTGACCACCTCGCCCCACTGCAGGCCGACGCGGATGCACACGCGCGTCTTGTCGCTGATCTCGGTCGAGTTATCTTTCAGCGTGCGCTGCATGCCGATGGCGGCGTCGTAAGCGTCATCGGCCGACGGGAAGCGGCACATGACCTCGTCGCCGATGGTCTTGATGACGACGCCCTTGTGCTCCCTGGTGACGCCGGCGAGGTACTCGAGCGCCTTGGCGATCATCGTGCGCGCGGTCGTATCTCCGTGTTGCACGTAGAGTTGCGTGCTTCCGGAAATGTCGGCAAAGAGCACTGCGGCCTTCGACATTCCGCCGTCAGTCGACATCACAGGTCCTTGTGCAAACGGCGGGTCCCCCAAACTGGCCGTGATGCCATTTTCGGGCCAATGGCCCTGCAAGGCAATGGCTGGCCCTCACCGGGCGCAGTCGGGACTCTCCTCTTCCTCGCACTGGTCCTTCGGCAGCAGGACGCCCGAGCCGTCCACGCCGAAGATGTTCAGGTCGGTGCGGAACTGGCTGCTGTCGACGCTGAAGCTGGCGGCGGTGATGAACGAGCCCTGCACACCCGAGACGATCTCGTCGAAGCGGCCGATGATGAACACGCGCTGGTTGCTGCGGTTGAACACGTCCGTGAAGGCCGCGGTGTTGAAGTCCTCGGCGCGGACGAAGCCGAAGGCGTTCGGCGCGGTAAGAGCGAGGTTGACGTCCGCGTCGAACTGGCTGGAGTCGTCCGGGTTGCTCGGCGCCGTGATGAAGATCGTGATCGGGTTGGTCGGCGTGCCAATGGCGAAGCCC
>JBQTJQ010000223.1:0-5189 GCA_052386975.1 Gammaproteobacteria bacterium | reverse complement strand
CAGAAGGACTACGAGCGCGCCGACGTCGTGCTGATCGCGCCGTCGCGCTGCGGCAAGACGCCGACCTGCCTGTACATGGCCCTGCAGCACGGCCTGTACGCGGCCAATTACCCGCTCACCGACGAGGACCTCGGGCAGGCGCGCCTCAACGAGCTGCTGCTCAAGTTCCAGCACAAGCTCTACGGGCTCACCAGCCTGCCGGACCGCCTGCACCGCGTGCGCAGCGAGCGCCGGCCGGGCAGCCGCTACGCCTCGATGGAGCAGTGCGCCTGGGAGCTGCGCCAGGCCGAGCAGCTGTACCAGCGCCACCGCATCCCGGTGGTCAATTCGGCCGACAAGTCGGTCGAGGAGATGACCGTGGTGATCATGCAGGACAAGAACCTGCGCCGGCAGGGCTTTTGAAGTAAAGTCCGCGCCCCATGCCCTCCCAAGAAAAGATCCAGGCGGACTGCGTCATCGTCGGCGCCGGCCCCTGCGGCCTGTTCCAGGTGTTCGAACTCGGCCTGCTCGACCTCAAGGCGCACGTGATCGACGCGCTGCCCAAGGCCGGCGGCCAGTGCGCCGAGCTCTATCCGGACAAGCCCATCTACGACATCCCGGCGTACCCGGTGATCGGCGCGCAGGAACTGATCGACAACCTGCTCAAGCAGGTCGCGCCGTTCCATCCGACCTTCCACCTCGGCCAGCAGGTCACCGAGCTCGCGCCCGTGGACGGGCAGGGCTTCCGGCTCAAGACTTCCGCCGGCACCGAGTTCCAGGCGCGCACCGTGATCGTCGCGGGCGGCGTCGGCGCGTTCCAGCCGGTGTTGCTCAAGCTCGACGGCATCGAGAAGTTCGAGGACCGGCAGCTGTTCTATCGCGTGAAGGACCCGGCCCAGCACCACGGCAAGCACCTGGCCGTGCTCGGCGGCGGCGATTCGGCGCTGGACTGGACGCTGGCGCTCGCCGACAAGGCTGCGTCGATGACGCTGATCCACCGCTCCGACAAGTTCCGCGCGCAGGACGCCTCGGTGGGCAAGGCGCGCGCGCTGGCGGGGGCCGGCAAGATGAAGATCCTCGCCGGCCACGTGCACGCCTACGAGCAGGCCGACGGCCGCGTGACCGGGCTCAAGGTCAAGACCGTGACCGAAGGCGACGTGCTGGTGCCGGTCGACCACATCCTGGCGTTCTACGGCCTGTCACCCAAGCTCGGCCCGATCGCCGACTGGGGCCTGAACCTCAACAAGCACCAGGTCATCGTCGACACCGAGAAGTTCGAGACCTCGACGCCGGGCATCTACGCCGTCGGCGACATCAATTCCTACCCCGGCAAGAAGAAGCTGATCCTGTCGGGCTTCCACGAAGCGGCGCTGGCCGCCTTCGCCATCAAGCACCGGCTGTTCCCGAACGAGAAGATCCACCTGCAGTACACCACCACCAGCCCGGTGATGCACCAGCGCCTAGGTGTCGAAACTCCGAAAGGCGCATAGCGTCGGAGAAGGGCGGGTCGGGGGCTTGCCTCCGCGAATGGTTCGCTCGATGCCCGCGCTGCTCGCTGCGCCAAGTCTCCGCTCGCCGGCGCGCGGGCACCCCTCGGGCTTACGCCCTCGGGCGCGGAACTGTCACTGGCAGTTCCGCGTGTCTCGCTGCGCTTTTATTTCGCTTCGCCAAGCACCCCGACCCGCCGCTGATCGCTCATTTCCTGGACGAGCCACGGGAGGAAGTGAACGATCGGGAGCGGGCCGGGGTGGCTTCCGGAGGGAGCCACCCGGCACGCTTATTCGCGCAAGACCACTCGGCTGGCGGAGTTCTGTATAGTCGGCCCATGTCCGTACCCACACGACATCTTGGGTGGACGCCGCGGGCCAGGCCCGTGAGGATTGCCGCGCTCCTCGAGCTGTACGAGCGCAACTACCGGCTCATCGAGTGCCTCGCGCCGGAGCTGGATTTTCCCTTCGATGACGCGGTGTCCTACAGCGGCACCGACCTGCCGCTGCGCCTGACCGTCACCGAGCGCGGACGCTTCACCGTGGCATTCCGATTGACCTACGAGTTCCCCGACGGCGAGGGCCTCAAGCGCGAGCCCGACCTCGAAGTGCGGGTCTATCGCGACGCGCGCCTGGCCGAGGCCCTGGTTTGCCCGAGCCGGCCGGCGTGGCTGGCCAAGGACGAGGCCGATCCACAGGCGCTGCGTTTCCTCGACGACCAGTGGGGTCGGAACTTGTTGTTACACAAATGGCTCCACTACCTGATGGAGCATGGGCACGGCTTCGGGCTCGCCGCCCGGCCGCGGGTGGCGGTAGCGCGCTAGCCAGCGTCGATCAGCGCCAGCAACTCTTCGGTCTGCTTCCTCATCAGCGCCTCGTCGCCGCGCGACTCGACGTTGAGCCGCAGGATTGGCTCGGTGTTGCTGCCGCGCAGGTTGAAGCGCCAGGTGTCGTAGTCCAGCGAAATCCCGTCGGTGCGATCGATCTTCGCGCCGGCGCCGTACTTCGCCTCGACCTTCTTCAGGATCGCCGGGATGTCCCTGACCTTGCGGTTGATCTCGCCCGAGGCCGGGAATTTCTTCATGCGGTCGGCCACCAGCTGCGACAGGGGCCCGCGCCCGCTGACCAGCGCGGCGACCAGCAGCCAGGGGATGTTGCCGTTGTCGCAGTAGGCGAAATCGCGGAAGTAGTGGTGCGCGCTCATCTCGCCGCCGTAGACCGCGTTCTCGGCGCGCATGCGCTCCTTCATGAAGGCGTGGCCGGTCTTGCTCAGCACCGGCGTGCCGCCGCCGCTCTTCACCACGTCGATGGTGTTCCAGGTCAGCCGCGGGTCGTGGATGATCCTGGCGCCCGGATTGAGTTTCAGCATGGCCTCGGCCAGCAGGCCGACGATGTAGTAGCCCTCGATGAAGCCGCCGTGTTCGTCGAACAGGAAGCAACGGTCGAAGTCGCCGTCCCAGGCCACGCCGAAATCGGCCTTGTGCCGCTTCACGGCGTCGATGGTCGCGCCGCGCATTTCGGGGAGCAGCGGGTTGGGGATGCCGTTTGGGAAATTGCCGTCGGGCTCGTGGTGCACCTTGATGAACGTGAACGGCAGGTGCTTCTCGAGTGCGTCGATCACGACGCCCGCGCCGCCATTGCCGGCGTTGACCACGATCTTGAGGGGCTTGAGCTTCTTCAGGTCCACGTAGCCGAGCAGGTGCCGGACGTAGTCCTGCATGAAGCTCGTCTTGACCAGTTTCGGCTTGCGAGCGGGCGGTTTGTCGGTGGACGCGGCCGTCGCCGCTTCCAGTTCCTTGAGCCCGGAATCGCCGGAGATCGGCAGCGCGCCGGCGCGCACCAGCTTCATGCCGTTGTAGTCGGCCGGGTTGTGGCTGGCGGTGATGGCGATGCCGCCGTCGAGCTTGCCGTGGAACGCGGCGAAATAGACCTCCTCGGTGCCGGCGAGGCCGAGGTCCAGCACCTCGACGCCGCGCTCCTCC
Source organism: Gammaproteobacteria bacterium (assembly GCA_052386975.1). Classification (GTDB taxonomy): domain Bacteria; phylum Pseudomonadota; class Gammaproteobacteria; order Nevskiales; family Nevskiaceae; genus JACPFV01. The sequence continues at coordinate 1,741 of JBQTJQ010000223.1, read as the reverse complement.
AGGCCCAGCGCGACCGCTTCGAGGAGTTCGCGGCTGGTCTTGCGCACGTCACGGCCGAGCGCGACGCGTTGGGGCTTGAAGCGGTCGGCGTAGGCGAGCCCGAGCCGGTAGGCGATGTCAGCGTTGAGCTCGTCCGGGATGCGGCCGCGGATGTCGTAGGCCTTGAAGCAGGGAAGGCTCATGGGGTCGGTTAGAATACACGCTGATCCCATGGTGACCCGCGCCGGCCCTCCGCGATGCGCAGCCGTAAACCCCGCCAGGTCCGGAAGGAAGCAACGGTAGCGGCACGCGCAGGCGCCGGAGCCAGCTGGTGCGGGTCGCCGCCACGCACCCACCGGGGACAGACTTCAGTCTGTCCCCCGTTTTAGGATTGGTCCGATGAGTTACCTCGCCCTCGCCCGTAAATGGCGCCCCCGACGGTTCGAAGATGTCCTCGGCCAGCCGCACGTGGTCAAGGCGCTTTCGCACGCGCTGAACGCCGACAAGCTGCATCCAGCGATCCTGCTGACCGGCACGCGCGGCGTCGGCAAGACCACGCTGGCGCGGATCATCGCCAAGGGCCTCAACTGCGACAAGGGAGTCAGTGCCGCTCCGTGCGGCCAGTGCCCGTCCTGCCAGCAGGTGGACGAGGGACGTTTCATCGACCTGCTCGAGATCGACGCGGCGTCGTACACGGGTGTCGACAACGTGCGCGAAGTGATCGACAACGCGCAGTACGCGCCGTCGCGCGGCCGCTACAAGGTCTACCTCGTCGACGAAGTACACATGCTGTCCAAGAGCGCCTTCAACGCGCTGCTGAAGACGCTCGAAGAGCCGCCGCCGCACGTGAAGTTCATCCTGGCAACCACCGATCCGCAGCGCCTGCCGGTCACGGTGCTGAGCCGCTGCCTGCAGTTCAACCTGCGCCGGCTGCCGGCCGCGCTGATCCGCGAGCTGCTGGCCAAGGTGCTGGCCGAAGAAAAGCTCTCGGCCGAGCCTGCCGCGATCGCCGAGCTGGCGCGCGCCGCCGACGGCAGCATGCGCGACGGGCTGTCGCTGCTCGACCAGGCCATCGCCTTTGCCGGCGGCAAGCCGCTCACGCGCGCGCAGGCCGAGGACATGCTCGGCACGCAGGGCCGCCAGGTGCTGTACGAGATCCTGCGCGCGGTCGGCGCCGGCAACGGCCCGGCGCTGCTGGAATGTGTCGGGAAACTCGACGCGCAGGCTCCTGATTATTCCTCTTTACTCAATGACTTGGCCGGCATTCTTCAACGAATTGCGGTGCTCCAGGTATTGCCCGGCGCGGACGACGAGGACGACGACGCGGCGGTGGTCGAGCTGTCGCGCGCGCTGGCGGCGGAGGATGTGCAGGTCTACTACCAGATCGTGGTCAACGGCCGGCGCGACCTGCTGTGGGTGCCGGACCCGCGCCTGGGTTTCGAGATGACGCTGTTGCGGCTGCTGGCGTTCCGCCCGGGTGAAGCGGGCGCCCCGCGGTCCGGCACGGGCAGCGCGCCCGCGGCCGCCCGGCCGGCGGGCGGCGGGGTGCGCGCGGCCTCGGCCGCCGACGCCGACTGGGGCCAGCGCGTCGAAACGCTGGGCCTCGACGGTTTCGCCAAGCAGCTGGCGCGCAACTGCGAATGGCTGGGCCGCAGCGGCGACACCGTGCGCCTCGCGCTCGACCAGCGGGTCAAGCACCTGCTGGCGGACGACCGCCGCGCGGCGATCGAGCAGGCGTTGTCGCGCCAGGCCGGCGCGACGC
>JBQTJQ010000222.1:0-8539 GCA_052386975.1 Gammaproteobacteria bacterium | reverse complement strand
CCGGCCTCTGGCGCCAGCTCGTCGAACCAGGCCGCGAGGTTGGCCTCGGCCGCAGCGTCGCAGGGTGAGTGGTAGATCTCGGCGTGGGTCAGCGCGCGCAGGCGGTAGTCGGTCGGGCTGTCGAGGTGCAGCACGGCGCAGTGCTTGCCGATGCGCTGGATCGCCGGCACGAAGCGCTCGCGCTGGAGGCCGTCCTTGTACAGCTCCTGCGGCGGCACGTTCGACGTGGCCACCAGCGTCACGCCGCGCTCGAACAGGGCCTCGGTCAGCCGGCCCAGGATCATCGCGTCGGCGATGTCGGAGACGAAGAACTCGTCGAAACAGAGGACGCGCGCCTCGGCGGCGATGTCGGCCGCGACCTTGCCGATGGGGTCCTGCTCGTCCGCGTGATCCTTGCGCCGCTCGTGCACCTCGAGCATGAAGCGGTGGAAGTGCGTGCGGCGCCTCGCAGGGAACGGCAGCGACTCGTGGAACGCGTCCACCAGCCAGGTCTTGCCGCGGCCGACGCTGCCCCAGAGGTACAGGCCCGGAACGGCCGGCCAGCGCGGCGCGCCGAGCCGGCGCTTCGGCGGGCTGGCGAGCAGCGCCTCGTGGATCTTCCGCAAGGCTTCTTGGGCGCGCTGCTGTGCGGAGTCGAGCACGAAGTCAGCCATCGCCACGATCCCTCTCGCCGCAGTGCGCCAGCACCACGGCGCGCGCGGCGTCGCGCAGCGCGTCGACCGCGTGGCGGTGGTCGCCGCTCGGCGCGAGCGGCGCGAAGAATTCGACGTGCAGCGCGCCCCAGCGCGGCCATGGGCGCGCGCCGCCGAACACGCGGCGCGAGCCGCGCCCCACGGCCGGCACCACCGGCACGCCGGCATGCACCGCCATCATGAAAGCGCCGTCGCGGAACGGCAGCAGGCCCGGCGCGTCCTCCTTGAAGGTGCCCTCGGCGAACACCGTCAGCGATTCGCCGTTCTGCAGCCGCCGGATCAGGCCGCGCGTCTGGCTGGCGCCGGCGCGCGCCGCGCCGCGGTTGACGAAGGTCACGCCCATGCCACGGATGATGCGCCCCACCAGCGGCCAGTCGGCGGCGCCGTGCTGCACCACGAAGGTGAAGCGCCCGGGCAGCACGGCGGTCATCAGCGGGCCGTCGAGGTAGCTGGCGTGGTTGGAGATGACCAGGCACGGCCCCGGCGGCAGGTGCTCGAGCCCACGCACGCGCAGCGGCACGAAGCACAGCAGCAGCACGGCGCGGAAGCCGAGGCGGCCGCAGGCGCGGCGCAGCGAGAGCGTCGGCATCAGCAGCACGAACGGCAGCGTGGCCACGGTGCAGGCCAGCAGGATCAGTGCCGCATAAATCCCGTAGCCCAGCTCGAGCAGGCGTCGCATCGATGAGAGGGTACCCCGGGGAGACGACCTTATTATAGGGAGGTGAGCCCCGAAGCCGCGGTCAAACCCAGCATCGAGCCCAGCATCGAGCGATTCCTCGACACGCTGTGGATCGAGCAGGGCGTGGCGCGCAACACGCTGGCCGCCTACCGCTCCGACCTGGCGCTGTTCGCCCGCGCGCTGGCGCGCGACGGCCGGGCCCTGCCGTCGGCCGGCGCCGGCGACATCCAGGAGTACCTCGCCGCGCGCCATCGTGGCGGCGTGAAGAACCCGTTCTCGGCGCGCTCGCAGGCGCGGCTGCTGTCGGCGCTGCGGCGTTACTACCGCTTCCTGGTGCGCGAGCGCCTGCGACCGGACGATCCGACCGCGCTGATCGGCGCGCCGCGGCTGGGCCGGCCGCTGCCCAAGTCGCTGTCGGCCGGCGACGTCGACAAGCTGCTGGCCGCGCCGGACACGCGCGACGCGCTCGGCCTGCGCGACCGCGCCATGCTCGAGCTGATGTACGCCAGCGGCCTGCGCGTCAGCGAGCTGGTCAAGCTGCCCACGCACCAGCTCAACCTGCAGCGCGGCGTGGTGCAGGTGATCGGCAAGGGCGGGCGCGAGCGCCTGGTGCCGATCGGCGAAGAGGCCGCGCACTGGCTCGAGCGTTGGCTGCGGCAGGGGCGGCCGGAGCTGGTCGGCCACCGGCCGGCCGAGGCGGTATTCGTCAGCCGCCGCGGCGGCGGCATGACGCGCCAGAACTTCTGGCTGCTGATCAAGCGCCATGCGCGCGCCGCCGGCGTCGCCGCCAAGTTGTCCCCGCACACCTTGCGCCACGCCTTCGCCACCCACCTGCTGGAGCACGGCGCGGACCTGCGCGCGGTACAGATGCTGCTCGGCCACCGCGACCTGTCCACGACGCAGATCTACACCCACGTCACCCGGGCCCGGCTCAAGTCGCTGCACGAAAAACACCACCCAAGGGGGTGAGTGCGCACTTTTGTCGGGATGTGAACGGCGGGCAGAACCCCTCTGTCATACTGGCGCCCCTGCCGATTTCCGCCCCACCATGAACCGCACCCTGATCGCTTCAGCTGCCCTCCTGGCCTGTGCCGCCTGCGCCCAGGCCGGCGAGTCGGACCTGGACAAGGTCCGCAAACAGGTCGTCGGCAAGCTGCCGGGCGTCACCGCCGAGATGATCACGCCGTCGGCGGCGCCGGGCCTGTACCAGGTGCAGCGCGGCCAGGATTTCGGCTACGTCACCAAGGATGGTCGCTACCTGATCCACGGCGACATGGTCGACCTCGCCACCGGCGAGGAACTCACCGAGAACCAGCGTGGCGCCGCGCGGCTGGCCGTGGTCAAGCAGTTCGGGCCGGGCGAGGTGATCGAGTTCGCGCCGAAGAACCCGACCTATTTCATCACCGTGTTCACCGACATCGATTGCGGCTACTGCCGCAAGCTGCACGCGGAGATTGCGCAGTACAACGCCGCGGGCATCGGCGTGCGCTACCTGTTCTATCCGCGCTCGGGCCCGAAAACGCCGTCGTTCGACCAGGCCAAGGCGGTGTGGTGCTCCACCGACCGCCGCGAGGCGCTGACCCAGGCCAAGCGCGGCGTGCACATCAAGGCGCCGACCACCTGCAAGAACCCGGTGGAGCGCCAGTACGAAGCCGGCGAGGCCATCGGCATCGACGCCACGCCGACGCTGATCCTGCCGGACGGCGAGGCCGTGCGCGGCTACGTCAGCGCGAAGTCGCTGGCCGCGCGCCTGGCGATGAACGCGGTCGCCGCCGCCGCCGCGCGTTAGGCGTCGAGCGGCACGAAGCTCCGCGTCGCGGTCAGCACCAGCCCGGCGCGCACCGGGCGGCCCGGCCACACCGCCGCCACCGCCGCGACGTACGCGCCGAGCTGCGCGCGATAACGCTCCAGCAATTCCGCGGCCTGCGGCCGCGCATGGGTCTTGTAGTCCAGCACCCACAGCGCGTGCCCGTCGTCGACCAGGCGGTCGATGGTGCCGGGCTGGCCGTCCAGCGACACGGTGACTTCGTTCCAGGCGCGCGCGTGGCGCGCCGGGTCGAAGAACGCCGCCAGCGCTGGCGCCGCAAGCAGCGCACGCGCATCGGCCAGCCACTGCGATAAGTCCTCGCGTGCCGGCTCGCTGCCGAGGCGCGCGCGGACCTCCGCCGACAGCCGTTCCTCGTCGGCGATGCCTTCGCTCAGGCGCTGCAGCAGGCAGTGGATCGCGGTGCCGCGGTCGGCGGCTTCCAGCGTTTCGAAATGGGGACGCACACCTTTTTCGTCGGTGCGCTTGCTGGGCGCGAGCGGAAAAAGGTGTGCGTCCCCTTTTTGGAGCGCCTGGCGCAGGCGCGGATCCGCGGCGACGGCGGGCGAAGCCGCCATCGGCGCGCCTTCGCGCGGAGTGCCGACGGCGTAGCACTGGCTGCCCGGCGCCGTGCCGGCCAATGGCGTGGCTGGCGGCAGCGTTTCCATGGCGCGCTGCGCGTAGCCGTGCCAGGACTTGCTGCTGCGGGAAGCAAAGCCGCTGACGTGCAGGAAGTGGCGCGCCCGCGTCGCGGCCACGTACAGCACGTGCAGTTCCTCGCCGGCCTCGCGCTGCTTGTGGCGGTCGGCCAGCGCGCGGCCGAGCGCATCGAGCTTGGCCACCGGGCCGGCCACGGCGAAGTGCGTCGGCCGCGGCGCGTCCTCGGGCCACTCGATCAGCAGCCGCGGCGTGCGCGGCGACAGCGCGCTGCCGGCGTTGAACAGGAACACCGCCGGCGCCTCCAGGCCCTTGGCGGCGTGGATGGTCATGATGCGCACGTGCTCGGTGACCGCGGCCGGCGGCGGCTCGTCCGGCGCGTTTTCGGCCAGGCGCCGCTGCGAGTCGAGCCACTGCAGGAAGCGCGGCAGGCTCGGGTAGCGGCCGCTGTCGACCTCCAGCGCCAGCTGCAGGAAGGCGCCGAGGTTGGCCCGCGCCCGCGCCGCGGTGACGCGCGGCAGCGCGGCCTCGTAGCGCGCGGCCGCGTCGGTGTCGCGCGCGATGCGGTCGAGCAAATCGTGCGCGGGCAGGCGCGCGGACAGCTCGCGCCAGGTCGTGAGCAGGATGTGCGCCCGGCGCAGCAGGGGATCCGATCCCGCCAGCCGGCCAAGCGCGTCGAACCAACCGCTGCCGGGATGCGCCTTGACGTCGGCCGCGAGCGCCACCAGCGGTGCTTCGCCGGCGCCGAAGAGCGGTGAGCGCAGCACCTGCGCGAGGTCGAGGCTGCGGTGCGACGCATCGAGCAGCTGAAGCAGCGCGGTGAGATCGCGCGCGATGGAGGTCTCCAGCAGCGTGCCGCGCGCCGCGCCGACGAAGGGGATGCCGTCGGCGGTGAGCTGGCGCTCGAGGTGGTGCAGGTGGGTGCGGGCGCGCGCCAGCACCATGATGTCGCCGAAGCCCAGCGGATGGCGCTGGTGCTGCGTGGTGACTTCGATGCCGGTTTGAACCAGTGCGCGGATGCGCGCCGACACCTGGCGCGCTTCCAGTTGCGCGCGCATGTCCTCGCGCGCGATGCGCGCCCGGCCCAGCGGATCGCGGAACGCGCCTTCGTCCTCGTCCGCGGCTTCACCCTCGGCCACCGGCTGCGCGACCTCGACGCGGCCCCAGTCGTCCTTGCGGTGCGTGTCGTGGCGCTCGAAGCCGATGCGGCCGCCGAGCTCTTCCTGCGCGAACAGCGCGTTGACGAAGTCGATGATCGCGGGCGCGGAGCGCCGCGAGTGGTGCAGCGGGGCGGTGATGGCGCCGAGACGCTGCTGCATCCAGCCGGTGGCACGGCCCAGCAGGCGCGGGTCGGCGCGGCGAAAACTATAAATGCTCTGCTTGGCGTCACCGACGATGAATAGGCTTCTTCCGGGGCTGCTCGCGCGGCCTTCTCCGGCGGCCATCTCGTCGAGCAGCGGCAGCAGCAGGCGCCACTGCGTCGGGCTGGTGTCCTGGAATTCGTCGACCAGCAGATGGTCGACGCGCCGGTCGAGCCGGTAGCGGACCCACTCGGCCGCGCCGTCGCGGCGCAGCAGCTTGCAGGTCTCCCATTCGAGCTCGGTGAAGCCGAGCGCGTGCTCACGCGCCAGCTCCTCGCGCAAGGCCTCCAGCGCGGCAGCGCCGAGCGTGAAGGCGGCCTGCGAGCGGGCGAGCGTCTCGCCGGCGTGGCGGCGCCGGCGCATCTCCTCGAATTCGCGGATCACCTCTTCGTGCGTCTCGAGGAAGTGCTCGCGTTCCTTGGCGCTGAGCACCTTCAGCTTGCCGTCGTTGGCCGCCAGCGCGAACGGCGTGCCCTTCTGCGTGTACAGCGCCTGCTCGAGCGCGTCGAAGCGCAGCGCGCCCTCGTTCAGCAGCGCGCGGGCGAACGGTTCCGGGTCGATGTAGCGCGTGCCGCCGCAGCGCTCGACGTAGTTCAGCACCATGCGCAGGCGCGCGGTGAAGGCGCCGGCATTGACCTCGCGCAGCGCGCGCTCGAGGTCGCAGTCGCCGAGCTGGCCGCGCAGGCGCTCGGCCGCGAATGCCACCGGGTCGGCCTGGTCTTCGGTATGGGCCCACCAGTCGCCGCGGTGCTGGAGGAACAGGTCCACCAGCTCGCGCAGCGTCCACTCGTTGAAGTCGAGGCCGACCAGCGCGCGCAGGGCCTGCGCCGCGGGCGACTCGGGCTCGTCGGTGATGCGGGACTGCAGGCGGCGCCAGCTGCGGTCGGCCAGCTCGACTTCGTTGTCGTACAGCGAGAAGTCCGGCGGCACGCGCGCCTCGATGGCGAAGCGCGCCAGCAGTTCCTGGCAGAAGGCGTGCAGCGTCATGGCGCGCGGCGGGTAGGGCGCGAACAGCATCTGCCGGTACAGCCCGCGCGCTCGCTCGAGCCGCGCCGCGTCCGCCGGCAACCCGATGCGCTCGAGCTCCTCGCGCAGCTCCGCTTCCGTGGCGAGCGACAGGCGGCGCAGGCGTTCGTTGAGGCGCAGCCGCATCTCGACCGCGGCCTTGCGCGTGAAGGTCAGCGCGATGATGCCGCCGGGCTCGGCGCCTGCCAGCAGCAGGCGCGCGATGCGCGACACCAGCTGCCAGGTTTTGCCGCTGCCGGCCGAGGCTTGCAGGCTGACCGAGCGCGCGGGATCGAGCGCGGGCATGTCAGCCATGCGACCAGTCCTCCCGGCGGCACAGGCCGTCGTAGTCGCAGTGCTTGCAGACGTCCTCGATGCCTTGCGCCGGCAACGCGGCGCCGGCGCGCAGGCCGGTGAGCGCGCGGCGCAGGCGCTCGCGCGCCGCGTCGCGCAACTCCATGAGCTCGGCGCCGTGGAGATCGACCGGCTCGTGCTTGCCGTCCTTCTTGTCGCGCAGCGGCCAGTACTCGACCGCGGTGGCTTGCGGCTCGAGCAGCGCGTAGTGCAGCAGTTGCACGTTCTCGCCGGAGCGGACGTCGGCTTCCTTCGGCACCTTGCCGGCCTTGTAGTCGACGATCACGCGCGAGCCGTCGAGCCGTGTCTCGAGCCGGTCGAGGATGCCGTGCAGGCGCAGCCCGTCGAGGTCCTGGCTGAGCTCGGCTTCGGCCCGCACCTCGCGCAGCGCCGGCCGGCGCATCATCCAGTCGAGCAGCCCGGGAATCGAGGCCTTGAACTCGGCGGCCCAGGTCATGGCCAGCGCGCGCTGCTCGAGGTCTGGTGCGAACACGGCGGCGGCAATGTCTTCGAGGCAGCGTTGCGCCTCGCCGCGGTTGCCGGCAGTGATGCGCAAGGGGAACGGCGGCGGCAGGCCTTCGACCTGCGTGGCGAAGGCCTGCAGGATGCGGTGCACGCGCTTGCCGTAGTCGGAACGGTCCGGGTCCTCGTCGGGCGGGTGCTCGGCCTCGAGCTTCAGCAGGCTGCGTGCGAAAAACCTGTACGGGCAGTCGAGCAGCGCCTGGTGCGCGGTGGCGCTGAGCTTTTCGGGCAGCAGGGCGGCGGGCGTGGCCGGCGCCGGGCGGCGCAGCGGCACGGCCGCGCCGGCCGAGGCGTCGCCGATGTCGCAGGCGGCGCCGGCCGCGAGTCTTGGCAGCGTCGTGTCGCGCAGCGAGACGCCGGCGCGCGCGGCCTGCGCCTCGAGCGCCTCGAGCCAGGGGCTGGGTTGCGCCGGCTCGTCATCGGCGGCGGACGAGAAGGTCGCCACCACGCGGCCGGCACCCTCGAGCGCGGAACGCAGGCGCGCCAGCGCCAGGTCATGGTGCCGCTGCCAGTCCGGCAGTCCGAGTTCGCCGCGCACCGACTGGCTGAAGAACGGATCGCGTGGCGAGCCGCCCGGCAGCTGCTCGCGAGTCGCGCCGGCCAGCACCAGCACTTCGCAGCGCAGGCTGGCGGCCTGCGCCAGCGTCAGCAGCCGCACCGGGCCGGCGGCCGCGGCCGGCGCGAACGTCGCGCGCTCGACCGCGCCGTCGAGGAGGTCGCGGAACTCGTCCCAGCGCAGCGACAAGGGCACGCGCGCGAAGGCGCCGTCGAGCTGGCCGAGCAGGCGCGCCAGCTCGATGCCGGCGTCGTCCTGCGCCAGGCGCTCGCGCAGGCCGATGCGGTCGAGCGAGCGGATCAGGCTTTCGCTCCAGCGCCGCGCCGGCCGCGCGCCGCCGTCGCGCGGGACGGAGAACGCGGCGGCCTTGAGCCTGGCCAGGAGCGATTCGAGCGCCTTCGACTGCGCGGCCGCGATCAGCGCGGGCAGGCCACCGTCGATGCCCTTCTTGTAGACCAGCTCACGCTCGAGCCGGTCGATCGCCTGCGGGTCGACGTCGGCGAAGCCGGACTTGAGCAGGTCGAGCAGCGGGCGGAAGCGGAAGCGGCCCTCGAGGCATTCGAGCCAGGCGTCGAGCGCGGCCGCGACGCGGCTGGTCGACAGCGCCCAGCCGGTCGGGTCCTGCAACGCCACGCCGGCGCGTTCGAGCAGAGCGCGCAGGCGCCGCGCCAGGCGACGATCCTCGGTCAGCACGACGACGTCGCGCGCGCCGGCGAGCAGCGCCTCGCGCACCGCGACGTCGACGCAGCGCGCCTCGTGCTCGGCGTTGCCGGCCTCGACGATAAGCAGGGGACGCACGTCTTTTCCGGCTGTATCGGAAAAGGGGTGCGTCCCCTTTTTCTCTTCCGCAGCGAACGCCGCATCGAGCAGCGCGCTCAGCGGCGCGGCCGAAGCTTTGCGGCGCTCGGG
>JBQTJQ010000221.1:0-12278 GCA_052386975.1 Gammaproteobacteria bacterium | reverse complement strand
CGAAGTAGTTGAGCGCCTGCACGTCGCCCTTGGCGATGGCCTGGCTGACCATGGTCGTGGCCTTGGCCTCGGCCTCGGCCTGGCGCTCGCGCGCCTCGGCGTCGCGAAACGCGGCTTCCTTGCGCCCTTCTGCCTCGAGGATCTGCTCCTGCTTCTGCGCCTCGGCGGCCAGGATCTGCGCCTGGCGCTCACCCTCGGCCTTGAGGATCGCGGCCTGGCGGAAGCCCTCGGCCTCGAGGATGTTGGCGCGCTTGTCGCGCTCGGCCTTCATCTGGCGTGCCATCGAGGCGACCAGGTCGGTGGGCGGGCGGATGTCCTTGATCTCGACGCGCGTGACCTTGATGCCCCACGGCGTGGTGGCGTTGTCGACCACGCTGAGCAGCTTGGTGTTGATGTGGTCGCGCTGGCTCAGCAGCTCGTCCAGGTCCATCGAGCCCATCACCGTGCGCAGGTTGGTCTGCGACAGCTGCATGATCGCGTATTGCAGGTTGTCCACTTCGTACGCCGCCTTGGCCGCGTCGAGCACCTGGTAGAACACCACGCCGTCGACGCCGACCATGGCGTTGTCCTTGGTGATGATCTCCTGCGACGGCACGTCGAGCACCTGCTCCATCATGTTGAGCCGGCGGCCGATGCGGTACACGTACGGGAACATGAAGTGCAGGCCCGGCTCGTAGGTGAGCTGATACTTGCCGAAGCGCTCGATGGTGTATTCCGCGCCCTGGGGCACGGTCACGATCATCTTCCATACCGTGATGACCGCCAGTGCGACGAAAACCCAGAACACGATCTGCCCCATGACTGCCCCCTTCTTGTGGACCGCCGATTCTACGCGGCTGCCGCCGCGGCGTTCTCGGCCAGCGCGCGGATGCGCTCGACCATGGCGTAGAAGCCGTTGCGGCGATTCATGGTGATGTGGTTCTCGAGCCCGAGCCGCTCGAACACCGACTTCACGTCGAGCGCCAGGATCTCGCGCGGCGTGCGGCCCGCGTACAGCTTGAACAGCAGCGCGATCAGGCCCTTGACGATGTGCGCGTCGGAATCGCCGCGCAGCTGCAGGCGCGCCGGCGGCCCGGGCTCGGCCCGCGCGGTCAGCCACACCTGCGACATGCAGCCGCGCACCTTGCTGGCCTCGGTGCGGTCGCCCTCGGGCAGCGGCGGCAGCTTGCGGCCGAGCTCTATGAGGTAGCGGTAGCGCTCCTCCCACGGCCCCAGCTGGGCGAAGTTCTCCACCAGTTCATCGACGTTCATGCCGTCATTTTAGGCGCGCGGCGTATACTGCGCGCCCCCGAAAACCGCCACCCCCCGCATGCCCCGTCCCTCCGGCCGCGCCCCCGACCAGCTGCGCCCCGTCAGCTTCGCGCGCGGCTACACGCGCCACGCCGAGGGCTCGGTGCTGGTCGCCTTCGGCGACACGCGCGTGCTGTGCACGGCGTCGGCCGAAGAGCGCGTGCCGGCGTGGAAGAAGGACAAGGGCGGCGGCTGGGTCACGGCCGAGTACGGCATGCTGCCGCGCGCCACCCACGAGCGCAGCCGCCGCGAAGCCACCGCCGGCAAGCAGGGCGGACGCACGCTCGAGATCCAGCGCCTGATCGGCCGCGCGCTGCGCTCGGTGGTCGACCTCGACGCGCTGGGCAACGTGCAGATCACCGTGGACTGCGACGTGTTGCAGGCCGATGGCGGCACGCGCACGGCCGCGATCACCGGCGGCTACGTCGCGCTGGCCGACGCCATCGGCGCACTGATGAAGCGCGGCGTGGTGAAGAAGCACCCGCTGCACGGCCAGGTCGCCGCGGTCTCGGTCGGCATCTGCGGCGGAACTCCGGCGCTCGACCTCGAGTACGCCGAGGACGTGCAGGCCGGCACCGACATGAACGTGGTGATGAACGAGGCCGGCGGCTTCGTCGAGGTTCAGGGCACCGCCGAAGGCAACGCCTTCCAGCGCCAGGAGCTCGACGCCATGCTCGACCTCGCCACCAAGGGCATCCGCCAGCTGCTGCAGGCCCAGCGCGACGCGCTCGGCCTGTAGGAGCGCCTCCAGGCGCCACCCGTCATGCGTGAGGCCGTCCTCGCCAGCCGCAACGCGAAGAAGCTCGCCGAACTGGAGGACCTGCTCGGCGCGCTGGGCTGGCACCTGCGACTGGTCTCCGAGTTCACCGACGAAGTGGCCGAGGAGAGCGCCCAGACCTTCGTCGAGAACGCGCTGCTCAAGGCACGCCACGCGGCGCAGGCCTCCGGCCTGCCGGCGCTGGCCGACGACTCCGGCATCGAAGTCGACGCGCTCGACGGCGCGCCCGGCGTGCACTCGGCGCGCTATGCCGGCGCCAACGCCAGCGACGAGGCCAACAACCAGAAGCTGCTCGCGGCGCTGCGCGACGTGCCCGCCCACAGGCGCGGCGGGCGTTACGTCTGCGTGCTGGCCTTCCTGCTGCGCGCCGACGATCCGAACCCGGTGCTGGCGCACGGCGAATGGCGCGGCGAGCTGCTGACGGCCCCGCGCGGGGCCAACGGCTTCGGCTACGACCCGCTGTTCTGGGTCGCGGCGCACGGCGCCTCCGCGGCCGAGCTGCCGGCGGCGCTGAAGAACCGGCTGTCGCACCGCGCGCGCGCGGCGGCGGCGCTGGCGCAGGCCCTGCGGGGATGAAAAAGTGAAAGGGGACAGACACCTTTTTCGACCACCGAACATGACAGAACGAATGCGACCAGCCGAAAAAGGTGTCAGTCCCCTGCCGCTGTCGCTGTACGTGCACTTCCCGTGGTGCGTGCGCAAGTGCCCGTACTGCGACTTCAACTCGCACGCGCTGCGTGGCGAGTTGCCCGAGGAGGAATACGTCGCGGCGCTCACACGCGACCTCGACTATGAGCTGTCACTGACCCCTGACCCCTGCCCCCTGACCTCTGTCTTCTTCGGCGGCGGCACGCCGAGCCTGTTCTCGGCGCGCGCCATCGGCGCCGTGCTCGAGCACGCGGCGCGAAGGCTGAAATTCGCGCGCGACATCGAGATCACGCTCGAGGCCAATCCCGGAACCGCCGACGCGGCCAACTTCCGCGGCTATCGCGCCGCCGGCGTGAACCGCCTGTCGATCGGCGTGCAGAGCCTTGACGCCGGCGCGCTGCAGGCGCTCGGCCGCATCCACGGCCCCGACGAGGCGCGCCGCGCGCTGGCGCTGGCGCGCGAGGCGGGCTTCGACAACGTCAACCTTGACCTGATGTATGCGTTGCCGCAGCAGACGCTCGAGCGGGCGCACGACGACCTCGCCGGAGCCATCGCCATGGCGCCCGAGCACCTGTCCTATTACCAGCTCACGCTCGAGCCGAACACGGAATTTTTCGCGCGCCCGCCGAAGCTGCCGGACCACGACGCGGCGTGGGCCATGCACGAGCAGGGACTGGCGATGCTGGCCGCCGCGGGCTACGCCCAGTACGAGGTGTCCGCCCACGCGCGCGCCGGCCGGCGCTGCCGCCACAACCTCAATTACTGGGAGTTCGGCGACTACCTCGGGATTGGCGCGGGTGCGCATGGCAAGCGCACGCGGCCCGGCGGCGCGGGCGCAGGCCCAACCATCGAAAGGCGCGCGCGGCACAAGCATCCGCGCACCTGGCAGGACGCGGCAGGCGGCGCCGGCGCCGTCCAGGAACAGCGCATCGTCACGGCGGCCGACCTGCCCTTCGAGTTCGCGATGAACGCATTGCGCCTGAACGAGGGCTTTCCCCTGGCGCAGTTCGAGCAGCGCACCGGGCTGCCGGGCGCGCGGCTGGAGCCGGCGCTGGCGCAGGCCACCGGCCGCGGACTGCTCGAACGCGACGGCGGCGTGGTGCGCGCCTCGGCGCGCGGCCGCGAGCTGCTGAACCCCCTGGTCGAATTGTTCCTGCCGTGAGCAGCGTCGAAGACCACGCCGCGCAGTGCCCCTATTGCTGGGAGCCGATCAGCTTCGCGCTGGACCTGTCGGGCGGATCGGCGGTCTATACCGAGGACTGCCCGGTGTGCTGCCAGCCCATCCGGGTCAGCCTGAGCGTCGCGCCAGGAGGCGATTATCTCGTTGATCTTGAACGTGAAAACGACTGATACCCGGCCGGGTGCGCGAGGTGTCTGCCACAGGTTTGCCACCTTGGCCCCGCACCCCGTAAACTGCGCGCCCTTTCGCGGCACCCGACGCAATTTTCCGAGATTCCCATGAAGTCAGACATCCATCCCGGCTACAAGGAAGTCGCAGTCATCTGCAGCTGCGGCAACAAGTTCAAGACGCGTTCCACCATCGGCAAGCCCGAGCTGCACATCGAAGTCTGCTCGGTGTGCCACCCGTTCTACACCGGCAAGCACAAGCTGGTGGACGCCGGCGGCCGCGTCGACAAGTTCAAGAAGCGCTACGCCAAGACCACCAAGGCCAAGCCCGAGGCGCGCGCGTAAGCCGCGGTTCGCAGCGCCCAAGGGCCACGCACATGCGTGGCCTTTGTTGTTGGGGCGCCGGAAAACTCGTTATCCTTCGCCGGCTGCGCGCCACCGTTTGCGCACCGCGTGCGGCACAGGGATTCCGCGGAATAACCGGAGCCGAACAATGGCCGATGCGACCTACAGCCTGGTCAACAACGCCACCGGCGTAAAGACCGACCTGCCCGCGATCAAGGGCACCCTGGGCCCGGTGGGCCTCGACGTCGGCAAGGTCTACGACAAGACCGGCACCTTCACCTACGACCCGGGATTCTCCTCGACCTGCTCGTGCAACAGCGCGATCACTTACATCGACGGCGACGAGGGCATCCTGCTGTACCGCGGCTACCCGGTGTCGCAGCTGGCGGAGAAATCCAGCTTCATCGAGGTCTGCTACCTGGTGCTGTACGGCGAGCTGCCGACCAAGGCGCAGCTCGACAAGTTCGACTCGGACATCCGCCGCCACACCATGATCAACGAGTCGCTGAAGGGTTTCTTCGCCGGCTTCAACTACGACGCCCACCCGATGGCGATGATGACCGGCATCGTCGGCTCGCTGTCGGCGTTCTACCACGACACCACCAACAATAAAGACCCGCGGCACCGCGACATCTTCGCGCACCGCATGATCGCCAAGATCCCCACGATCGGCGCGGCCGCCTACAAGAAATACTTCGGCCAGCCGTTCATGTATCCGCAGAACCACCTCGACTACTGCTCGAACCTGCTCTATATGATGTTCGCGGTGCCGGCCGAGCCCTACCACGTCGACCCGGTCGCGGCCCGCGCGCTCGACGTGCTGTTCATCCTGCACGCCGACCACGAGCAGAACGCCAGCACCTCGACGGTGCGCCTGGCCGGCTCGACCGGCTGCAACCCGTACGCCGCGATCGCCGCCGGCATCGCCGCACTGTGGGGCCCGGCGCACGGTGGCGCCAACGAGGCCGTGCTGCGCATGCTCGACAACATCGGCGACGCCAAGAACGTGGCCGCCTACGTCGCCAAGGTGAAGGACAAGCAGAGCGGCGTGCGCCTGATGGGCTTCGGCCACCGCGTGTACAAGAACTTCGACCCGCGCGCGACCATCATCCGCGAGCAGTGCCACAAGGTGCTCAAGCACCTCGGCAAGGAAAACGACCCGCAGATGGAGCTGGCGCTGGAGCTCGAGCGCATCGCGCTGTCCGACGCTTACTTCAAGGAGCGCAAGCTTTACCCGAACGTCGACTTCTACTCGGGCATCATCTACAAGGCGCTCGGCATCCCGGTGAACATGTTCACGCCGATGTTCGCCATCGCCCGCACCGTCGGCTGGTGCGCGCACTGGATCGAGATGACCGCCGACCCGGGCAACCGCATCGGCCGCCCGCGCCAGGTCTATACCGGTGCCGCCACCCGCGACTACGCGCCGATCGCCAAGCGCAAGGCCTGACGCGCGGCGGGCGCGCCGGCATGGCGGCGCGCTTATGATGGAGCCATGAACGACCTCGGCTCCGCGCCCGCGGAAACGCCCGCCTCCCACGCGGCGGCCGCGCTGCGCTACGACATCGCTGCCTGGGCGCTGATGGGCGTCGCGCTGCTGTTCGCGCTGCAGGCCAACCTGCTGCCGGCGCTGTTCGCCGGGCTGTTGATGCACGAGCTGGTGCACATCCTGACGCCGCAGCTGCGCTCGCGGCACGTCGGCGAAGAGGTGGCCAAGGCCGCGGCCGTCGCCGTGCTGAGCCTGATCATCGTCGTGCTGGCCTGGTTGGCGGTCTCGGGCCTGCTGGTGTCGCTGCGCAGCGGCTACGACAGCCTGCCCGAGCTGCTGCAGCAGATGGCGGCGATCATCGAGGCGCGCCGCGACAGCTGGCCGCAGTGGCTGGTGAACT
Source organism: Gammaproteobacteria bacterium (assembly GCA_052386975.1). Lineage (GTDB taxonomy): Bacteria > Pseudomonadota > Gammaproteobacteria > Nevskiales > Nevskiaceae > JACPFV01. The sequence continues at coordinate 5,981 of JBQTJQ010000221.1, read as the reverse complement.
CTTTGCCGGCCGACGCCGCGGCGCTACAGGCGGTGGTGACCGGATGGCTGCGCGACAACGCCCGCAGCCTGCAGGTGTTCGGTGCCGGCGCCGGCCGGGCGCTGACCTACCTGCTGTTCGGCTTCATCATCGGCGCGTTCGTGGCGCTGCGCCGCGGGCGCCGGCCGGACGAACTGCCCGGCCTGGCGCGCTCGATGGCCGAGCGCGTCACGCGCCTGGGCCAGTCGTTCCGCCGCGTGGTGTTCGCGCAGGTGCGGATCTCGGCGGTCAACACGTTCTTTACCTGGTGCTACCTCGGCGTGGCGCTGCCAGCGTTTGGCATCGACCTGCCGCTGACCAAGACCCTGGTCGCCGTCACGTTCCTGTGCGGGCTGCTGCCGATCCTGGGCAACATCATCTCCAACACGATCATCACCATCGTGAGCCTGAGCCATTCCTGGGAACTGGCCGCGGTATCGCTCGGCTACCTGATCGTGATCCACAAGCTCGAGTACTTCCTTAACGCGCGCATCATCGGCGGCCAGATCCAGGCGCGCGCCTGGGAGATGTTGATCGCGATGCTGGCGATGGAGGCGGTGTTCGGCATTCCCGGCCTGATCGCCGCGCCGGTGTACTACGCCTACCTGAAGAACGAGCTGTCGGGGCGCCGGCTGATCTGACGCGCGGCGCACGTCATGACATCAATACCTCCGGCATCTCGGCGGCGAGCTGCTCTGCCGCGGTCAGCTCGAGCCGCTTCATCGGCTGGCCGTCGGTCGGCGACAGCGGCGCTTCGCGCAGCCCGCGCTCGGGGAACACCGCGACGTCGACGCCGACGTCGTCGGCCATGAAGGTCAGCACCGGCACGTCGATCGAGTCGCCGCTGGCGAGCCGGTAGCGCCGCTCGCTGACCTCGAACCGCAGGCCGTGCACGTCGAGCAGCACGTCAATCTGCTCGGGCTTGTCGGCGAAGCAGTGCAGCTGGACCTTGTGTGCGTCGGTGGTCGCGCCGGTGGCCACCGCGCCGACCAGGCGTGGCGTGTACTCCTTGAGCAGGCGCATCGCCTGCACCGCGGTGCGACGCAGCTGGGTCAGGCGATCGGCGTAGGCGCGGCCGCCGAACATGCGCTGGTAGCGGATGACGGCGTCCTGGATATCGGCGTTGCTCGGCAGCGGCGTGCCGAACCCGAGGCCGAGCCGCTCGACGGCTTTCTGCTTGGCGAGCCGGTAATCGGCGAGGCCGTCTTCACAGATGATGCGCGCCGCTTCCTGCACCACGCGACTGCGCTGAGCACCCAAGGCGCGCTTGGCCATTGATTTACCCGCGGGTGGTTTGGGTGAATCTATCAAAATGTCGAATGTTGGGTGTTTTCAACGCTCAACACTCAATAAAGGTCTTCGACCTTGCCCTTCTCGGGCTCGCCCTCGACCGGCGGCTGCTCCTCATCCGGCAACGGCACCAGCTCGGCGGGCACCATCTCGAAGATCGCCTCCGGCGCGCCGGCGGCGGCGAGCTTGCCGGTCTCCGGGTCGACGCGCACCGTCACCAGGCCTGGCGGGCGCTCGGGCCATTCCTCCGGCACCCCGTCAAGCGCGGCCTTCATGAAGTCCATCCACATCGGCAGCGCCGCGCGGCCGCCGACCTCGCCCCGGCCCAGCGGCTGCGGCTGGTCAAAGCCGACCCAGGCGATGGCCACCATCTTCGAGTTGAAGCCGTTGAACCAGGCATCGGCTTCTTCGTTGGTCGTGCCGGTCTTGCCGGCGAGGTCGCCGCGCTTGAGCTCGGTGGCCCTGGCGCCGGTGCCGCGGGTGACGACGTCGCGCAGCATGTCGCGCATCAGGTAGACCTGGCGCGTCTCCAGCACGCGTGGCGCCAGGACCGTGCCGTCCGGCAGCGTGGCCAGCGCCGCGGGCGCGGGCACGGGCGGCGGCGTGGGCGGGCCCGCGGCAGGCGGCTGGAACTGGCCGGCAGCCTCGATCTTGGCCTCGGCGCATTCCGCGCAGGCCACCGGCGGCGCCGCCTTGAACAAGACCGCGCCATCGGAGCGCGTGACTTCCGCGATGAAGTACGGATCAACCAGGAAGCCGCCGTTGGCGAACACGGCGTAACCGCGCGCGATCTCGAGCGGCGTGAAGGTGGCGCTGCCCAGCGCCAGCGTCAGGTCGTTCGGGATTCGGTCCGCGGCGAGGCCGAACTGCGCGACGAAACTGCGCGCGTAGGGAATGCCGATGGCCTGCAGCAGGCGGATCGACACCAGGTTGCGCGATTGCACCAGCGCCTCGCGCAGGCGCGTCGGGCCGTAGAACTTGCCGCTGTAGTTCTCCGGGCGCCAGGTGTCCTCGAGCGCCGGGTCGTCGAACACCACCGGCGCGTCGAGGATCACCGAGGCCGGGGTGAAGCCGTACGACAGCGCCGCCGAGTACAGGAACGGCTTGAAGCCGCTGCCGGGCTGGCGCCGCGCCTGGATCACGCGGTTGAACTTGCCCTCGAAGAAGTCGTAGCCGCCAGCGAGCGCGCGGATCGCGCCGTCGTGCGGGTCGAGCCCCACCAGCGCGCCCTGCACCTGCGGCACCTGGGTCAGGTGCCACTGCTCGCCGTCCCTGAACACACGCACGATGTCGCCGCGCTTGAGCGCGCCCGCCTTCGGCGGCTTCTCCTCGAATTCGGTGACCAGCACGTCCAGCAGCGCGTGGTCGCGCGTGAGCACCTTGAGGCGCGGCTTCGGCGCCGCCTCGAATTCGACCACCACCGCGGGCATCAGCCCGACCACCGTCGGCAGCGCGTCGAGCGTGGCGTCGAGCAGCGCGCGCGACTCCTCCGCCTTGGCGCTGACCTGCGCCAGTGCCTCCGGCGGCAGCCTGGACTCCGGGCCGCGGTAGGCGTGGCGCCCGTCGTACTCGCGCAGCGCATGGCGCAGCGCCTCGTTGGCGGCGGCCTGCTGGGCGGCGTCGATCGTCGTCGTCACGCGCAGGCCCTGACCGTACAGGGTGTCACCGTGCTGCTCGAACAGCTCGGCGCGGACCATCTCGGCGACGTAGTGGGCGTCCACCTCGGACACCGGGCGCTCGGCCTGGGTCAGGACCAGTTCGGCGCGGGCGGCCTCGTAGTCGAGGTCGCTGATGAACCCCAGCTCCCGCATGCGCCGCAGCACATAGTCGCGCCGCTCCCGGGCCCGCTCCGGGTTGACCGACGGGTTGTCGCGCGACGGCGCCTTTGGCAGGCCGGCCAAAACGGCGACCTGGCTAAGCGACAAGTCCTTGAGATCCTTGGCGAAATAGACCTGGGCCGCAGCGCCGACCCCATACGCCCGGTTGCCCAGGAAAATCTTGTTGAGGTAGAGCTGCAGGATCTCCTGCTTGCTCATGTCGCGCTCGATCTGCAGCGCCAGCTGGATCTCGCGGGCCTTGCGAGTGAAGGTCCGCTCGGGGGTCAGGAACACGTTGCGGGCCAGCTGCATGGTGATGGTGCTGCCGCCCTGCGCCTTCTCGCCGGTGGTCAGCAGCTTGTAGCCGGCCCGGGCGATGCCCTGCCAGTCCACCCCGGGATGTTCGAAGAACCGGTCGTCTTCTGCTGCCAAAACTGCCTGAATCAGCTGCTCGGGGAACTCGGCGTAATCGAGGGGGGCGCGGCGTTCGGCACCGAACTCGCCCATCAACTTGCCGTCGCGGGTGTAGATCCGCAGGGGCTCCTCCAGCCGCAGTTCCCGGATGCTGTCCGTCGAGGGCAGGTCGGCCATCAAGCCCCAGCGGACGTAGGCCAACCCCGCCACGGCCGTCACGGCCGCGACGCCGGTCAGCACGAGCGCCAGACGCTTGGCCAGAGGGGTCACAGGGGGGTCGTCCGGGGCCAGGAAACGCCCCCGGAGTGGGCTTTTCTTAGTGGCATCTTCCGGTGAGGAATCCGATAGTTAAAAAAGGAAGTTAGTGTTGCGTCGTAGCTATTCTGCGCTATATTAGGGTGCCGGCTTGGGCAAAGCCACCGCTTTTGACCACGCGCCGGCGGGGGATGCTGCGAGGGACGGGGAATGTTCGACCAACTGTTCGGCGGAGGGAGCAAGCAGCTGATCGGCCTGGACATCAGCTCCAGTTCGGTCAAGGTGCTCGAGCTGTCGAAGAAGGGTGACCGGTACCAGGTGGAGTGCTTCGCCTCGGAGCCGCTGCCGCCGAACGTCGTCGTGGAAAAGGCCATCACCGACCCGACGCAGGTCGGCGAGGCGATCGCCAAGGCCGTGAAGAAATCCGGCACCACCACCAAGCAGGCCGCAGTCGCCGTTTCCGGCGCCGCCGTGTTCAACAAGGTCGTCGAAGCGCCGGCCTCGCTCAAGGGCAAGGAACTCGACGACCACATCCAGAACGAAGCCGGCGGGCACATCCCGTACCCGCTCGAGGAAGTGAACTACGACTTCCAGCTGCTCGGCCCGCAGGAAAAGAACCCCGAGATGGTCGACGTCCTGCTCGCGGCCTGCCGCAAGGAAGTGGTCGAGCAGCGCGCCGCGGCGCTCGAGATCGCCGGGCTCAAGCCCAAGGTCGTGGACCTCGAACTGTTCGCGATGGAAAACGCCTGCCAGCTGCTGCGCCACCAGATGCCCGACGAGGGCAACGGCAAGACCATCGCGGTCGTCGACATGGGCTCGACCAATACGGCCGTGACGATCCTGCACAACCTGACCACGGTGTATACACGTGACCAGCCCTTCGGCGGCAAGCAGCTGACCGAGGACATCATGCGGCACTACGCGATGTCGTTCGACGACGCCTACAAGAACCTGAAGAACGGCACGCTGCCGGAGACCTACGACGCCGAAGTGCTGTCGAACTTCGTCAACGACATGGGCCAGCAGATCGACCGCGCGCTGCAGTTCTTCTTCTCGGCCTCGACCCAGTTCACCCACATCGACCAGATCGTGCTGGCCGGCGGCTGCGCCCAGATCAACAACCTCGACTCGCGCGTCCAGGAGCGCCTGAACATCCCGTGCGCCATCGCGCGGCCGTTCGCGCAGATGTCCATCGCCTCCCGCGCCAAGCCGGCCCAGCTCGCCAAGGAAGAGTCGGCGCTGCTGGTGGCGGTCGGCCTGGCCGCCCGGGCGTTCGACTAAGGGGCGCCCATGGCCGTCAAGATCAACCTGCTGGACTGGCGCACGGAGCTCAGCACCCTTCGCAAGAACCAGTTCTTCGCCATGCTCGGCGGCGGCGCGGCGATCGCCATCCTGGGCGTCGGCATCGTCTGGTACGGAGTCTCGAGCGCGATCGACCACCAGCGCGACCGCAACCGCTTCCTCGAGCAGCAGATCGTCGAGATGGACAAGAAGATCAAGGAAATCGAGGAGCTCGAGAAGGTCAAGGCCAACCTGCTCGCGCGCATGAAGGTCATCGAGGAACTGCAGGCCAGCCGCGCGGCGATGGTGCACTTCTTCGACGAGGTTCTGAGCACGCTGCCCGAAGGCGTCTACATCAAGGTGCTCAAACAGAGCGGGTCCAACGTCACGATCGACGGCGTCGCCGAATCGAACAACCGCGTGTCGGCGTACATGAAGAACATCGCGTCGTCGCGCTGGTTCGCCGATCCGAAGCTGGTCGTGATCAACACCAAGGACGTCGCCAAGCGCCGCCAGAGCGAATTCCAGCTGACGTTCAAGAACCTGACGCGGCAGAAACCGCCGGCGACCGGGGACACGGAATGAACGTCCAGCAAATCGTTGCCGAGCTTAATTCGCTCGACCCCAAGAACCCCGGCGCATGGCCGTTCTACGTCCGCATCACCGCCGTCGTCCTGCTCATGGCGGCGCTGGCCGGTGGCGGCTACGTCTGGCAGGTCACGCCGCTGCTCGAGGAGCTGGCCGGAGAGCAGGCCACGGAGCCCGGGCTCAAGCAGACGTTCGAGACCAAGCAGCGCAAGGTCGCCGCGCTCGACGCGCTCAAGGAACAGCTGGCCGACATGGAGCGGTCGTTCGGCGCGATGCTGCGGCAGCTGCCCAGCAAGGCCGAGATCGCCAACCTGCTGA
>JBQTJQ010000220.1:0-15125 GCA_052386975.1 Gammaproteobacteria bacterium | reverse complement strand
ACCGGCACGCCGAGCTCGTACACCGCCTTGGGCGCGCGCGGCGAGTCCTTGTCGAGCACCGACTCGGGGCCGCCGCCGAGGATCACGCCCTTGGGCTTGAACGCGCGCACCTCCTCATCGGAGATGTCCCAGGGATGGATCTCGGAATAGACGCCGAGCTCGCGCACGCGCCGGGCGATCAGCTGCGTGTACTGGCCGCCGAAATCGAGGATCAGGATCTTGTCGCGGTGGATGTCGGCGCCTGTTTTCAGCACAGGTGCTGCGCCCGACATCGTCAGGACTCCACCCGGTAGTTCGGGGCCTCTTTGGTGATGGACACGTCATGGACGTGCGATTCCTTGATGCCGGCCGCGGTGATCTTCACGAAGCGCGGCTTGCTGCGCAGCTCGTCGATGCTCTTGCAGCCGGTGTAGCCCATGCAGGCGCGCAGTCCGCCGACCAGCTGCGTGACGATCGCGGCGAGCGGGCCCTTGTACGGCACGCGCCCTTCAATGCCTTCCGGCACCAGCTTCTCGACCTCGCTCGTCGTGTCCTGGAAGTAGCGGTCCTTCGATCCCTGCGCCTGCGACATCGCGCCGAGCGAGCCCATGCCGCGGTAGCTCTTGTACGAGCGGCCCTGGTACAGCTCGACCTCGCCTGGCGACTCCTCGGTGCCGGCGAACATCGAGCCGATCATCACGGCGTTGGCGCCCGCGGCGATCGCCTTGGCGACGTCGCCCGAGTAGCGGATGCCGCCGTCGGAGATCAGCGGGACCTTCGACCTCTTCAGGCCTTCCGCCGCGGCCATCACCGCGCTGATCTGCGGCACGCCGACGCCGGCGATCACGCGCGTGGTGCAGATCGAGCCGGGCCCGATGCCGACCTTGACCGCGTCGGCGCCCGCGTCGACCAGCGCCTGAGCGCCCTCGGCCGTGGCAACGTTGCCGCCGATCAGCTGCAGCTTCGGATATTTCTTCTTGATCCAGGCCACGCGGTCCAGCACGCCCCGGGAATGGCCGTGCGCGGTGTCGACCACGATGACGTCGACGTCCTCCGCCACCAGCGCGGCGAGGCGCGCCTCGGTCTCGGGGCCGGTGCCGACCGCGGCGCCGACGCGCAGCCGGCCCTCGTCGTCCTTGCAGGCCAGCGGGTAGTCGCTGGATTTCTGGATGTCCTTGACCGTGATCAGGCCGCGCAGCTGGAACTTGTCGTTGACCACCAGCACTTTCTCGATGCGGTGCTCGTGCAGCTTGGCGATGACCTCGTCACGCGAGGCGCCTTCCTTGACCGTGACCAGGCGCCTCTTCGGCGTCATCGCCATCGACACCGGCTTGTCGAAGCGGCGCTCGAAGCGCAGGTCGCGGCTGGTGACGATGCCGACCAGCTCACCTTTCTGCACCACCGGTACGCCGGAGATGCGGTTGGCGCGGGTGAGCTTCAGCACCTCGCCGATGCTCAGGTCGGGCGCCACCACGACCGGCTCGGTGATCACGCCCGATTCGTATTTCTTGACGGCGCGGACCTCGATGGCCTGCTGCTCGGCCGTCATGTTCTTGTGGACGATGCCCAGGCCGCCTTCCTGGGCCAGCGCGATGGCCAGTTTGGACTGGGTCACGGTGTCCATCGCCGCCGAAAGGATCGGGATATTCAGCGCGATCGCGCGGGTCAGCCGGGTCTTGAGCTCCACCTGCCGCGGCAGGACGTCCGAGAAGGCGGGCTGGAGGAGAACGTCGTCGAAAGTCAGCGATTCGTGCTGGATGCGCGAGGCTGAAGGAATTTTGGGAGCGGCCATACAGTAGTATACGGCATGGAAAATGCTGGTCCAAAATTTCAGGTCTACAGCGTTTCCGAAGTCGCTGAGATCCTGAGGGGACTGCTCGAGGACTCCCTCCCCGCCATCCGGGTGCAGGGCGAAATCTCCAACTTCCGCAACCCGTCCGGCCACTGGTACTTCGTCCTGAAGGACGCGGACGCGCAACTGCGCTGCGCCATGTTCAAGGGCCAGAACTACCTGGTGAAACCGCAGCCGAAGAACGGCGACGCCGTGGTCGCCCGCGGGCGCGTCACCTACTACGGCAAGGGCGGCGATGCCCAGCTGGTGGTCGACTCGCTCGAGCCGGCCGGCGAAGGCGCGCTGCTGAAGGCCTTCGCGCAGCTCAAGGCCAGGCTCGCCGCGGAGGGCTTGTTCGACGAAAGTCGCAAGCGCCCGATCCCCGAGGTGCCGCGCGGCATCGGCCTGGTCACCTCGCCGACCGGCGCGGCGCTGCAGGACATCCTCAGCACGCTGCGCCGGCGCTTCCCGCTGGGCCAGGCTTGGCTGTGGCCGGTGCCGGTGCAGGGCGCGTCGGCGACGCCGGCCATCATGCAGGCGCTGGCGGAGCTCCCCCGGCGCGCGCCGGTGGACGTGATCGTGCTGGCGCGCGGCGGCGGCTCGATCGAGGACCTGGCGTGCTTCAACCACGAGGGCCTGGCGCGCGCGATCCGCGCCTGCGCCGTGCCGGTGGTCACCGGCATCGGCCACGAGATCGATTTCACCATCGCCGACTTCGCCGCCGACCTGCGCGCGCCCACGCCGACCGGCGCTGCCGAACGCGTCAGCCCCGATGCGGACGACTGGCACGCGCGCATCGCCGGCCTCGCCGGGCGCCTCGAGCACGCGCACCCCGGCCGGCGGCTGCAGCAATGGCACCAGCGCCTCGATGAGCTGTGGGAACGCATCGCCCACCGCGGCCATGCCCGCCTGCGCGCGCTGGTCGAGCGCGTGAAGTCACAGGAGCAGCTGCTGGCCAGCCTCAACCCGCGGGCCGTGCTGGAGCGCGGCTATGCCATCGCCCGCACCGCCGACGGCCGCGTGCTCAGCGACGCCGCGCGCGTCGCGGCCGGCGACGCGCTCGACATCACCCTGGCGCGCGGCAGCGTCGGCGCGCGCGTCGTCAAGTAGGAGGTCCGCATGGATCCCAAGGACGGACTGTTGCGCCCGCTGGAGGAGCAGCGCGCCGAGTACAAGAAGCGCCGGATGATTGCGATGCCGATCTCCGGGCTGATCGCGTGGGCCATCGTCGGCATCGGCGGCCTGTACCTGACCACGGGCAAGGCCGCGCTGCTGCTGTTCGTCGCGACCGGCAGCATCGCCTACCTCGGCATGCTCATCTCGAAATTCACCGGCGAGGACTTCCTCGACAAGACCCGGCCCAAGAACACGTTCGACGGCCTGTTCTACCAGAGCATGGGCTCCGCGATCATGGTGTTCGCGATCGCGATTCCCTTCTTCTTCGTCGACAAGACCTCGGCGCCGATGTCGGTCGGCATCCTGACGTCACTGATGTGGGTGCAGCTCGGGTGGATCATCCAGCATTGGATCGGCCTGGTTCCGCTGGCGATCGTCGTGCTCTACGCGATCGCGATCTGGGTCCTCGAGCGCCGCTGGCGCGAGGCCAATCGCGCGTCCTGACTACTGGAACAGCCCGCCCAGGTGCGTGGCGAAGGTCCAGTGGTAGCCGTCGATGTCCTTGTAGACCGCGGTGCGGTCGCGCCATGGCTGGTCGGTCGGCGGCTGCACCTGGGTGGCGCCCCCGCGCTGCGCGCGCGCCGCCAGCGCATTGACGTCCGGCACGTAGACATAGATCGACAGGCTGTCGGGCGAGCCGACCTGCGGCGGCCGCAAGCCGGAGGAACTCTCCACCGGCCCGAACATGATCGCGGCGTCGCCGAGCCGCATGCCGGCGTGCGACACGTGCCCGTCGTCGTCGCGCATGACCTCGCCGTAGGTCTCGAAGCCGAAGGCGCGCGCGTAGAACTCCATCGCCGCCTGGCCGTCGCGCACGGTCATGTACGGCGCCAGCGCCGGCCACCACATGCGGCCGGGCCGGCCGTCCTTGAGGATGTCCGGCGCCTTCTGCTTCGCCGCCGCCGCGGGCCTGGCCGCCTTCGCTGCGGGACGCTTCTTCGCCGCGGGCTTCTTCTTCGCCTTCGCCATGGTCGCCTCCGGTGCCGGGGCGGGCAGATTAGCGCGGCCGGAGGCGACCGACTACCCTTGCCGCATGATCGCGCGCATGTGGCACGGCCGTGTCCCCGCCGGCAAGGCGAGCGCCTATCGCGAATTCCTGAACCGGCGCGCCATCGCCGACTACCGGTCCGTCCCGGGAAACCTCAGCGTGCACATCCTGGAGCGGCCCGACGGCGACGTCGTGCACTTCATGACGCTGACGTTCTGGGAAAGCATGGACGCGATCCGCGGGTTCGCCGGCGACGACGCCGAACGGGCCAAGTACTACGCCGAGGACCAGGATTTCCTGCTCGAGTTCGAGCCGACCGTGGTTCATTACACTGTCGCCGGCCGGTCCCCCACTTCAGCATGAGGAAGCGATGAAGAAGAAAACCAAAAGATTCACCGCCGCCGAGCAGGCGGCAATGAAGGAGCGCGTCCGGGAACTGCAGGGCGCCGGCGACGGCGAGGCTGCCCTGCTCGCCAAGGTCGCCGCGATGCCGGAACCGGACCGCAGCATGGCCAGGCGCGTGCACGCCATCGTCAAGGCCAGCGTGCCGGCGCTGGCGCCGAAGACCTGGTACGGCATGCCCGCGTACGCCAACAAGGACGGCAAGGTCATCTGCTTCTTCCAGAACGCCGCCAAGTTCAAGGCGCGCTACTCGACGTTCGGCTTCAGCGACACGGCGAAACTGGACGAGGGCGCGATGTGGCCGACGTCGTTCGCCCTCAAGGAACTGAACGCCGCCGAGGAAGCGCGGCTCGTCACGCTGGTCAAGAAGGCCGCGGGCTGAGCCAGGAGACGCCGTGAGCGACCCCGCGAACCGAAGGCCGCTCGGTGGACCCGCAAGAGCACGTAGGCTTCGTCGTGCCCAAGGGCGCGCGGCATCGCACTCGCGCGCCGGACCGCGCCGTGATCCTGATGGTGGAGACGGCGGCGATCGTGCCGACCGGAGACGCCCCGGCATGACGCGCTCTTTCTTCCAGGCCCTCGTCGCGCTGGGCGTTCTGTGCAGCCCGGCCTGGGCCGCCGATGCCGAGCCGCCCAAGGCCGAGCCCGAGACCAAAACCACACCAAAGGCCGAGGCCAAGGCGTCGCCGACCGGTCCGGTGACGGTCGAGGAAATCATGGCGGATGCCGTTAGTTGGGGGCCCAACCTATCCCCGTCCGGGCGGTACCTCGCGATCCTCCGCAACAAGGGCGAGCTGAACCTGATCGTCATCGCTGACCTGAAGGACGAGAGCGCAGCGCCCCTGGTGCATACGGTTCCGTTCGGCACCGTGCAATGGGTCAGCTGGGCGAACGACGACCGCCTGCTGTTCGCGACGGCCTTCTGGGCCGACCTGTACGGCAAGCCGACGACCGAGAGGGCGCTCAGACATTGGGAGAGGCGGCGCGTGGTCCGGCTGTTATCGATGGACCGCGACGGCAAGAATCTCACCATGCTATTCGCCGACAACAAGGCCGCCCTGGGCTCGGTAAACCTGGCACGGGTCACCGATGTTCTGCCAAAAGACCCGCGCAACATCGTCATGCCGGCATGGCAGTACGATCGGTATTGCCTATATCGAGTGGATATCTACACGGGCGCCTCCCAGATGATCGCAGAGGGAACTACGCGCACCTTTCTCTGGTTCACCGACAGCGATGGTTACCCCGCCTTCCGCGTCGACCGCAACTTCTGGAACACCGCCGCGCTCGTCTACGCACGCAAGGGACCCGGCAACATCGCCCCGGCGAAGCTGGAGTGGGAGGAAGTTCTCAAGATTCCCCTGCGAGACGAGGACAACGAATCCACCCCTGACTTCTATCCGCTGGCCGCCGGCCCGGATCCCACGACGTACTACGTGTCAGCGCGCCCCGATGGCGCCGACACCAGCGGCATCTACCTCTACGATTTCGTGGCCAAGAAGTACCTCAAGACGCTGGCGGTGGAGCCGGGCATCGACATCGAGGACGTCTTCGTCGACGACGAAACACGTGAGTTCCTCGGAGTCCGGTTCTACGCCGATCGCAAGGTCACGCGCTGGGTGGATCCCACACGGCAGGCGCACCTGAAAGCCCTGGACAAGTACTTCGGTGGCGAGGTCGACATCTACCTGCAGGGTTACGACGCCACTCAGCAAACCTGGCTGCTGTTCACGATCGGTCCGCGCGATCGAGGCAGCTGGCACAGCTACCGCCTCAAGGATCGGTACGTCAAAGAGCTGGCGCATTGGCTCCCGATCATCGACACCAAGCGCCTCGGCACCACCAAGGTCGTGCGCTACAAGGCGCGCGACGGGCTCGAGATCATGGGGTATCTCACGACGCCGCCGAATGCCCCGCAAGACGGCCCGCCGCCACTGATCATGCTGCCGCACGGCGGTCCGGAAGTCCGCGACGTCTACGAGTTCGACGGCTTCGTGCAGTTGCTGGCCAGTCGCGGGTATTCGGTCTTCCAGCCCAATTTCCGCGGGTCGTCCGGATTCGGCAAGCGCTTCGCCGACGCCGGCAAGCGGCAGTGGGGCGGCGCGATGCAGGACGACCTGACCGACGGCTTCGAATTCCTCGTCAAGAGCGGTTACGCCGACCGCGACAAGGCCTGCATCGTCGGCTTCTCCTACGGCGGGTATGCGGCCCTGGCGGCCGCGACGCAGACGCCGGAGCTTTATCGCTGCGCCGCCTCGTACGCCGGCATTTCGGACCTGCTGCTGCAGATCGACCACTGGAAGCGCCGCACGCGCAACAACGACGAAGGTTGGGACTACGTCAAGCGGCTGTTCGGGGATCCCAAGACAGATGAAGCCATGCTCGAAGCGCATTCCCCCGTGCGACTCGCGGACGCCGTGACCGTTCCGGTCCTGCTGATCCATGGCAAGTACGACGGGACGGTGCCCGTCAAACAGTCGAGGATCATGGACAAGGCGCTACGCAAGGCCGGCAAGGACGTCCGCTATATCGAACTGGAGAATTCCGACCACAACCCGGTCGAAACCGAGCTGAAGCAAACCTACCAGTTGATCCTGGATTTCCTCGACAAGAACCTGCCCGCGACTCCGGCGGCGCCGGTGCCGCCTCCGCAGGCTGCCGCGACCCCCGAGCCCGCCAAGTGAATCACCGTCGCCGCTCGATCATGCGCCGCCGTTTCTTGCGCTGGCGTCCGCTCAGCTCGTTCTTGCGCCCCTTGAACGGGTTCTCGCCGGTCTTCACCTCGACGCGCAGCGGCAGGCCCTTGAGCTCGAACGCCTTGCGGAACTCGTTGGTCAGGTAGCGCTTGTAGGAAACCGGCAGTCTCTCGGTCTGGTTGCCGTGCACGATGATCGTGATCGGATCGCGCCCGCCCAGGTGCGCGTAGCGCAGCTTGATGCGCCGCCCGACCACCGCCGGCGGCGAGTGGTCGAACACGGCCTTCTCGAGCACGCGCGTGAGCTCGGGCGTCTTGAGCTCGCGTGTCGAGGCCGCGTACACCGCCTGCACGTCTTTCATGAGCTCGGCCAGCCCGGAGCCGTGCAGCGCCGAGATCGTGTGCACCGGCATGAAGTCCAGGAACGGCAGCTTGAAGTCGATGGCCTCTTTCACCCGCGTGCGCGCCGCCGACTCGAGCCCGTCCCACTTGTTGACCGCGAGCACCAGGCCGCGCCCGCGCTCGGCCACCAGGCCCAGCAGGCGCGCGTCGTGCACGCCGATCTCGTCCTGCGCGTCCACCAGCGCGATCACCACGTCGGCCTGCTCGATCGCCTGCAGCGCCTTGACCACCGAGATTTTCTCGACGTGCTCGGTGACCTTGGCGCGGCGCCGGATGCCGGCGGTGTCGATCAGCACGTAATCGCGGCCGTCGCGCGTGAACGGCACCGCGATGGCGTCGCGCGTGGTGCCGGGCTGGTCGGCCGACAGCACGCGCTCGTCGCCGACCAGGCGGTTGACCAGCGTGGACTTGCCGACGTTGGGCCGGCCGACGATGGCGACCTTGATTGCGTGCTCGGGCACTGCGGGCTGGTCCGCGGCCGGCGCGACCTGCGCCAGGACGGCGTCCATGAGTCTTTCGACGCCGTGCCCGTGCTCGGCCGACACCAGTGCCGGGTCGTCGAAACCCAGACGGAAGAAATCCGCCGCGCTGGCGGGACCCAGGCCCTCGGCCTTGTTCACCACGAGCCGCACCGGCTTGCCGGCGCGGCGCAGCTCGCGCGCGATGGCCTCGTCGGCGGGCGTCAGGCCGGCGCGCGCGTCAACCAGGAACAGGATCTGGTCGGCCTCGGCGATCGCCAGGCGGGCCTGGTCGGCCGCGAGCCTGGCCAGCGCGCCGCCCTCGGCGGGCGACAGGCCGCCGGTGTCCACGACGATGAAGCGGCGGTCCTCATGGACGCCGTAGCCGTACTGACGATCGCGCGTGAGGCCGGGAAAGTCGGCGACCAGCGCGTCGCGCGTGCCCGTCAGCCGGTTGAACAGCGTCGACTTGCCGACGTTCTGCCGGCCGGCGAGCACCAGGACTGGGAGGGAAGCCATTGTCGTTGTCTGGCCCCCGACCCCTGGCCCCTGCTCCTTAGTTGACGGCCTTCGGCTCGACCACCGCGATCTCGCCGGAGCGGTCGAGGACGTAGAGCCGGTCGCCCTGCACGATCGGCGCGGCCACCACGGCGCCGCCCACCGCGCGCACACGGCCGACGATGCGGCCGTCGTCCGGCGACAGCCAGTGCAGGTAGCCCTCGTAGTCGGCGACGACGGCATGGCCGTCCACCTCGACCGGCGCCGACAGGCGGCGGTATTTCAGCGCTTCCTGCTTCCACATCGCGGCGCCGGTCTCGGCGTCGAGCGCCCAGACCACGCCGGCTTCGTCGCTGACCAGCAGCCGCTTGTTCATCAGCGTGGCGCCGGTGTAGCTCTTTACCGAGCGGCGCCAGGCCACGCGCCCTTCCTGCAGCGCGATGGCGGCGAGTTCGCCGCCGAAGCTCAGCGCGAACACGCCGCCGCCGGCCACCAGCAGGTCGGCGTCCACGTCGACGATGCGCTCCAGCTCGGAACGGCCTTCCGGCGCCGACACGACTTCCTCCCACAGCACCTGGCCGGTTTCCACCTTCAGCGCGGCGGCACGGCCGTTGTCGAGGCCGATGATCGCGACGCCTTCATGGATCAGCGGCGCCGACAGGCCGCGCAGCGTCAGCGGCGGCACGGCGCGGTCGAAATTCCAGCGGCGCACGCCGGACTCGGCGGACAGCCCGAACACCTTGCCGTCGCCGCAGCGGACCAGGATGACGCCGCCATCGCCGACCGGCGGCGCCAGCACTTCGCTGGACACCGTCGAGCGCCACGCCGGCGAGCCGTCGGCGCGCTTCAGGGCGATGACTTCGGCGTCGAGCGTGCCGAGCAGCACGAGGTCGCCGTGGAGGCTCGGCCCCGACACCACGCGGGCGTCGGTCGAGGCGTGCCATTTGCGCTTGCCTGTCGCCGGGTCGAGCGCGTAAACGTCACCGTCGGCGTCGGCCGTGACCAGCAGGTCCGGCTCCAGCGCGAGGCGCAGGCGCGCGTCCTGCTCGCCGTCGCCGTTGCCCGGCGAGGCATCCCACAGCACGCCCGGGCGCACCTTGGCGTCCTCGATGGCCGTCAGGTCGGCCGGCTCGCGCACCGGGCCATCGCTGCCGCAGGCCGCGACGGCCGCGGCCAGCGCCAGCGTGGCGAAGCGGATGGCGCGGCTCATGACTGCGCCGCCATCGGGCCGCCCAGGTCTTCGAGCTTGCGCTGCAGCGCCTGGCGGCTGGCCGCCGGCGGTCCCAGTTTCAGCGCCTTCTCATACGAGCCGCGCGCGGCATCGCGCTCGCCCCGGGACAGCTGGATGTCGCCGCGCAGCTCCGCGTACAGCGGCGCGAACGGATCGTCGTCCGGCAGGTCCAGCAGGGCCAGCGCCTGGTCCGGCCTGGCCTGCTGCCAGAACACGCGCGCCAGGCGCAGCGTGGCGAGCTTCTTCAGCCCGGGATCGCTGCTGTGCGCGCCGACCCACTCGAGGCGCGACTGCGCCTTGGCCCAGTCCTCGCGCGCGGCGGCCTGGCTGGCCGTCAACAGCGCGCCTTGCGCGGCGTACGGCGTCTTGGGGAAATCGGTGCTGAGGTGGTGCCACAGCTCCTCGGCGCGCTCGGTCTTCTCGACCGGCAGCTTCCTGAGGTCCTCGTAGACCTGCGAGGCGTGCTCGGCCCTGGAGGTCTGCGCCTTCTTCCAGCCTTCCACGCCGAAAATGCCGACCAGCCCGAGCACCAGGCCGCTGGCCAGCGCCAGCCAGTTCTCTTTCAGCCAACGGCGCAGCTGCTCGACTTGAGCCTCTTCTTCGTAATGCGACGACATGAGTGTCTTCTCTTGACGGTTACAGCAGGCCTTTGAGCCGGGCCGGCAGGTCGGCCCAGGGACATTCGGCCTGGGATGGGGTTGAGCCAGGGTCCGCCTGGCGCAGCGATTTTACTTGAATGGCCAGCCGCGCGGCTTCCTGTTCGCCGAGGATCAGGGCCACGGCGGCCCCGGACTTGTCGGCCCGCTTGAGCTGGGCCGGCAGCTTGCCGCCGCCGGCATTCAGCACCAGGCGCAGGCCCGGCAGCGCATCCCGCAGCTGCTCGGCCAGGCGCATGGCCGCGTCCCGCCCGCTGTCGCCAAGCCAGCACAGGTAGGCCTGGGGGGCGCCATCCGGCACCGGGGTGCCCGCCTCCCGCATCAGCATGACCAGGCGCTCGACGCCGGCGGCCCAGCCGATGGCCGGGGTCGCCGACCCGCCGAGCTGGGTCACCAGGTCGTCGTAGCGGCCCCCGGCCAGCACCGTGCCCTGGGCACCGAGCCGGTCGGTGGTCCACTCGAACACGGTGCGCGAGTAGTAGTCGAGGCCGCGGACGATGCGCGGGTTGATCGTATAGGCGATGCCGACGGCCTCGAGTCCGCCCTTGACGGCCTCGAAGTGCGCGGCCGACTCCGCGTCGAGGAAATCCAGCAGGCTCGGCGCATCGGCCACGGCTTTTTTCGTGCCGGGGTCCTTGCTGTCCAGCGCGCGCAGCGGGTTGGCCGACATGCGCTTGCGCGTGGTCTCGTCGAGCTGCGCTTCGCGGCCCTGCAGGAAGTCGAGCAGCGCCGAGCGGTACCGCTGGCGCGCCTCGAGCGTGCCGAGCGAGTTCAGCTCGAGCCGCACTGCGCTGGCGACGCCGAGGCGGCTGAGCACGCGGGCCGACAGCGCGATCAGCTCGACGTCGATGTCGGGCGTGGCGATGCCGTAGGCCTCGGCGTTGAGCTGGTGGAACTGCCGATAGCGCCCGGCCTGCGGCCGCTCGTGGCGGAACACCGGCCCGGCGCTCCACAGGCGCTGCTGCTGGTTGTGCAGCAGGCCGTGCTCGAGCCCGGCACGCACCACGCCGGCGGTGAACTCCGGGCGCAGCGTCAGGCTGTCGTTCTCGCGGTCCCTAAAGGTGAACATCTCCTTCTCGACCACGTCGGTGCCCGAGCCAATCGAGCGCTCGAACAGCTCGGTGCGCTCGAGCACCGGCAGGCGGATCTCGGCGTAGCCGTAGGCGGCAAACGCCTCGGCCGCGGCCGCGTGCAGGAACTGCCAGGCCGCCGCTTCCGCCGGCAGCACGTCGTTGAATCCGCGAACGGACTGGAATTTGTTTGCCATGGGCTACGCCGCTTTGTCTTTGTTGGCCTTGCGCGCTTCGATCTTGGCGCGGACCAGCTTCTCGAGCTTGTACACGAGTTCCTCGTTCCTGAACTTGTGCTGGATCTTGCCGTCCTCGTAGACCGAGTTCGGGTAGCCGCCGGCGACGCCGATGGCGGCCTCGCGCGACTCGCCGGGGCCGTTGACCACGCAGCCGATCACGGCCACGTCGAGCGGCTCGTCGATGTCCTCGAAGCGCCGCTCGAGCTCGGCCACGACCTTGATCACGTCGAAGTTCTGGCGCGAGCAGCTCGGGCAGGCGATCAGGTTGATGCCGCGCTGGCGCAGGTGCAGCGACTTCAGGATGTCCCAGCCGACCTTCACTTCCTCGACCGGGTCGGCCGCCAGCGAGATGCGGATGGTGTCGCCGATGCCCTCGGCCAGCAGCATGCCGAGGCCGATCGACGACTTGACCGCGCCGGCGCGCGCCCCGCCGGCCTCGGTGATGCCGAGGTGCAGCGGCGCGTCGGTCATCTTCGCCAGCTTGCGGAACGCCTGCACCGTCATGAAGACCTCGGATGCCTTCAGGCTGACCTTGTAGTTGTGGAAATCGTGGCGATCGAGGATCTCCATGTGGCGCAGCGCCGAGTCCACCAGCGCGTCGGCATTGGGCTCGCCGTATTTCTCCTGGATGTCGGCCTCGAGCGAGCCGGCGTTCACGCCGATGCGGATCGGCACGTTGTGGTGTTTCGCCGCGGCGATCACTTCCCGGACTTTCTTCTCGCCGCCGATGTTGCCCGGGTTGATGCGCAGGCAGTCGGCGCCGTAGTCGGCCGATGCGATCGCGCACTTGTAGTTGAAGTGGATGTCGGCGATCAGGGGAAAGTAGCCGACTTGCTGCTTGATCTCCCGGAATGCCTCGGCTGCCTTCAACGTCGGCACCGACACCCGCACCAGGTCAGCGCCCGCCTTGGCGCAGGCCTTGATCTGCGCCACCGTCGCGGCCACGTCCTCGGTGTCGGTGCTGGTCATGGTCTGCACTGCGATCGGCGCGCCGCCGCCGATCGGCACGCGGCCGACGCGGATCTGCCGGGACTGCCGGCGCACGATGCTGTGCTGGGATTTCATGGCGAGCCGGACGCTAGGGAACGGTGAAGCGCGCCGTGTCGTTCTGGGTGTCGACGTGGGCTGAGAAGTCCACCGGCGCGCCGCCGTAGAACACTTTCACGTTGCCGGCGTTGCCGATGAACACGGTGTACGGCGGCGCACCGTCGTAGGCCTGGCGCTCGCGCACCAGCCCGATCGCCAGCGTCTTGTTGCGGCTGTCCTCGACGCGTACGTACGAGGGCTCGCTGACCTCGAGCACGAGCTGGCCCGGCGACGATGCCGGGGCCGTCGCCGGCGCGGTGTCCGCCGGGCTGTGCTCCACCGGCGCCTGGACCGCCGGCGCCGTCGCCACGTCGCTGGCCGGCGTCTCGAGCGCGGTCGTCGGTTCCGGCTGCGGCTGCGGCGGCGCCGGCGGCCGCGCTCGCTCGGCGGAACCGGTTGCGGCAAGGCGAGGCGTCGGCTCGCGGGTGGCGAGCGCGATCAGGATCCCGAGCACGGCGATCACGACCAGGATCGTGCCGACGCCGGGTCCCTGCGAATGGCGCGAAGTCCCGGCAGCGACACCGCCGGCCAGCGGCAGGCGCCGCAGCTGCTGCGCCGCCGTCGCCGGCTTGGGCTGCGTGCGCGCGTTGTAGGCGTTGATCAGCTCGGCCTCGGCCACCGGCAGCACCTTGGCAATCTTGCGGTAGTAGCCGCGCACGTACACCGGCTCGGACAGCGTCTTGAAGTCGTCGCGCTCGAGCGCCTCGAGGGTGCCCTTGGCGAGCTTGAGCTGGCCGGCGAGGTCGTCGGCACCCAGCCCGGCACGCTCGCGCGCCTGGCGCAGCATGGCGCCGGGACTCGGCGGGGCCGGCGGCGGAACCGGCTCGACCGCGGGCGCGGCTTCGGGTCCGGGCTCGGTCACGGCTTGCCGGATTTCCTGCTCAGCGCCTCGGCTTCCGCCGACTCGGGGAACTCCGAGCGCAGGCGCCGCTCGTAGCTGCGCGCGGTGGCCAGGTCGCCGAGCGCGCGTTCGGTCTGCGCGCCGATCCAGAGCGTCTGTGCGGTCGCGCGCGAGCCACTCTCGTAGCGCTGCAGGAACGCCCGCGACCGCAGGTAGTCCTTCTTGTCGTAGCTGTACTGCGCCATCTGCGCCAGCGCGTTGGCGTGCTTCGGGTTCAGGCGCAGCGCCTCGCGCAAGTAGCCCTCGGCGCGCTCGCGCGCCTTCGGCAGGTTCTTCAGGCAGACGCCGGCGTTGGCCCAGGCGTCGGCCGGGACCGGGTTGGACTTGTTGTTCGCGGCGCGCAGGAACATCTCTTCGGCGTCCTCCGGTTCGTTCTGGCTGCACAGGAAGATGCCGAAGTTGTTCAGCGTCACCGAATCTTCCGAGTTCAGGCTGAGCGCTTCGCGGTAGTGCTTGCTCGCGAGCTTGGACTCGCCTTTCTGCTGGTAGACCAGCGCGATCACCGAATGCGCGATGGCGAGGTCGTCGTCCTGGTCGATCGCCTTCTCGAGCTTCTCCAGTGCCAGGTCGAGCTGGCCCTTGCGCATGTAGTCGATGCCGAGCTGTGCATTCAGGCGCGCCGCCTCCTTCAGGTCGGGCTTGCTCTGGCCCGCCGGCGACTGGACTTCGGTCGTGGTGCAGGCGACCAGCGCCAGCGCGACGGCCATCCACAGTGCCTTCTTCATGCGTGCCCCCGCGCCAGGCGCGGCGGGCGCGGCGCACTACCGACCGCCTTGACCGGAATGTCGCGCAGCCGCTGCTTCTGGCGGCTCTGCACCTTGCCGGCCAGCTGGCCGCAGGCGGCGTCGATGTCGTCGCCGCGCGTCTTGCGGATCGTCGTGACGATGTCCTTGGCGCGCAGGATCTCGGCGAAGTCCTTGATGCGCTCCATCGGCGAGCGCTGGTACTGCGTCTGCGGGAACGGGTTGAACGGGATCAGGTTGACCTTGGCCGGCAGCCCCGCGAGCAGCTTGACCAGCTGGCGCGCGTGCTCGGGCGCGTCGTTCACGCCGTCGAGCATCACGTACTCGTAGACGATGTGCGCCTTGCGATCCTTGCCTTCCGTGTACTTGCGGCACGACGCCATCAGCTCGGCCAGCGGGTACTTGCGGTTGATCGGCACCAGCTCGTCGCGCAGCCTGTCGTTGGGCGCGTGCAGCGACAGCGCCAGCGCGCAATCCACGTCCTCGCGCAGCCGGTCGATGAACGGCACCAGGCCCGAGGTCGATACGGTGACCTTGCGCTTCGACAGCCCGAAACCGTGTGGATCGAGCAGGATGCGCAAGGCCGGCAGCACCTCGCCGTAGTTCGCCAGCGGCTCGCCCATGCCCATGAACACGACGTTGGAGATCACGCGGTCGTGCTGGAAATCGCCGCCGAGCGTCTTCGACGCAAACCAGATCTGCGCGATGATTTCGGCCGTGCTCAGGTTGC
This sequence comes from Gammaproteobacteria bacterium, assembly GCA_052386975.1. Classification (GTDB taxonomy): domain Bacteria; phylum Pseudomonadota; class Gammaproteobacteria; order Nevskiales; family Nevskiaceae; genus JACPFV01. Next base: position 40 of record JBQTJQ010000220.1, on the reverse strand, counting down.
GCGAAAAACCCTGCGCGCCGGTGGAGCAGAACGAGCAGTC
>JBQTJQ010000219.1:0-13047 GCA_052386975.1 Gammaproteobacteria bacterium | reverse complement strand
CGAGCGAAGCGAGGGTCGCCGCCCCAAGGCGAGCCGAGACTTGGCGAGGCGAGCTAGGGCGGCGACGAGGCGAGCCACGTAGTGAGACGGGCACACCGGGCTCGAACACCGGTACAGTCTGCCGCATGGAACGGATCGGCAAGCGGTACCGCACCGGGCGTGCGGCGAAGGACTACGACGTCATCGTCATCGGCTCGGGCATCGGCGGGCTCACCTGCGCGGCGCTGCTGAGCAGGCTCGGGCGGAAAGTGTGCGTGCTCGAGCAGCACTACACGGCCGGCGGGTTCACTCACTCGTACGAGCGCGAAGGCTTCGAGTGGGACGTCGGCGTGCACTACATTGGCGAGACCCACAACCCGAAGGGCCAGATGCGCCGGCTGTTCGACGTCATCACCGACGGCCAGCTGCAGTGGGCGCCGATGGATCCGTGCTACGACCGCATCATCGTCGGCGGCAAGAAGTTCGACTTCGTCGCCGGGCGCGAGAACTTCGCCGCAGAGCTCAAGCAGAAATTCCCGGCCGAGGCCGAGGCGATCGACCGCTACCTCGAGCTGGTGCAGAGAGTCGCGCGCGCCGCGCCGCGGTTCTTCGCCGGCCACGCCATGCCGGCGGCACTGGGGCACGCTTACACCGCCGCCGTGCGCGAGTTCATCATCCCTTCGCAGGCACTGAAGACCACGCGCGAGGCGCTGGAGTCGCTGACGCAGAACCAGGAATTGATCGGCGTGCTAACCGGGCAGTGGGGCGACTACGGCCTGCCGCCGGCGCAGGCCAGCTTCCTGATCCATGCGCTGCTGGTGAGGCATTACCTCGCCGGCGGCAACTATCCGGTCGGCGGCTCGTGGAAGATCGCCGCCACGATCCTGCCGGTGATCCGCGCCGGCGGCGGCGAGGTCTTCACCTACGCCAAGGTGAAGCAGCTGCTGGTCGAGGACGGTCGCTGCGCCGGCGTGGTGATGGACAACGGCGACGAGCTTCGCGCGCCTCGCGTGGTCAGTTCGGTCGGCGCGAGGCTGACCTTCGGCGCGCTGCTGCCGGAGGCCGAGCGCGCGCGCCACGGCTACGTGGAGAAACTCGCGCACGTGCGCGCCTCGTTCGCCTCGCTGACGCTGTTCCTCGGCTTCAAGGGTTCGGCGGCTGAATTGAAACTGCCGAAGACCAACCTGTGGATCTACCCGTCGGCCGACCACGAGGGCAACCTCGCGCGCTACCTGGCCGATCCCGAAGCGCCGTTCCCGCTGGTGTACGTGTCGTTCCCGTCGGCCAAGGACCCGGAGTGGGGCCGCCACTATCCGGACAAGAGCACGGTGCAGGTCATCACCGGCGCGCGCTACGACTGGTTCGAGCAGTGGCGCGGTACCACCTGGCAGCAGCGCGGCGGTGAATACGACGCGTTCAAGCAGAAACTCACCGACCGCCTGCTGATCGAGCTGTACCAGCAGATGCCGCAGCTCGAGGGCAAGCTCGCCTTCGGCGAACTGGCCACGCCGCTGTCCACGGAGTGGTTCCACCTGTATGACCGTGGCGAGATCTACGGCCTCGACCACGATTCCGAGCGCTTCCGCCAGCGCTGGCTGCGCCCGGCTACGCCGGTCAAGGGCCTCTACATCACCGGCCAGGACATCGTCACCGCCGGCGTCGGCGGCGCGCTGATGGCCGGCGTCTTGACGACCTCGGCCCTGCTCCGGCTCGAGTCGCGCAAGCTGTGGAAGATGATCGGGAGCTGGAAGGCGCCGGAGGCGGCGCCCGCGCCGGTGCCAGAACCGGCGTAAACCGGCGGCATGGAATGCCGCCCTACGTAGGTCGGCAATCCCTTGCCGACGTCAGTCCACGTACAGCGAGCTGACCGACTCTTCCGCGCTGATGCGGCGGATGGTCTCCGCCAGCAGGCCGCCGATCTTGAGCTGGCGGATCTTCGGGCAGGCCGCGGCGTCGGGGCGCAGCGGCAGCGTGTCGGTGACGACCAGCTCGTCGAGCACCGAGCCCGAGATGTTCTTGATGGCGTTGCCCGACAGCACGGCGTGCGTCACGTAGGCGACGACCTTCTTCGCGCCTTCCTTCTTCAGCGCGGCGGCGGCGTGGCCCAGCGTGCCGGCGGTGTCGACCAGGTCGTCGATCAAGACGCACGAGCGGCCGTTGACCTCGCCGATGATGTTCATCACCTCGGACTCGTTCGGCCGCGGGCGGCGCTTGTCGATGATGGCGAGGTCGGCGTCGTCGAGGCGCTTGGCGATGGCGCGGGCGCGCACCACGCCGCCGACGTCCGGCGCGACCACGATCATGTCCTCGTACTTCTGGCGCCAGATGTCGCCGAGCAGCACCGGCGAGCTGTAGACGTTGTCGACCGGGATGTCGAAGAAGCCCTGGATCTGGTCGGCGTGCAGGTCCATGGTCAGCACGCGGTCGGCGCCGCACTTGCCGAGCATGTTGGCGACGACCTTGGCCGAGATCGGCACGCGCGTCGAGCGCGGGCGGCGGTCCTGTCGGGCGTAGCCGAAGTAGGGGATCACCGCGGTGATGCGGGCCGCCGACGCGCGACGCATCGCGTCGATCATCATCAGCAGTTCCACCACGTTGTCGTTGGTCGGCGCGCCGGTCGGCTGCACGATGAACACGTCGCGGCCGCGCACGCCTTCCATGATCTCGACCTGGCACTCGCCGTCGGAGAACTTGCCGATCTGGGCCTGGCCCAGCGAGACCTTCAGGTAATTGGCGATCTCCTGCGCCAGCGCCTTGTTGGCATTGCCGGCGAAGAGCATCAACGAGCGGTCGGCCATTCCGTTTCCTTCCACTGTCTCACCCGTGTCCGAAGTTGGCTGGGGCGGATGGATTCGAACCACCGAATGGCGGGATCAAAACCCGCTGCCTTACCACTTGGCGACGCCCCATTCGCTCCCAACGGGCGCGGATTATGCCACTGCCCGGGCTTTCAGCGGCGACTGGTTCAGGCCCTTCGCCACGAAGGAGCGCCAGCCCGCCGGCACCTGGGTGCGGATGCTCTCGGCGGCCTCGCGCCCGTCGTAGGCGACGAACACCGAGGCGCCGCTGCCCGACAGCCGGGCGCGGCCGTAGCGCGCCGCCCAGTCCAGCGCCTGCGCCACTTCCGGGTGGCGCCGGCGCACGACGGCTTCGAAGTCGTTGCCGGTCCTGCCGACCATGAAGTCGGCCCAGTGCACGCGCTCGGTCGCGCGCGGCAGCAGCGGGTCGTTGTACATCTCGCGCGTGTCCACCGCGCACGGCGGCGTGACCACCAGGTACCAGTCCTCGCGTGGCGCCACCGGCGTAAGTTTCTCGCCGATGCCTTCGGCCCACGCGGCGGTTCCGTGGATGAACACCGGCACGTCGGCGCCGAGGCCGACGCCGATCTCCACGAGCTGCGCCTCGTCGAGCTTGAGGTCCCACAGGCGGTTGAGCGCGACCAGCGTCGTTGCGGCATCCGAACTGCCGCCGCCGAGGCCGCCGCCGAGCGGGATGCGCTTGTCGAGGCGGATGTCGCAGCCCAGCGCGCAGCCGGTGCGCTCGCGCAGCGTGCGCGCCGCGCGCAGGCACAGGTCCTGCCCGGCGGGAACGCCGTCGACCTTGCCGATCCGGTTCAGCTCGCCGTCGTCGCGCGGCGTGAAGCGCAGCTCGTCGCCGTAGTCGAGGACCTGGAAGACGGTCTGCAGCTCGTGGTAGCCATCCGGGCGGCGGCCGGTGACGTGGAGGAACAGGTTGAGCTTGGCCGGCGCCGGCCAGGCCGGCGCGCGATCTACTTCAACGCCGGCAAGCCGGACCATGCATCGACCACGACTTTGAGTCGCAGCTCGTCGTTGGCGACCTCGAATTTGCGCGGCAGCTCGAGCGCGCCCGCGTCCTGGTACTCGGAGAACTCGAGCGTCCAGCCGTCCTGCTCGAGCGAGGCGATGCGGCCGTCGCGGTCCAGCTCGAATTCGGCGGCCGAGCCCGGCGCCGGCTGGCCGAGCACCCAGTAGCGCAGGTGCGAGACCGGGAAGGTCCAGCCCAGGCGCGCCTTGAGGTCGCCTTCCGGATCCTGCGTGGTGAAACTGCGCCTGGCAGTCTTGATCTCCACCAAGCGGCCGCGGCCGGTGATGGTCGCTGCGCCGATGCCGAACGGCCCGGCCACGCGCATGTCGAAGGCCTCCGGTGCCTGCTCCCAGTTCAGGTTGCCCTTGACGCCGAACATGCCGCCGGACGACACGCGCGCCTGCAGCGTGAAGCGGTCGATCTGGGCGAGCTGCGCGCGTCGCGCCGTCCAGGCCTGTTCGCTGCGTTCGGAGTGTCTCAAGTGGGAACAGCCTTGCAGGGCGAGGGACAGCAGGATAACCGATGAAAAAAAGGGGACAGAACTATTTTTCGCGGATTTGGCGCCTTGTCTCGACGAGGACGGAAAAATAGTTCTGTCCCCTTTTTTTCCTGGTCAGCGATCGAGGCGATCGACGGTGTCGCGCAGCACGCGGTGCCCGGGATCGCGCGTCAGCGCCGCCTCCCAGACCGCCCGCGCCTGGTCTTTCTCGCCGAGCGTCCACAACACCTCGCCGAGGTGCGCAGCTATCTCGGGGTCCTTGACCTTGCTGAACGCCTTCTCGAGCAGCGCCCGGGCTTCCTTCGGCCGCCCCTGGCGGAATTCGATCCAGCCCATGCTGTCGATCACGGCGGCGTCGTCGGGCGTGAGTTCGAGCGCGCGCGCGACCAGCTTGCGCGCCTCGTCGAGGCGCTCGGTGTGCACGGTCAGCATGTAGCCCAGCGCGTTCATGGCGCGGGCGTCGTCCTTGTCGGCGGCCATGATCTTGCGCAGGTCGGCCTCGGCCGCCGCAACGTTCTTCAGGCGCTCGTGCACCAGCGAGCGGCCGTACAGCAGGTCGGTGTCACCCGGGTCCTGCTTCAGCGCGTGCTCGTACAGCCCCAAGGCCTCGTCGCCGTGGCCGGCGTCCAGCAGCAGCTCGCCCTCGGCGAGGTACAGGCGGGTCGCGTACATCGGCAACTCGCGGCGCATCTCGCCGAGCAGCGTGCGCGCGTCGTCGACGCGCCCGAGCTTGCCGAGCGCGAGCGCGCGACGCGTCAGCGCCTCCATCACCTGGTCGCCCTCGGTGACCTGCGCGTACCACGCCAGCGCCTCGGCCGGCCGGTTGCGTTCGTCCTCGATGCGGCCCAGGTAATAGGCGGCGCGCTGCTTGAAGTCGGCGGCCTGCAGCAGCGCGCGGAAGTGCGGCTCGGCGCCGTCGAGGTTCTCGCGCTCGAGCTCGAGCAGGCCCAGCGCGAAGCGGGCCTCGTGCAGGTCGGCCTTGGCGGCGATCGCGCCTTCGAACTGGCGGCGCGCCGGATCGGCCTGCTCGGCTTCGAGCAACAGCCGGGCGTAGCCCATGCGCAGCTCGGCCTCGTCGCCACCGGTTCTCAGCAGCTCGGCGAAGGTGGCGTCGGCGGCGGCGATGTCGCCCTTCCTGACCAGCACGCCGACCAGCAGCAGCATCGACTCGCGCGACTCGGGCCTCAGCCTGATCGCTTCGCGCGCGCTGCTCTCGGCCAGCGCGATCTCGCCGAAGCGCAGCGCCAGCAGGCTCTGGGCGTGGAACGCCCCGGCCAGCGCCGGCCACTTCTTGCGCAGCTGCTCCATCACCGCAAGCGCATCGGTTTTCCTGGTGCCTTCCTGCGACAGCACCTGCGCGACCTGGCGGAAGCCGTCCTCCGGCCCGCCGGCGTGGCCGCGGATCAGCGCCTCGCATTGCTTGAGCGTCTCGTCGCGCTTGCCGGCGCGCAGCGCCAGCCGCGCCACCGCTTCGCGCGGGTCGGCCTCGTTCGGCAGCAGTTCCTGCCAGCGGCGCGCGGCCTTCAGCGCCAGCCCCTCGTTCTTGGCGGACAGCGCCAGGCTCGCGGCCCGCATCGCCAGCTCCGGATCGGGCTGGAACTCGATCGCCTTGAGGAATTCCTGCGCCGCGAGCTCGGGCTGGCGCCGCTGCGCCGCCATCTCGCCGATCAGGATGTGGTACTGCGCCTGGGCGCGCGGCGTTGAGAAGCGCGGCTCGCCGGCAATCGCGCAAGCGCCCGCCGCCATCAGGACGGCGGCTGCGGCGAGGCGGGAGACAGCCTGGAGGAGGCGACGCATCGGTAACGACAAGCCCTTGAAGCTAAAGAACTAAGGCACCGCCACTATAACGCGGTTCCGTGGGTACAATTTGCCCCATGCTGCTGACCTTGGGCCTCAGTCACCATCTCGCGCCGCTGGACGTGCGCGAGCGCGTCGCCTTTGCCGATGCCGAATTGCCGGCGGCGCTGGCGCGGCTGCGCGGCCTGCCCGGCGTGCGCGAGTCGGCGATCGTTTCGACCTGCAACCGCACCGAGATCATGACCGTAGCCGGCGACTCCGACGAAAGCCGCCTGCTCGACTGGTGGCGGCGCGAGCGCCAGCTGCCCGACGGGCTGATCGAGCAGTACCTCTACGCGCACCGCGACCACGGCAGCATCCTGCACAGCCTGCGCGTGGCCTCGGGTCTGGATTCGATGATCGTCGGCGAGCCGCAGATCCTCGGCCAGATGAAGCAGTCGTACGCGGTGGCCGGCAAGGAGCACACGCTGGGGCCGGTGCTGTCGCGCCTGTTCCAGCACGCGTTCGCCGTGGCCAAGCTGGTGCGTTCGCGCACCCAGGTTGGCGCGCACCCGGTGTCGGTGGCCTACGCGGCGGTGCAGCTCGCGCGCCACATCTTCGCCGACTTCAAGAGCACCACTGCGCTCATCGTCGGCGCCGGCGAGATCGCCGAGCTGCTGGCGCGCCACCTGCGCGGGCAGGGGGTCAGCCGCCTGCTGATCGCCAACCGCTCGCTGGCGCGCGCCGAGCGCCTGGCGCGCGCCGTGTCCGGCTACGCCATCCCGCTGGAGGACCTGCCGAACTACCTGGCCGACGCCGACCTGGTGGTGTCGAGCACCGGCGCGCGCGGCCTGGTGCTGGAACGGCCGGCCATGGAGCGCGCGATCGAGCGCCGCCGCCGCAAGCCCGTGTTCATGATCGACCTCGCGGTACCGCGCGACATCGACCCGAAGATCGCCGAGCTCGAGGACGTTTATCTCTACACGATCGACGACCTGCGGCGAGTGGTTGCCGAGAACCTCAAGCTGCGCGGACAGGAGGCGCTCCAGGCCGAGGCCCTGGTCGAGGAATACGCCGCCGCGTTCAACCGCTGGCTCGAGGCGCGCGACGCCGCGCCGACCATCCGCGGGCTGCGCCAGAAAGCGCGCGCCCACCGCGACGAGGTGCTCGACAAGGCGCGCAAGATGCTCGCCGCCGGCAAGCCGGCCGACGAGGTGATGGCCTTCGTCGCCGACACGCTCGCCAACAAGCTGATGCACGCGCCGTCGGCGGCGCTGCGCGATGCCGACGCGATCGAGCAGGCGCTGCTGCTATCGAGCGCGCGCAAGCTGTTCGACCTGCCGGAGGAGGAGGGCGAGAAGTAGCGGCCAAAAAAAGGGGACAGAACTATTTTCTGTCCCGTTGGCGGTCCCCGTCGTCCATCCGGAAAATAGTTCTGTCCCCTTTTCTGCTGCCATGAAAGCCTCCCTCCTCACCAAACTCGAACGCCTCGCCGAGCGCCGCGCCGAGATCGAGCGCGAGCTGTCCTCGCCCGACGCCGCGGCCGACCCGAACAAGTTCCGGCGCCTGTCGCAGGAGTACGCGCAGCTCGGCCCGCTGGTCGACGGCTTCGCCGAGTACCGCGCGGTGATACGCGAGCTCGAGCACCTGGTGCAGCTGCAGTCCGACAGCGACAAGGAACTGCGGGCGATGGCCGACGCCGAGCGGCCGGCCGCGGAGCAGCGCCGCGACGCGCTGGAAGAAAAGCTCAAGGCGTTCCTGGTGCCGAAGGACCCGCTCGACAACAACAATGTATTTCTCGAGATTCGCGGCGCGGCCGGCGGCGACGAGGCGGCGATCTTCGCCGGTGACCTCTACCGCATGTACGCGAAGTACGCGGAAGCCCGTGGCTGGCAGGTCGAGGTCGTGTCCGAGAGCCGCGGGGAGCACGGCGGCTACAAGGAAATCATCTCGCGCATCGTCGGCGTCGGCGCCTACTCGCAGCTGAAGTTCGAGTCCGGCGCGCACCGCGTGCAGCGCGTTCCCGAGACCGAGGCGCAGGGCCGCATCCACACCTCGACCGCGACCGTCGCGGTGCTGCCGGAGATCGAGGAGGCGCAGGCCAGGGACATCAACCCGGCCGACCTCAAGGTCGACACGTTTCGCAGCAGCGGCGCGGGCGGCCAGCACGTCAACAAGACCGAATCGGCGATCCGGATCACGCACCTGCCCAGCGGCATCGTCGTGGAATGCCAGGACGAGCGCAGCCAGCACAAGAACCGCGCGCGGGCGATGGCGCTGCTGCAAGCGCGCCTGCTCGACGCGGAGCGCAGCAAGCAGCAGAAGGAAATGGCGGCGACGCGCAAGCAGGCCGTCGGCACCGGTGACCGCAGCGAGCGCATCCGCACCTACAACTTCCCGCAGGGCCGGCTGACCGACCACCGGATCAACCTCACGCTGTACCAACTCGACCGCATCATCGAGGGCGACCTCGAGCCGGTGATCGGCGCGTTGCTGGCAGAATGGCAGGCCGGGCAACTCGCCGAGATCGGGGAGGGCGCATGAGGGTCGTCGCTTGCGGGATCGGCCTGCTCATCGCCGCGACGCTGGCGGCATGCATCGTGACCGAGGCTCCACGCGGCGGGCTGTACCGCCTCGACTACCTGTTCCAGCCGCCCGTGACCGAGGAGGGCCGGCGCTGCGCGACAGCATGCAGGAAGCGGCAGGACTCTTGCCGCGAGAGCACCGCGCGCGGCGGCGTGGACGAACTCAGGCGCTGCGAGGAACGGGCCGACAGCGAATACCAGAGCTGCGCGACGCGCACGACGTCGTTCTCGGAAAAGAGCGCGTGCTACCGCAAGTCCTGCCCGGTCGGCGTGGACTACATCAATTGCGGCATCAGCTACCGCTCCTGTTTCGAGGCCTGCGGCGGGCAGGTGTGGGTCCGCACGGTATGCGAAACGAACTGCTGAGGGGTGCATGACCTCCGGCGCCGCGCTGGCCGGCGCCGCCGAGGTGCTCGGCACGCGGCTCGACGCCGAGCTGCTGCTGGCGCACGTGCTCGACATGACGCGCGCGGGCGTGGTCGCGCGCGACGAGCGCGTGCTGACGCCCGAGGAGCAGGGCGACTTCGAGCAGCTGCTGGCGCGCCGCCTGTCCGGCGAGCCGCTGGCCTACCTGACCGGCACCAAGGAATTCTGGTCGCTCGAGCTCGAGGTGACCCGGGACGTGCTGGTGCCGCGGCCGGAGACCGAGCTGCTGGTGGAGTGGGCCTTGTCATGCCTGCGCAAGCAGGCATCCAGTGTCCTGGACATCGGCACCGGCAGCGGCGCGATCGCGCTGTCGCTCGCCAAGGAAATGCCGGAGGCGCGAGTGCTTGCTTCCGATGTTTCGGCTGCCGCGCTGGCTGTGGCACGGCGCAACGCGGCGAGCATTGGCCTTGGCAACCTCCAATTCGTGGAAAGCAACCTCTTCGAAAGACTGGATTCCCGCTTCCGCGGGAATGACGGGTTTGACCTGATCGTGTCGAACCCGCCGTACGTTGCAGAAGGCGACCCGCACCTTGCCGACCTGAAATTCGAGCCCGCCGTCGCGCTGGCCTCCGGCCGCGACGGCCTCGACGCGCTGCGCGAAATCGTGGCCGGCGCGCCGCATCACCTTCGCCCGGGCGGCTGGCTGCTGGTCGAGCACGGCACCGCGCAGGGCGCGGCGGTGCGCGGGCTGTTCGCCCGTGCCGGCTTTGCGTCGATCGAGACCCGGCGCGACCTCGCCGGCCACGAGCGCGCCACCGGCGGGCAGCGTCCGTGAGCGCCAGCTTCAGCAAGTACAGCCGCCAGGTCGTGCTGCGCGAGGTCGGCGTGCACGGCCAGCAGCTGCTGCGCGATTCGTCGGTGCTGGTGATCGGACTGGGCGGCCTCGGCTCTGCCGCCAGCCTCTACCTGGCCGGCGCCGGGCTCGGGCGGCTGCTGGTCGCCGACCGCGACCGCGTCGAGCCGGGCAACCTGCAGCGCCAGGTGCTGTATCGCGCCGAGGACATCGGCCGGCCCAAGACCGAAGCCGCGCGCGAGCGCCTCGCGGCGCTGAACCCCGAAGTGCAGGTCGATGCGCGCGAGGGGCGACTCGAGCCCGAAAAACTCGCGGCGATGGTCGGCGCGGCCGACGTCGTGCTCGACTGCACCGACAATTTCCCGACGCGCTTCGCCATCAACGCCGCCTGCGTGAAAGCGAAGAGGCCGCTGGTGTCCGGCGCCGCGATCCGCTTCGAAGGCCAGTTGGCGGTGTTCGACGCCCGCCGCGCCGACGCCGCCTGCTACGCCTGCCTGTTCCCGCATGCCGGCGAAGCGGCGGAAACCTGCGAGGAGGCCGGCATCCTCGGCCCCGTGGCCGGCACCATCGGCAGCCTGCAGGCGCTGGCGGCGCTCAAGCTGCTGCTCGGCAAGCCGGCCGATGTGAACCGCCTGCAAATCTGGAATGCTCTGGACATGAGCTGGCGCACCGTGACGATCGCGCGCGACCCGGCGTGCCTGGTGTGCGCGCGATGAGTCCCGCGAACGATCCGCTGATCATCCCGAGGCGCCTCGCCATCGCCCTGCTGGCCGAGGCGCAGAAAGCAACCGGCGCCGAGGTGCACGGCATCATCCTGGCGCGCGACGGCGTGCCGGTGTCGGTGCAGCCCGGCGCCAGCGACGCGGGCAAGGGCGAGGCGCTGTGGGCGCATTACCGCGCCGGCACGGGTGGCGCGCCCGCCGGCACGGGGCGCCACCTGCTGATCTCGATCGATACCAAAGGCGTGTTGCAGCTGCGCTGCTGGGATGCTTCGGCCGAGCGCGAGCTGCGCATCATATGAGCGCCGGCCAGACGCTCAATCCGGTCGGCTGGGGTTACCTCGAGCAGGCGCTGGGCGACGACGAACGCGCTGCGGTGCTGAAGGTCGCCGGCGCCTGGTTCGGCGGCAAGTCGCTGGAGCGTCGCGCGCCGCCGGCGCCCGAAGCGATCCAGCTGCCCAAGCCGCGCCTCGCGCCGCCGCCGGTGCTCGACGGCTGCGTCAGCACAGGGCACGGTGCGCGCCTGCTGCACGCGCGCGGCCGCAGCTTCCGCGACCTCGCCGGCCTGCGCGCCACGCGCCTCGAGGACGTGCCCGACGCGGTGGCGACGCCGCGCAGCCAGCCCGAGCTCGAGCGCGTGCTGCAGTGGGCGCAGGCCGGGGACTTCGCGGTGATCCCATACGGCGGCGGCTCCAGCGTGGTCGGCGGCGTGAATGCCGAGGGCCTGGAGGAGTTCGACGGCGTGCTGACGCTGTCGCTGCGCGGCATGAACCGCGTGCTCGAGGTCGACGCGCGCTCGCGCACGGTGCACGCCGAGGCCGGCATCCTCGGACCCGAGCTCGAGGACGCGCTCAAGCCGCACGGCATGGCGGTGCGGCATTTCCCGCAGTCGCATTTCCACAGCACGCTCGGTGGCTGGGTGGCGACGCGTGGTGCGGGGCATTTCTCGACCGGGCTGGCCAAGATCGAGGACCGCGTGCAGGCGCTGGGCGTGACGCTGCCCGACGGGCGTCGCGCCGAGACGCGCCGCCTGCCGGCGTCGAGCATCGGCCCGGACCCGAACCGGCTGTGGTGTGGCAGCGAGGGCGCGCTCGGTGTGATCACCGACGTGCACCTGCGCTGCGTGGCGCTGCCCACGCAGCGCGCGTCGGCGGGGGTGCGCTTCAAGACCTTCGAGCAGGCGCTGGAGGCGGCGCGCGCGCTGCTGCACGCCGGCATCCAGCCGACGCAGCTGCGCATCCTCGATCCATACGAGCACATGCTGTCGCGTGCCTTCAGCGGCAAGGCCGCGACCGGCGCGCTGATGGTGCTGGCGTTCGAGTCGTCCGGCGCGCCGCTGAGTGAAACCTTCGCGGCGGCGCAGGCAATCTGCCGGCAGCACGGCGGCGAGTTGAAGGAGAAGGATGCCGAGGAGGGCGTCGGCGACTGGAGGAACACGTTCTTCCGCCAGCCCTACATCCGCGACGCGCTGCTCGACTACGGGATCATTTCGGACACCTTCGAGACCGCCGTGCCCTGGTCCGCCGTGCCGGGCTTCTACCACGCGGTGCGCGAAGCCACGCTCAAGGCGGTGACGAAGGCCTGCGGCGCCGGCGCGGTGTCCACTCGCAGCACGCACAGCTACGGCGACGGCCTGTGCCTGTATTTCGCCTTTTTTGGCGCCGGCCGGCACGGCTCGCTGGTCGACCAGTGGTGGGAGATCAAGGCCGCCGCCTCCGAGGCGGTGGTCGCCAACGGCGGCACCCTGAGCCACCACCACGCCATGGGCCGCGACCACAAGCGCTGGGCGAAGGCCGAGATCCCGGCGCCGTTCCGCGCCGCCATCCGCGCGGCCAAGCGCGAGCTCGATCCCCACGGCATCCTCAACCCCGGTCTCTGGTTCGAAGACTGATTTCAAAGGTGTCAGACACCTTTGAACGTTCTTATAATCCGCGCGCACTTAAAGGAAGAACAATGCGCCTGTCCCAGTTCCCGCTCGCCACCACCAAGGAGACGCCGGCCGACGCCGAAGTCGCCAGCCACAAGCTCCTGCTGCGCGCGGGCTACATCCGCATGCTCGGCAAGGGCCTGTACACCTGGCTGCCGATCGGCCTGCGCGTGCTGCGGAAGGTGGAGCAGATCGTGCGCGAGGAGATGAACCGTGCCGGCGCGCTCGAGGTGCTGATGCCGAGCATCCAGCCCGCCGAGCTGTGGCAGGAGAGCGGCCGCTGGGACGAGATGGGGCACCTGATGCTGCGCATCAAGGACCGCCACGAGCGCGACTACTGTTACGGGCCGACGCACGAGGAAGTCATCACCTTCCACGTGCGCCAGGACGTGCGCAGCTACCGCCAGCTGCCGGTCAACTACTACCAGATCCAGACCAAGTTCCGCGACGAGATCCGCCCGCGCTTCGGCGTGATGCGCGCGCGCGAGTTCATCATGAAGGACGCCTACTCGTTCCAC
>JBQTJQ010000218.1:0-13141 GCA_052386975.1 Gammaproteobacteria bacterium | reverse complement strand
GCCCCCCGCCGCAACCGCCCTCCCCCCGCCCCACCTCTCCCCCGATACCTCCCCCCACCCAATCTAAACCTGCCCCCATTTCTCCAGCGGCAAGCTCGAGCCCGCGGCGGTGGAACAGCGCCGCGTCGTCGGCCTGCTGGGTCAGCTCGCACAGCCGCGCCAGCGCCAGGAACGCCGCCGGCGTCGGTTGCAGCCGCAGCGCGCCGTCGAAATAGCTACGCGCCTTGCCCCACAGCTGGTTGCGCATGCAGACGCGGCCGGCGGCGAGCAGCAAGTCGGGTTGCTCGCCCTGCTGGTTGACCCAGCGCTCGACCGTGGCCAGTTGCGTGACCGGGTCGAGGCCCTCGAGCTCGCCGTAAACCGCGACCAGCGCGCCGTCCCATTCCGCGTCGAGCAGCTGCGCGATCTGCGCCGCGGCCTCGGTCTCGGCGCCCAGGCGCGCCAGGGCACGCACGTAAGCGCGGCGCACTTCGGCATCCGCGCGCACCGGCACCGGCGCCGATTCCCACAACGCCTTGACGCCGTCGAGCCGTGCCGACGCGGCGGCTTCGGCCAGCGCCTCGCGCAGCGCGCGCGCGTACAGCTCGCGGTACTGCGCCGGCGGCAGCGCCCGCGGCGCCTCGATGCCGGTCAGCAGTTGGCGCAGCGCTTCCCACGCGCCGGCGCGATCCAGCGCGCGGGCCAGCAGCTCGATCACGTACGGGTGCGCCGGGTCGCGGCGCCGCAAATCCTGCAGCACCGGGATCGCGGCGGCCGGGTCCTGCTCGAGCTGCAGCTCGGCGCGCAGCAACTGGGTGGCGAAACCCGGGCCCTCGCCGGTTTTCGCCGCCAGCTCGAGGTACTGGTCGCGGCGCACCGGGATGCCGGCGCGCTGCGCGGCGCGCGCCGCCAGCAGGTAGTTCAGCGCCGGCGCCGGATGGTCGGCGGCGCGGCGCACCAGCTCGACCTCGGCCGAGGCCCACTGGCCCTCGAGCAGCTTCATCAGGCCCGATTCGAACGACTGCTGCGCGCGTTGCGCCCGGCGCTGCGCCAGCGTCTCGCGGATCGTCGCCGGCAGGCGCAGCAGCGCGACGAAGCCGCGCGCCGCGCCGTACAGCAGCCCCAGCGCCAGCAGCACGCTCGCCACCAGCCCTAACAACGACGTCTCGAGGATCCAGTGCCGCCAGGACACCAGCACGTAGCCGCTCTCCTCGCGCAGGTAGACCGCGGCGGCGGCGCCGAGCACCGTGAACAGCATCGCCAGCGCGAAAGTTCGCGTCACCGCATCACCGCGCGATCGCCCCGAGCTGCGCGCGCAGCAGCGCCAGGCTGCGGCTGATGTCGGGCGGCGCCGGCGCCAGCGCCTGGCCGTGCAGTTCGGCAAGTTTCCTGGACGCCAGCTGGACGTCGGTGTCGGTCGGGTCGTAGTGCCGCTCGAGCCAGTCGCGCGAGGCGCCGGCCAGCTCGCGGAACGCCAGGCCGTCGCGCGCCAGCAGCGCCAGGCGCGCGCCTTCGAGCTTCAACTCGAGGATCTGCCCGACCAGCGCCGCCTCGTCCGGGTGCAGCAGGCGCGCGCCCGCCGCGTCGTCGCGCCGCAGCGAGAACAGCCCGGCCAGCGCCGCCTTGACGTTGGCCACGACGCGCGACCACGCGCCGCCTTCGGCGGCCGGCGCCGGCGCCTGCGCGGCAGGCGCGGACGGCTCGCCAGGGCGCGACACGTGCACGCGCAGCGGCAGCGTCGCGGCGCGCTTCTGGATGTCGCCGAGCGCCAGCGCGAAGCCGGTGGTGTCGGGCAGCGCCATCGCGGCCAGCGCGGCGCGCTCCTGCGACAGCGCCTCGCGCACCGGCAGCAGGCGCGGGTCGTTGAGGCGCGACAGGCGCTGGTCGGCGAGGTCGAGCGCGCGCAGCGCGGAGTTGGCGTCGTGCGCCAGCTGCAGGCGGTCGTTGGCCATCAGCAGCAGCTGCTCGATCGCGGCCAGCTGCACGCGCGTGCGCCCGCCTTCGACGGTCTCGTTGAGCCGCGCCAGCGCCTCGTTGCTGTCCTCGACCTGGCCGACCAGCGAGGCAACGTCCACGCCGTTGCGCTGCACCGCCTGCGCCAGGTCGGTCTGGCGGCTGCCGAGCTCATCGGCCTGCGCGCGCAGCGCCTGCACTTCGCGGCCGAGCCGCGCCAGCAGCTCCTGCTGCGTCGAAACCACGTTGAGCGTTTCGGAGGTCCACAGCCAGCCGCGCCAGCCCGCGTAGGCGGCGCCCGCCAGCAGCGCCAGCGCCAGCAGCCAGGCCAGCGGGTTGGCGCCGTGGGCGGCAGCGCGCGGCGGGTTGTCGGGTTCGCTCATGGCTCTGTGGTACGGGTTCAGGTCGGTGCGCAGGCGGCGCACAAGGCGGCATCGGACATCGGTTCCGCGAGGCGCGGCGGCTGGAGGAATCCCAGCTCGCGGGCTTTTTCTACCACACGCGCCGCCGGGACAACCAGCGCTTTCTTCAGCAGCGTGCCGCGCGCGGCCTCGGGCGTGAGCCGCACCAGGTGCTCCAGCGACTCGCCGCTGGTGATGACGATGACGTCGCTGCGGCGCAGCGCGGCGGCCACGGCGTCGGGCGGATACGGCAGCGGCACGCGCCGGTAGACCTCTGCGCGCTCGACACGGGCGCCGCGCGCCGCCAGTTCCTGCTCGAGCGTGCGGCGACCGCCTTCGCCGGTCACCAGCAGCACGCGCTGGCCTTGGAGCGCACCGAACTCCGGCAGCGCCAGCAGCGCCTCGCTCGAAGCGCCTTCGATCGGCGTCGCGGCGGCGGCGTGCCCGGCGGCGGCGATCGCCGTCGCGGTGGCGGGCCCCACCGCGGCCAGGCGCGAGGGCCAGTCATCGGTCGCGAGCGGCGCCGCGAGGCGCACCGCGTTGGCGCTGGTGAAGATCCACAGGTCGTGGCCCGCGGCGAGGCGCCGTCGGGCCTCGGCCAGCTGCGTGCCGGGCTCGATGGTCAGCAGCGGCAGCCGCACCACGCTGCCGCCTTCGGCCTCGATCATGCGGCACAGGTTCTCGGCCTGGTGCGCGGGTCGCGTCACCAGCACGCGCACGCCGGCGAGGCCCGCGCTCACGCTTGGCTCTGGGGTGGCAAGGCTCCCAGCGCGCGCAGGATCGGCGCGCCGCCGGCCGCGAGCAGTTGCCCGGCCAGCGTGCCGCCGAGCGCGGCGGCGTCGGCAGCCGGACCCTCGAGCGTGGCGCGCACGATGCGCGCGCCGTCGGGCGATGCGACCAGCCCGGTGAGCCGCAGCACCTTGTTACTGATAACCGCGTGGCCGGCAACCGGCACGGTGCAGGACCCGCCGAGCTTCGCATTCAGCGCGCGCTCGGCCACCAGCCGCGTGGCGCTGGCCGCATCATTCAGCGCGGCGGCGAGCCTGCGCGTGTCGTTGTCGTCCTCGCGGCACTCGAGGCCGATGATGCCCTGCCCGATGGCGGGCACGAAGCGCTCGACCGCGAGCCGCTCGGTGATGCGCGCGGCCAGGCCGAGCCGGGTGAGGCCGGCGCAGGCCAGCAGCACCGCGTCGAACTTCTTCTCGTCGAGGCGCGCCAGGCGCGTGCCGACGTTGCCGCGCAGGTCGCTGACGACCAGGTCCGGGCGCTCGGCGCGCAGCTGGGCCTGGCGGCGCAGGCTCGCGGTGCCGACGCGCGCGCCGCGCGGCAGGTCGGCGAGCCTGGCATGCGCGTTCGACACGAAGGCATCGCGCGGATCTTCCGCCGCGAGGAACGCGCACAGCGCCAGGCCGGCGGGCTGCGCCGCCGGCACGTCCTTCATCGAGTGCACCGCGAGGTCGGCGCGCTTCTCCAGCAGCGCCTCCTCGAGCTCCTTGACGAACCAGCCCTTGCCGCCGAGCAGCGCGCCCTCGACCTGCTGGTCGCCGCTGGTGGTCATCGGCACCAGCTCGACCGCGAGGCCGGGATGGCGCGCGCGCAACAGCGCGGCGACGTGCTCGGCCTGCCACATCGCCAGTGGCGACCGTCGGGTGGCGATCCTAATCCTCGTCGTCCTCGTCCGTGCCGCCGCTGTCGGCGGGCAAGTCATCCGGCAGGTCGGCGTGCCCGGTCAGGTGGCGCCGCACTTCGGCCAGGCGCCGTCGCGACACCGGCAGCGGCTCGGTGGCGTGGCGCAGCCGCAGCAGGTGGTGCTCCTCGCCCTTGCCGCGCTCGAGCGACAGGATGAAGCGCGTCGCCACCAGCGCCTTGCGGTGGATGCGCAGGAACCACGGCGAGAAATCGTCCTCGAGCGTCTTCAGCGACTCCTCGATCAGCACCTCGCCGTGCAGGTGGTGCACGGTGGTGTACTTCTGGTCGGCCAGGAAGTAGACGATGTCCTCGGCCGCCACCCGCACCAGCCCCTCGCGCGTGGTTGCCAGCACGAACTCGCGCTTGGGCCGTGCCTGGTCGGCGCGGTCGACCTTGAGCTGCATCGCCCGGCTCGGCTTGCGCGCGCGCTGCAGGGCCTCGCGCAGCTTCTCGCGCCGGATCGGCTTGAGCAGGTAGGCGGTGGCGCTGGCGTCGAACGCGCTCAGGGCGTGCTCCGAAAACGCGGTGGTGAAGATCACCGCCGGCGGCGTGTCCTCGTCGGCCAGCTCGCGCGCCACCTGCAATCCGTCCTTGCCGGGCATGCGGATGTCGAGCAGCACCAGGTCGGGCTGCTGCTCGCGGATCAGCTTCAGCGCCTGCTCGCCGTCGCCGGCCTCGCCGACCACTTCGTAGCCGGGGAACTCCGCCAGCATCTTGCGCAGCCGCTCGCGCGCCAGCGGCTCGTCGTCGACGATCGCTACTTTCATGCGGCCTTGCTGACGATAGGGAGGGTGAGCCGCGACACGAACCGGTCTCCGTCTTCGCCCAGCTCGAGCCGGGCCTGGCCCTCACCGTAAATGAGCGCGAGGCGCTGGGCAATGTTGTCAATCGCGAGCTTCTGGCCCTGGTGCGCCGGGGCCGAGGCCGCCGGCCGCGGATTGGACACCTCGATGCGCAGCAGGTTGCCGTCGCGGCGCGCGGCGACGCCGATGGTGCCCGGCGACGGCAGCCGCTCGATGCCGTGGTACACCGCGTTCTCGATCAGCGGCTGCACGCTCAGCAGCGGCACTTCCGCGGCCTCGGCGTCGGGCTCGACCTTCCAGTCGACGCTGAGGCGCTCGCCGAGCCGCGCCTGCTCGATGCGCAGGTAGGCGCGCGCCAGCGTCAGCTCCTCGGCCAGCGGCACCAGGCGCGCGCGCGCGTCGAGGCCCGAGCGCATCAGCTCGGCCATGTCCTCGATCAGCGTCTCGGCTTCGGCCGGCCGGCTGCCGACCAGCGCGGCGATGCTGTTGAGGCTGTTGAACAGGAAGTGCGGGCGCATGCGCGCCTGCAGCGCCTCGTAGCGCGAGCGGCCCTCGGACATCACCTGCTGGCGCCACTGGTGCTGCAGCCAGAACAGGCGCAGCACCAGCAGCGACACGATCGCGCCGATGCACAGGTGGCGCAGCATGAAACCGTCGCGCGGCTCGGGCCGCTGCGCGAAGCCGCTGTCGAAGCGCAGCAGCACCTCGTAGCCGGCGGCGCTGATCACGCCGGTGACCGCCACCAGCAGGAACCAGGCGATCAGGAACATGGCCTCGACCGGCAGGTGGCGCAGCCAGCGGCGCGCGCCGCACAGCACGGCGCCGCTGCACAGGCCGATCCATTGCAGGTACAGCGAGATGGTCAGCAGCCGGCTCCACACGCTGCCCGTGATGCCGCCCGACAGCGTCAGCACGATCGCCAC
Source organism: Gammaproteobacteria bacterium (assembly GCA_052386975.1). Lineage (GTDB taxonomy): Bacteria > Pseudomonadota > Gammaproteobacteria > Nevskiales > Nevskiaceae > JACPFV01. The sequence goes on along the minus strand of JBQTJQ010000218.1, from coordinate 7,393 downwards.
CAGCTCGAGGATGAAGGCGAGCAGCAGCAAGGGCCGCCACCGGCAGAAATCGGGGATCAGGTCGGCGGCCACGTCCGCGGTCGGCGCGTTCACGGGCTCCACAGTGGCGCGGGCGCACACGGGGGTCAAGCAGGCTCCGGATATACTCGCCCGCACCATGAAATCGGGAAGCCGGAAGAAACTCTGGGGCGGCCGCTTCGGCGAGCTGACCGACCTGCTGGTCGAGGCCTTCACCGAGTCGGTGAGCGTCGACTGGCGCCTGTATCAGCACGACATCGAGGGCTCGATCGCGCACGCGCGCATGCTCGCCAGGGTCGGCGTGCTGACGCGCGCCGAGGCCACCAAGATCGCCGCCGGGCTCACGCGCATCCGCCGCGAGATCGAGCAGGGCCAGTTCCGCTGGGACCCCGCGCTCGAAGACGTGCACATGAACATCGAGGCGCGGCTGACCGAGCGCATCGGCGAGCTCGGCAAGAAGCTGCACACCGGCCGCTCGCGCAACGACCAGGTCGCCACCGACCTGCGCCTGTACCTGCGCCACTGGATCGACCGCATCGATGGGCTGCTGAAGCTGGCGGGCACGCGCCTGCTCGACCTGGCCGAACGCGAGGCCGACACCATCCTGCCCGGCTTCACCCACCTGCAGATCGCCCAGCCCGTCACTTTCGGCCACCACATGCTGGCCTGGCGCGAGATGCTCGAGCGCGACCGCGCGCGGCTGGCCGACTGCCGCAAGCGCGTCAACGTGCTGCCGCTCGGCTCGGCCGCCCTGGCCGGCACGGTCTACCCCATCGACCGCGCCTACACGGCGAAGCTGCTCGGATTCGACGCCGTGGCCGAGAACTCGCTCGACGCCGTGTCCGATCGCGACTTCGCCATCGAGTTCGCCGGTGCCGGCGCGCTGCTGATGGTGCACCTGTCGCGCATGTGCGAGGAGCTGATCCTGTGGGCGAATCCCTTTTTCGGATTCGTCACGCTGCCCGACCGTTTCTGCACCGGCTCTTCAATCATGCCGCAGAAGAAGAACCCGGACGTGCCGGAGCTGATCCGCGGCCACACCGGCCGCGCGGTCGGCGGGCTGGTGGCGCTGCTGACACTGATGAAGGGCCAGCCGCTGGCCTACAACCGCGACAACCAGGAAGACAAGCCGGCGGTGTTCGACCTGGTCGACACCACGGTCGAGTGCCTGCAGGTGTTCGCCGAGCTGATCCCGGCGATCAAGGTCGAGCGAAAGACCTGCCGCGACGCCGCGCTGCGCGGCTACGCCACCGCCACCGACCTCGCCGACTACCTGGTGCGCAAGGGCGTGGCGTTCCGCGACGCGCACCACATCGTCGGCGCGGCGGTGTCATACGCCATCGGCAAGAAGGTGGACCTGGCGCAGCTGCGGCTCGACGAGCTCAAGAGGTTCTCGCCGCGCATCGGCAACGACGTCTACAAGTGCCTGACGCTGGAAGGCTCGGTGGCGGCCCGCGACCACGTCGGCGGCACCGCGCCGAAGCAGGTGCGCGCGGCGATCCGGCGGGCGCGGAAGGCGGGGCGCTAGAGAGGGCACCGCCTAGACGACCTTGCGCCCCTCGCAGATATTGATGAGCTCCGGCAGGCAGATGATCTCAGGGCGGCGGCCACGACCTTCCCGAGTCGTGCGAAGAATGCCTTCCTGCTTCAGCTTTCCCAAAAGGTTGTGAAGCATGGGACGACTCGGCATGCCCTTCACTTCGAACAGATCCGAGGTTTTCAGGATCGGCTTCCGGAAGAACTGGTCGAGGAGTGGGATGGCGAACTGCGAGTGCGTCGCGGACAGCACCCTGGCCTTCATATCTTCGTAGCAGGCCTGGATCTTGGTCGCCTGTGCCGAGTTTGCTGCCGCCTGCTGCTCGACTGCCTCGAGGAAAAAAGCGATCCACAGCTGCCAATTGGCCGGGTCAGTGAGCTTGCGCAGACCCTGGACATACTGCTCCCGGTGCCGTTCGAGATACGCGGAGAGATAGAACACCGGTTTTGAAAGGATCTTTCTCTCGTACAAGAACAGCGGCACGAGAATCCGTCCGAGACGGCCGTTTCCATCCCTGAAGGGGTGGAGGATTTCGAACTGCGCGTGCACCACTGCAAGCTGGACGATCGGATCCGGACGTTCCATGTGGTAATACGCTCCCCAGTTCTCGAGGTACGCCGGCAGGATGTCGGGCGGCGGCGGAACGAAGTAAGCCATCGACTGGGGGAGGTCCGGTTTGCCGATCCAGTTCTGCGTGACTCTGAACTTTCCCGGATCCTTGTCGCGGCCCCTGACGCTATTGAGCAGAATGCGATGGAGTTCGAGCAGGAGACTCAGGTCGAACTTCTGTTGCTGCAGCCTGGTCTTGGCGTGTCGCAATGCGGTCCGGTAGTTGAGGATCTCGCCGACATCCTGTTGCTTCGCTTCGCTGGCCGGCGGCTGGCCGGCCTCGAACTTGAGAACCTCGCTGAGTGTTGCGGTCGTGCCCTCTATTTCAGACGAGAGGACAGCCTCTTGCGTAGTCATCGGTGAAAGCAGCACTTCGGGGTTCTGCAAGCCCTGAAGGACCCCGTCGAAGCGCGCAAGCGCGCGATTGGCGCGGCCAATAAGAGGAATCAGCGACGACCAATCGAAGTCCTCAATCGGCAGCCGTTGCGGCATATATGGCTTCATATGGATCGGCTTGTTAAGTGTGCTTGGCGCGGCAAATTTTGTATTAAGATATCGGCGTTAAACTTAACACAAATTCTGTTGAGGAAAAGCTGCTTTCTTGAAAAGCCTTGTAGCGCCTGCTGACTACCCAACCCGTTGGGACTGGCGTCAACCGGGAACACAAGAAGGGTGGCTCATTACCCGTGAGCCACCGCTGTGGGTCACTTTGCTTCGCGCCGCTTAACCATCTCGTCCGCCTGGCGCTGCCAGCGCTCGAGCATCTCGTCGTAGACGTCGAACACGCAGCGCGCGCAGCCTCCCCCGCAGCAGTCTCCCGGCTCCGGCGGAACCGGCTTGGGCGGCAGCTCGGGCTCAGCTGCCGGCACGCGGGAACAGCCCGCGGTTGGCGCGGTACAGCGTCGAGATGTCCTCTTCGCCGTGGCCGTCCTGCTTGAGCTGCTCGTACTGCGGGATCGTGGCCTCGGTCACCGGCAGCTTGCCGCCCAGCGCGCGCGCCATGGTGCGGCAGATGTTGAGGTCCTTCAGGTGCAGCGCCAGCTTGAAGCCCAGCGGGTATTCGTTGGCGATGAAGTTCTTGCCGCGGTTGGTCATGAACCACGAGCCGGCCGCGCCCGAACCCACCACCTCGAGCACGCGGTCGAGCGGCAGGCGCAGCGCCTCGGCGAAGGCCACGCCCTCGGTCACCGCCTGCGCGATGCCGGCGACGATGACCTGGTTCACGGCCTTGGTGGCCTGGCCGGAGCCGACCAGGCCCATGTGCACGTAGCGCGAGCCCATCGCGCCGAAGAACGGTGCCGCGTGCTTGACGTCGGCTTCGGCACCTCCGGCCATGAAGCTCAGGGTGCCGTTGCGCGCGCCCTCGGTGCCGCCGGTGATCGGCGCGTCGACGAAACGCGCCCCGACCGCCGCCAGCTCGCGCGCCGCCTCGATCGCGGTCTCGCGCGCCACGGTCGAGGTGTCCACCACCAGCTTGCCGCGTGCCTCCGGCACGTCGAGGCGGTCGACGACCTCGAGCACCTGCTGGTCGGCCGACACGCACAGGATCACCGCATCGCAGGTCTTCCACAGGTCCGACGGGCTCGAGGCGAGCCGCACGCTGTACTCGCGCGCGAACTTCTCGGCCTTGGCGACCGTGCGGTTCCAGACCCCGCCCAGCAACTCCTTGCGCGCCAGGTGGCCGGCCATGTGCCAGCCCATCGCACCCAATCCGATGAATCCCGCTTTCATGTGAGCCCCAGGTGGTTTGCGCGAACGCACCTAGTCTAGCGGGTCAATGCGGCGCACCCGCCTCGCCAACGTAGCCGCCGGGGCGGTGCTTGCGGATCAGCAGGTTGCGGATCTCCCACTCCGACTTCGACTCGACCGCGGCCAGGAAGCGGACCTCGTCGCCGGCCTGCACCGCGACCGGCCCGCCGTTGCGGAACAGCACGCGGTTGCCGGACAGCGCCGGCACCCGCTCGCCCGGCACGATCACTCCGACCAGGTTGAGCGGGTCGGCGGCCGAGATCGACACCAGTTCCTCTTCGTTACCGACCGCCTTGCGCAGCGCGCCGGCCGCCTCGGGCAGCGCGAACTGCTCGCCCGAGAAGCCGCTGACGAAGCGCCCGCCGCGGATCTCGCCGCGCGCTTCCATGCGCCGGTAGACGTAGAACAGTTCGCGCCACGGCGGCAGGTGGTCCTCGCGCGTGAGCAGCGCCCGGAACACCACGCCGTAGCGGCGCAGCAGCGCGCGGGCCACGTGCTCTACGGCCGGATCGCCCAGCGCCGCGGCCGGCTCGGGCAAGCGCGGCGCGCGAGGCAGGCTCCAGCGCCCGGCCGTGTCCACCTCGTGCGCCAGCGAACGCCGGTAGCGCCGAAGCTTCTCGCGCCGCTCGTTCGGGATGATGAGCGCGCGCAAGCCGGAGAAAGAATCGGAGCTCGCCAGGCCTTGCGATACCAGCTCGCCGAGCGCCTGTTCGACCTCGACCTTGAGCACGCCGGTGTCGTGCACCAGCTCATCGAAGAACGAGGCGCCGTTGGCGCGCAGAGCGTCGTGCACTTTCCGCGCGCGGGCGCTGAGCGCAGGAGTGCCTTCAGGCGCGACCACCGGCTGCCAATAAGGCAGCGCATCTCTCGCGCACAGCACGATGGGCGTGGTGCGCACCGGCCCGGACTTGCGCTCCGGATCGGCATCGGCAGCGGGCCGGAACCACACGATCGCGCCGGCCGCGCACAGGCGGTCGAGCAGGTCGGGCAAGTAATGGTGCACGCGTGGCGCCAGCACCTCGTCTTCCCAGGCGCCGGCCGGAACCGAGAAGCCCTCGAGTTGGCGCAGCACCGCGAGCAGGCCGTTCTCGCCTTCGCGGCGCTCGTCCACGCTCGCGCCGGCGACGCCCTGCCAGCGGAACAGGAAACGCATGAACGGCGCGGGCGCCACGGCCTGGATCTCGCTGCGCTGCTTCTCGCGCGTGTAGCGGTTGAGCCGGGCCAGCAGGCGGCGTTCACACCAAAGGCTCTGGACCCCGGCTTCCGCCGGGGTGACAGGGGTCGCTGGGGTGACAGAAGACATCCGCATCACCGCGCCTTCACCCTCGAGCGCGGCGAGGGCCGGCGCGACGTCGAGGCCGAGTGGCGCACCGAGCTGCTCCGCGGTCACGGGCCCGAGCAGCTCGAGCCGGCCGCGCACGATTTCCCGCAGCGGTTCCTCGCCTGCCGGTTTCACCGCATTGATCACCGGATCGCAATCGGCGTTTGGCAGCACGGCTTGCAGCTCGGCGAGGCGCTCGGCGGCGACCCAAAGAGCCCCCTCACCCTTACCCTCTCCCCCCCTCCGCGGGGGAGAGGGGATGAGGACAGTAACGCGGCGCGCGGCGACCAACTGGTCGAACCACGCGCGCCAGGGCTTGCCCTCGTCACGCGTCAGGAAGCCGTGCACCACCAGCGTGTCGTGCAGCTCGTCGGCGCTCGCCGGCTCGGGCGCGATCTCGGCGCGCAGGCGCTCACTCGCCTCGGCCGAGATACTGCCCACCGCGGCTGCAGTTTCGAGGTCCATCAAGCGGTGGGTCTGGACCAGCATGGTGCGGCGCTCTTCTGCGGCGCCGTCGTCGAGGAAGGCGTACGGCCGCGCCGACAGGATGGCGTGCGCCAGCGGTGAGGGCGCGGCCATGTCGCGCGCGACGACCTTCACTTCTCCGCCCTCGATGCGCTCGAGCAGGGCAAGGAAGCCGTCCACGTCCATCACTTCGTGGAGGCAGTCGTGTAGCGTCTGGCGCACCAGCGGATGGTCGGGGATCTCGCGGTCGCCGCGCAGGTTCTCGGCACAGGCCACCTGGTCCGGGAACACCACGGTCAACAGGTCCTCGGAATCCGAGCGCTGGAACTGCGGCGGCGCGCGCTTGCCGTTGATCATGCGGCGGATCGCCAGTGCCGTGGTCGCGTTCCAGCGCCAGCGCGTGCCGAACATCGGCGCGTCGAGCAGCGCCTGCACCAGCACGTCGCGCGCGGTGGCGGATTTCAGGAAATGCGCCACGTCGTCGAGCGGGAAGCTGTGCGTCGGCCCGAGCGACAGCACGATCGAGTCCTCGAGCGCGCTGGCCTGCAGCTCGAAGTTGAACTGGCGGCAGAAGCGCTTGCGCAGCGCCAGGCCCCAGGCCCGGTTCACGCGCGAGCCGTACGGCGAATGGATGACGAGGTGCGTGTCGCCGACCTCGTCGAAGAACCGTTCCAGCACGATGGTCTCGAGCGTCGGCAGCGCGCCGAGGGCGGTGAGCGAAGTGGCGAAGTAGCTGGCGAGTTGAGTGGCCGCGGCTTGCGGCAAACCGATCTCGCTGACGAGCCATTGCTGCAAATCTGTCGTTCCCGCGGGCGCGACCCTGTGTCGCGCGGAATCCGCTGGATCCCCGCTTTCGCGGGGATGACAGGAAAGCAGTTCGTCGGCCTTTGCGTTGAGGCGCGACACCGAGGCCGACAGCTCGTTGGTGCGCCCGAGCGCCTCGCCGAGCCAGAACGGCAGCGTCGGCGGCATGCCCCTGGCATCCTCGACCAGCACGCGCCCGGTTTCGACCTTCAGGATCCGCCAGCTGGTGTTGCCGAGCTGGAAGATGTCGCCCGGGACGCTCTCAAAGGAGAAGTCTTCGTTCAGCGTGCCGACGCGCTGTCCCTCGGGCATCAGCACCACGTCGTAGTCGAACTGGTCCGGGATCACGCCGCCGTTGGTGACGGCGGTGAGCCTGGCGCCGCGCCGTCCGCGCAGCACGTGTTGGACCGCGTCGTGGTGCAGGTGCGCGCCGCGGCGGCCGCGGCGCGTGGCGTAGCCGTCGGCCAGCATCTGCACGACCTTGTCGTAATCCTCGCGCTTCAGGTCGCGGTAGGGCCGGGCGCGGCGCAGCAGGTCGAACAACTCGGTCTCGCCCCACTCGCGGCAGGCGGTCTCGGCCACGACCTGCTGGGCCAGCACGTCGAGCGGCGCGTCGGGCACGCGGATGCGGTCGAGCTCCCCGCGGCGCGCCGAGTCCAGCAGCGCCGCGCATTCCACCAGGTCGTCCTGCGACAGCGGGAACAGCCGTCCCTTGGGAATCGCGCCGATGGCATGGCCGGCGCGGCCGACGCGCTCAAGGAATGCCGCGATCGAGCGCGGCGAGCCGAGCTGGCACACCAGGTCCACGTCGCCGATGTCGATGCCGAGCTCGAGCGAGCTGGTGGCGACCAGCGCCTTCAGCTCGCCGCCCTTGAGGCGCTGCTCGGCCT
>JBQTJQ010000217.1:0-17520 GCA_052386975.1 Gammaproteobacteria bacterium | reverse complement strand
TTCGCAAGAAGCCGAGTGGCTGATACCAGGCTCCCAGGAAAAGCCTCTAAGCTTCAGGTAATGCAATCCGTACCCGAAACCGACACAGGTGGGCGAGGAGAGTATCCTCAGGCGTTTGAGACAACTCGGATGAAGGAACTCGGCAAAATCGTGCCGTAACTTCGGGATAAGGCACGCCCGTTGTAAGTGAAGGCGTACAGCTGGAGCTGAAACGGGTCGCAGTGAAGAGAGGGTTGCGACTGTTTATCAAAAACACAGGACTCTGCAAACACGAAAGTGGACGTATAGGGTCTGACGCCTGCCCGGTGCTGGAAGGTTAAGTGATGGGGTCAGCCGTAAGGCGAAGCTCTTGATCGAAGCCCCAGTAAACGGCGGCCGTAACTATAACGGTCCTAAGGTAGCGAAATTCCTTGTCGGGTAAGTTCCGACCTGCACGAATGGCGTAACGACAGCCCTACTGTCTCCATCCGAGACTCAGTGAAATTGAAATCGCAGTGACGATGCTGTGTTCCCGCGGCAAGACGGAAAGACCCCGTGAACCTTTACTACAACTTTGCACTGGACTTTGAATTCGCCTGTGTAGCATAGGTGGGAGCCTTTGAAGTCCCGGCGCTAGCCGGGATGGAGGCAACAAGTGAAATACCACCCTGGTGTGTTCGGAGTTCTAACCTCGATCGTTAATCACGGTCAGGGACATTGCATGGCGGGTAGTTTGACTGGGGCGGTCTCCTCCCAAAGAGTAACGGAGGAGTGCGAAGGTTGGCTCAGCGCGGTCGGAAATCGCGCTCTTGAGTGCATAGGCATAAGCCAGCCTGACTGCGAGACAAACAAGTCGAGCAGAGTCGAAAGACGGTCTAAGTGATCCGGTGGTTCTGTATGGAAGGGCCATCGCTCAACGGATAAAAGGTACTCCGGGGATAACAGGCTGATTCCTCCCAAGAGTCCACATCGACGGAGGAGTTTGGCACCTCGATGTCGGCTCATCTCATCCTGGGGCTGTAGCAGGTCCCAAGGGTTTGGCTGTTCGCCAATTAAAGAGGTACGCGAGCTGGGTTCAGAACGTCGTGAGACAGTTCGGTCCCTATCTGCCGTGGGCGTTTGAGATTTGAAGGGAGCTAACCTTAGTACGAGAGGACCGGGTTGGACGTACCCCTGGTGCACCGGTTGTCATGCCAATGGCATCGCCGGGTAGCTATGTACGGACGGGATAAACGCTGAAAGCATCTAAGCGTGAAGCCCCCCCTGAGATGAGATCTCACTGGTGGTTTAACCACCCTGTAGGGCCCCCGTAGACGACGGGGTTGATAGGCGCGATGTGTAAAGCGAGCAATCGCAAAGCTGACGCGTACTAATTGCCCGTGAGGCTTGACCATATAACTCTCAAATCCTCCGCATAGCGGACGACCATGAGAGCGTTTGCTTCATGCACTGAAGGCATTGAGCAAAATGGCGCCTTACAAAAACTGACTACAGACCTGACCCTATTTGGAACTGAGCCGCTGTCGGGCTTTCTTCCATGCCAGTTTGTCTGGCGACCTTAGCGAGTTGGTCCCACCGGTTCCCATCCCGAACACCGAAGTGAAACGACTCAGCGCCGATGATAGTGTGGCCCCGCCATGTGAAAGTAGGTCATCGCCAGGCTCCAAATGCGAAACCCCCGATCGAAAGATCGGGGGTTTTTCATTTGCGCCGCGGAAAGCTTCGCGAAACTACGCCGCCGCGGCTGCTTTCTGCTCTTCCTTCTTGCGCCGGCCTGGCAGCGTGCCGAGCAGCTTGCAGATGATGCCGAGCATGATCTCGTCGGCGCCGCCGCCGATCGACAGCAGCCGCGAGTCGCGGTACGCGCGCGCGATGTGCGTCTCCCACATGTAGCCCTGGCCGCCCCAGAACTGCAGGCAGCTGTCGGTGACTTCGCGCGCGAGGCGCCCGGCCTTCAGCTTCGCCATCGACGCCAGCATCGTCGCGTCGCGGCCGGCGACGTACTCCTCGCAGGCGTAGTAGACCAGCGCGCGCAGCGCCTCGACCTCGGTCTTCAGCTCGGCCAGGCGGAAGTGCACGTACTGGTTGTCGAGGATGCTCTGGCCGAAGGCCTGGCGCTGGCGCGTGTAGTCGATGGTCTCGGCGATGATGTTGGTCATCGAGTCGATGTTGGTCGCGGCGCCGAACAGCCGTTCCTCCTGGAACTGCAGCATCTGGTACATGAAGCCCATGCCCTCGGTGCCGATCAGGTTGCGCCGCGGCACGCGCACGTTGTCGAGGAAGATCATCGCCGTGTCGGAGGCGCGCATGCCCATCTTGTCGAGCTTGGTCTTGCGGTCCACGCCCCTCGCGTCGAGCGGCACGATGATCAGCGACTTGTTCTGGTGCACCTTGCCTTCGCCGGTGTTGACCAGCATGCAGGCCCAGTCGGACTGCGTGCCGTTGGTGATCCACATCTTCGAGCCATTGATGACGTAGTCGCCGTCGTCCTTGCGCGCGGTGGTCTTGATGCTGGCGACGTCGGAGCCGGCGCCGGCCTCGGACACCGCCACCGAGCAGATCTGCTCGCCCTTGATCACCGGCTCGAGGTATGCCTTCTTCAGTTCGTGCGTGCCGAAGCGCGCGAGCGCCGGCGTCGCCATGTCGGTGACCACGCCGATGCCCATCGGCACCGAGCCGGCATGGCAGTTTCCGAGCGCCTGCGCGAACATCACCGAATAGGAGTAGTCGAGCCCGAGTCCGCCGTACTCGGCCGGCTTGCTGATGCCGAGCATGCCGAGCGCGCCGAGCTTCTTCAGCACTTCGCGCGCCGGCCAGATGCCCGCCTCTTCCCATTCCTGGACGTGCGGGTTGAGCTCTTCCTCGACGAAGCGCTTCGCGGTGCGGTACAGCTCCTTGTGCTCGTGCGTCAGCTGCATGACGGCGCTCCGGTGGGTTGCGCTCCGACTCTACACCTGCGTCCCGGAAATGGGTCTTACCCCGCTTCAGCCGCCGCGGCGGAACAGCGGCAGCAGCAGCATGCCGGCGACGAAGCCGCCGATGTGCGCGCGGAAAGCGACGCCGGCGCCGGGCGGCGCCAGCATCTCCGACAGCAGCTGCATCGCGAACCACAGCCCCAGCACCAGCAGCGCGGGCAGGCGCACCAGCTGCGTCAGGAAACCGAGCGGAACCAGCACCAGCACGTGCGCGCGCGGGAACATCAGCAGGTAGGCGCCGAGCACGCCCGAGATCGCGCCGCTGGCGCCGACCATCGGGACCTGCGATTGCGGGTCCGGCAGCGCCTGCGCCATCGCCGCGGCGATGCCGCACAGCGCGTAGAACACCACGAAGCGGCCGTGGCCGAAGCGGTCCTCGACGTTGTCGGCGAAGATCCACAGGTACAGCATGTTGCCGATCAGGTGCATCCAGCCGCCGTGCAGGAACATCGAGGTGAACACGGTGGCCCACGCCGGCACCGCGCGCAGTTCGGGCGGCAGCCGCGCATCGCCGAGCAGCACATCCGGGATCAGGCCGTAGGCGTAGATCGCGCCCTCGATCCGCCCGCCGAGCGAGACTTGCCACAGGAACACCAGCACGCAGCCGGCGATCAGCGCGTAGTTCACGAACGGCGTCGCGCGCGTCGGGTTGTCGTCCTTGAGCGGGATCACGCGCGCCTCATCCTGGATCGAGCAGCCGGATCTCGAACAGCACCGGCCAGCACTTGCCGGTCACGAAGAAGTGGCCGCTGGCGGGATTGAAGGCGATGCCGTTCAGCACGTGCTCGGCCTCGTCCCAGCCCGCGGGCCGGGCAAAGCCGCGCCGCAGCGCGGCGAGGTCGAGCCAGGCTTCCACGGCGCCGGTGCCGGGATCGATCACCGCGATGCGGTCCGCGTGCCAGATGTTGGCGTATAGCTTGCCGCGCGCGAACTCGAGCTCGTTGATCTGCGTGACCGGTCGGCCGCGATCCGTCACTTCGAAGCTGCCCAGCACCACGAAAGTCTGGCGGTCGCGCGCGACGATCCGGCCCGAGCCATCGCTCATCAACCAGCGCCGGCCGTCCCAGGCCAGACCCCAGCCCTCGCCGTCGTACGAGAATCGCCCGACCGGCTTCAGCGCGAGGTCGTAGACGTGGGCGACGCCCGACTGCCAGGTCAGCTGCACGAAACGCTGCCCGTCGCCCGCGACGCCTTCGCCGAACTGGTCGCGCGGCAACGCGTGCCGCTTCAGCGGCGCGGCGCTCGCCACGGTGCGCAGCGCGAGCGCCGAGCGCCCGAACAGGCCGCTGCTCTCGACGATTCTCCCCTCGTGCACGGCGAGTCCCTGCGTGAACGACGCGACGTCGTGCGGATGCGTCGCGACAATTTCGTAACGCAGGAAATTGCCGCGCGACGGTTCGCTCGCGCACGAAAATCCCGCGACAGCGAGCGCGGCCAGCGCGCACGCTCGCGCAGCTGGCACGATATTTGTCGAACGCGCTCGCGACGCCAGTTGATATTTCGTTTTCAATCGTTCACATTCCATTTGCGGTGAACGCGGTTCGATTCGCCGAAGGTGCGGGAAAGGTCTTTCTTTCACTCGGAAGGGGAGAAGCAGATGGCAAAGAAGCGCAAGGCAAAGAAAGCGAAGAAGAAAGCACGGAAGTAGGGAGTTGCGGTGAACTGGGGCGGCGCAAGCCGCCCTTTTTCATGGGCGCCGCGCCACGCGTCATTTCGGCGTCGGCTTGCTGCCCGGGATCGGCTCGCCGCTGTCGCGCAGGCGCACCGCCTCGTGGAAGCCGTGCTCGGCCGCATAGGCGCGGAACCACTGACCTTCCGGCGAGTGCCGCGTGATGCCGTCGAACAGCGTCGCGAACATCTGCGTCGCCGCCAGGCCCATGTTGTCGTAGGCCTGGTTCACCATGAGTTTTTGCATCATCAGCTGGTTCCTCGGCACGCCGGCCATGCGCCGCGCCAGCTCCAGCACGCGCGCCTCGAGCCGCTCCTGCGGCACGGCGTCCAGCACCAGCCCCATCGCCCTGGCCTCGCGGCCGTCGACCAGGTCGCCGGTGAGCAGCATGCGCTTGGCCTTCTCGGCGCCGAGCCGGTAGACCCACATCGCGGTGGTCGGGCAGCCCCACACGCGCGCCGGCGGATAGCCGATCCTCGCGTCCTCGGCCATCACCGCTAGGTCGCAGCACAGTGCGATGTCGCTGCCGCCGGCGACCGCGTAGCCGTGCACCTGCGCGATCGTGGGCTTGTACGAGCGCCACAGGCTCATGAAGTCGTCGGTGTTCTGCTTCATCATGCGGAAGTCGGCCATCGGGTCCCAGGGCATGCCCTGGTTCCACGGCGAATCGCCCTCGGCGAAGTCTTTCAGGTCGTAGCCCGCGCAGAATGCCTTGCCGGCGCCCTTCAGCACGATCACGTGCACCGCATCGTCGGCGTTGGCGCGCGCCACCGCCTCGCTCAGCTCGCGCCCGGTGTGTTCGCCGATCGCGTTGAGCCGCTCTGGGCGATTCAGGGTCAGGAACGCGATGCGCTCGCGCACCTCGTACAGCAGCGTCTTGAACATGAGCCCTCCCGGGGTTAGGCCCCAATTGGATTCTAATTGGGGTCTGACCCATGTTGTGGCCGAGTGCAGCATCCCCCCGTGTAGAATCGCCGGCACCGGGGAGGAGCCATGATCCGCAGCATGACGGGGTACGCGCGCGCCGAGGCCCAGGGGCCGTGGGGCCGCCTGGCGTGGGAGCTGCGCTCGGTCAACCACCGCTATCTCGACCTGTCGCTGCGCCTGCCGGAGGAGCTGCGCGCGATCGAGAACGAAGCGCGCCAGCGCCTCGGCGCGCGGCTGTCGCGCGGCAAGGTCGACGCCGGGCTGCGCCACTCGCGCGAAGGCGCGCTGGCGGCGGCGGTGGCTCTCGATGCGGAGACCCTGCGCCAGCTGCATGGCGCCATCGAGAACGTCAAGCGCTCGGGCATCACGCTCGGCGCCGCCGACCCGGTGCGGTTGCTGTCCTGGCCCGGCGTGGTCAAGGCGGAATCCATCGACAACGCGCCGCTGCTGGCCGCCGCGCTCGAACTGCTCGACCGCGCCGCCGACGATTTCACCACCACGCGCGAGCGCGAAGGCGCGCGGGTCACCGATTACCTCCTCGAGCGTTGCAGCGCGATCGAGGCGCATGTTGCCGCCGTGCGCAGCCGGTTGCCGCAGGTGCGTGCGCAGTGGGTCGAGAGGCTGCGCGCGCGCTGCCGCGAGCTCGGTGTCGAAGTGGATCCGGCGCGGCTGGAGCAGGAAGTGGTGCTGGCCGCCCAGCGCCTCGACGTCGACGAAGAGCTCTCGCGCCTGGCCACGCACCTGACCGAGGTGCGACAGACGCTGCGCCGGCAGGACGCGGTCGGCCGACGCCTGGACTTCCTGATGCAGGAACTCAACCGCGAGGCCAATACCCTTTCATCGAAATCGCAGGACGCGGAAACCACGCGCCTGGCGGTTGAGATCAAGGTCGTGATCGAGCAGCTGCGCGAGCAGGTGCAGAACGTCGAGTGACCGGCTACCGTACGCGCTCCGCATGTCGACCAAACCCCCCGGCGGCCTCTTCGTCGTCTCCGCGCCCTCGGGCGGCGGCAAGACCAGCCTGACGCGCGCGTCGATCGACGCGCTGGCCAAGGCCGGGATCACGGCCGAGATCTCCGTGTCGTACACCACGCGCGCGCCGCGGCCGGGCGAGCAGGACGGCGTGCACTACCACTTCATCGACCGCGCGACGTTCGAGGCGATGATAGCCCGCGGAGAATTTCTGGAGCACGCGACGATCTACGCCCACTACTACGGCACGGCGCGGGCGCGCACCGAGCAGCGCCTCGCAGCCGGCCGCGACGTGATCCTGGACATCGACTGGCAGGGCGCGCGCCAGATCCGCCAGCACATGGCCAGCGCCATCGGCATCTACATACTGCCGCCGTCGATGACCAAGCTCGCGCAGCGGCTGCGCCTGCGCAAGCAGGACTCCGAAGACGCCATCCGCCAGCGGCTCGAAAAGGCCCGCGAAGAGATGGCGCACTACGAGTATTACGACTACCTGATCGTCAACAGGGACTTCGAGCAGGCCATGGGCGAACTGGTCTCGATCTTCGTGGCCCGCCGCCTGACCCGGGCGGTCCAGGAATTCCGCCATAAGCCATTGATTCAGAAGCTGATCGGGCGCTAAACGGGCCGCTATACAGCCCTCCCGGCGTTGAGTAAACTACGCGCCCTTTCGCGTACCCCGGATGTAGCAAATGGCCCGAGTCACCGTTGAAGACTGCCTGGAACGTATCGGCAACCAGTTCGAGCTGACGCTGGTCGCCGCCAAGCGCGCGCGCCAGCTGGCCCGCGGCGCCGAGGCCAAGCTGCCGTGGGGCAACCACAAGTCCACGGTGCTGTCGCTGCGCGAGATTGCCGACGGCCTGGTCGACAGGAAGGTGCTCGAGGAAGCCGACCTGCCGGCGATCCAGGCGCCGAAGGTGGAGCTGGAAGCGCTCGACCCGAGCTTCGACCTGTAGGTTGGAGATAACTGGGGACAGACTTAAGTCTGTCCCCGGTCACTGCAACGCCCGGCACCGCCGGGCTTTTTGCTTTGTGGCATCGAAAAAGGTGTGCGTCCCCGATGCGGGCCTATACTGAACCGGCCATGGAACTTCCGGCCCCCATTCAGCGCATCGGCCAGGCGATCCGTACCCAGCGTGTCGCGCGCGAGTACGGCATCGAGCCGCTGGTGCGCGTGCTCGAGGAGTACCTGCCGGCGCAGGCGATCGCCGACGTGCGCCGCGCCCACGAGTTCGGCGCGCGGCTGCACCAGGGCCAGCAGCGCACCTCGGGCGAGCCGTACATCTACCACCCGATGGCGGTGGCGCGGATCCTCGCCGAGATGCGGCTCGACCACACCACGCTGATCGCCGCGATCCTGCACGACGTCATCGAGGACACGCCGACCTCGAAGGACGAGATCGGCAAGCTGTTCGGGGCCGACGTCGCGCAGCTGGTGGACGGCGTCAGCAAGTTCCAGAAAGTCGAGGGCCAGACCCGCGCCGAGGTGCAGGCCGAGAGCTTCCGCAAGCTGCTGCTGGCGATGACCCAGGACCTGCGCGTGATCCTGATCAAGCTCGCCGACCGGCTGCACAACATGCGCACGCTCGAGCACATGGATCCGGCGCGGCGCCGCCGCATCGCCCGCGAGACGCTCGAGATCTACGCGCCAATCGCCCAGCGCCTCGGCATCCACACGGTGCGCACCGAGCTCGAGGACCTCGCCTTCGTGCACCTGTACCCGAGGCGCTACCAGGTGTTCGAGCAGGCGGTGAAGTCGCAGCTCGGCGACGCCAAGTCGGTGATCAAGGAGATCGAGGAGAAGCTGTCGAAGGCGCTGCGCGAGGAGGGCATCGGCGCGAGCGTAGTCGGCCGCCAGAAGAACCTGTACAGCCTGTACCAGAAGATGCGCCGGCGCCGGCTGCGGCTGCCGGACGTGATGGACCTCCTCGGCTTCCGCGTGATCGTGTCGAAGCTCGACGACTGCTACCGCGCGCTCGGCGTGGTGCACCACATCTACAAGCCCATTTCCGAGATGTTCAACGACTACATCGCCAACCCCAAGGTCAACGGCTACCAGTCGCTGCACACCACCTGCGCCGGCCCCAAGGGCCGCAAGATCGAGGTGCAGATCCGCACGCGCGACATGCACCACATCTCCGAGAGCGGCATCGCCGCGCACTGGCAGTACAAGCTCGGCGACAAGGGCGGCGAGCACACCGCGCCGCAGGTGCGGGCGCGCGAGTGGCTGGGCCAGCTGTTCGAGATGCAGGGCGGGTCGGCGGCGCTGGATTTCGTCGAGAGCGTCAAGGTCGACCTGTTCCCCGACGAGGTCTACGTGTTCACGCCCAAAGGCGAGATCCGCCGGCTGTCGCGCGGCGCCACGCCGGTGGACTTCGCCTACGCCGTGCACAGCGAGCTCGGCGACCGCTGCGTCGCCGCCCGCATCGACCAGCACCTCGAGCCGCTCAACACGCCGCTGCGCAACGGCCAGACCGTCGAGATCATCACCGCCACCTCGGCGCGGCCGAACGCGGCGTGGCTGAACTTCGTCAAGACCGCCAAGGCGCGCCACCGCATCCGCAGCTTCCTGAAGAACCAGCGCGAGGACGAGGCCATCCGCCTGGGCCGGCGCCTGCTCGAGAAATCCATGCGCGAGCTGAAGGTGCCGCTGACCGCGCTGAAGGACGAGACCGCCAGCGCGGTGCTGAAGGTCTACGGACTCGAGGAACTCGAGCCGCTGTACCTGTCGATCGGCCTGGGCCAGCGACTGGCGCCGCTGGTCGCGCGCCAGTTCATGCCGGCCGGCGTCACCGTGGCGCCCGCCGCCGCGGGCGATCCCGATGCCGCGCCGCTCGCGGTCGAGGGCACCGAGGGCCTGGTCGTGGACTACGCCAAGTGCTGCCGGCCGGTGCCCGGCGACGACATCCGCGGCCACGTCAGCGTCGGTCGCGGCATCGTCATCCACCGCATCGAATGCAGCGTGGCGCAGCCGCGCAAGGGCACGGTGCAGGAGTGGATCCCGCTGGTGTGGGCCGACAACGTCGAGGGCGACTTCCTCGCCGAGCTGCGGGTCAAGGGCGAGAACCGCCGCGGCGTGCTGGCCAGCATCGCCGCGGAGATCTCCGGCGCCGAGTCGAGCATCGAGAACGTGACGATGGCCGAGAAGGTCGACACGCGAGCTTCCGACATGCGCTTCCTGATCACCGTCAAGAACCGCGTGCACCTGGCGCGTATCATGCGGCGCCTGCGCGGCCTGCAAGTCGTGGCCCGGGTGACGCGCACGTAGGAGCGCCTTCAGGCGCGACGAATTTCGTTCGAACGTTGGAGGAAACGCATGTCTCGCAAGCCGCTTCATACCGACGAGGCGCCCGGCGCCATCGGCACCTATTCGCAGGCCATCGCCTGCGGCAAGACGGTCTACCTGTCGGGCCAGATCCCGCTCGATCCGAAGACCATGGCGCTGGTGCCGGGCGGCATCGAGGAGCAGGTGCACCAGGTGTTCAAGAACCTCGCCGCCGTAGCCAGGGCCGCGGGCGGCTCGCTGGCGCACGCCAGCAAGATCACGATCTACATGACCGACCTCGGCCAGTTCGCCAAGGTCAACGAGATCATGGCGCAGTACTTCAGCAAGCCGTATCCCGCGCGCGCGACGGTCGGCGTCGCGGCGCTGCCGAAGGGCTCCGCGGTCGAGGCCGACGCCGTCCTCGTGCTTGACTGAGCAAAAGAGGGGACGCACCCCTTTTTCATCCGCGCGCACGCTCGACACGCCGGTCCAGTACCTGAGGGGCGCCGGGCCGGCGCTGGCGGCGCGCCTGCGCACGCTCGGCATCGAACGGGTCGAGCAGCTGCTGTTTCACCTGCCGTTGCGCTACGAGGATCGCCGGCGCTTCACGCCGCTGTCCGAGCTGAAGGACGGCGCACCGGCGCTGATCCGCGCGCGCGTCGAGCACGCCAAAGTGGTGTATCCCGGCCGGCGCATGCTCGGCGTGTCGGTCAGCGATGGCGGCGGCTGGGCCGCGCTGCGCTTCTTCCATTTCAACCAGGCGCAGGCCCAGGCCTTCGTCCCGGGCGCCTGGGTGCGCGCCTACGGCATGGTCCGCATTGGCACTCGCGGCCCCGAGCTGGTGCATCCGGAGTACCGCATCGCCGCCTCGCAGGACGAGCTTGCCGCCGAAACCGCGCTGACGCCGTGCTATCCGCTGACCACGGGCGTGACGCAGCAGCGCCTGCGTGGCCTGATCCAGCAGGCGCTCGCGATCGGCGCGCCCGATCCGGGCCTGGCCGTGAAACTGCCGGACCTGGCGGGGCCGGCGACGCTGGAGGCGCTGCGCGTGATCCACGCGCCGGCCAGCGACGCCGACGCCCAGCGCCTGCTCGCCGGCACCCACCCGGCGCAGCAGCGCCTGATCGACGAAGAGCTGCTGGCGCACCAGCTGTGCATGCGTGTGCTGCGCGCGCGCGTGCGCACGCTCAACGCCCCCGCGCTCCAGGCGCCTGCGGCGCCCGCCGAGCTCGAGCGCGCGCTGCCGTTCAGGCTCACCGGCGCGCAGCGGCGCGTGTGCGGCGAGATTGCCGCCGACCTGCGCCGGTCCTTCCCGATGATGCGGCTGGTCCAGGGCGACGTCGGCTCGGGCAAGACCGTGGTGGCCGCGGCGGCAATGCTGGCCGCCGCGCGCGCCGGCGCCCAGGCGGCGCTGATGGCGCCGACCGAGCTGCTGGCCGAGCAGCACGCCCACAACCTGTCGCAGTGGTTCAGGAAACTCGGCGTGACGCTGTGCCTGCTCAAGGGCGCCCTGGCCAGGGCCAAGCGCAAGGGCGCGCTGGCCGCGATCGCGGACGGCACCGCGCAGGTCGTGATCGGCACGCACGCCGTGTTCCAGGAACAGGCACGGTTCCGCCGCCTCGCGCTGGTGGTGGTCGACGAGCAGCACCGCTTCGGCGTGCAGCAGCGCATGGCGCTGCGCGACAAGGCCCCGGCCGGGCAGTCGCCGCACCAGCTGGTGATGACCGCCACGCCGATCCCGCGCACCCTGGCGCAGACGCTCTACGCGGACCTGGATGTCTCGGTCATTGACGAGCTGCCGCCCGGGCGCAAGCCGATCACCACGGTCGCGATCAACGGCCAGCGGCGCGACGAAGTGCTGGCGCGCATCGGCGAAGCCTGCCGCGCGGGCCGCCGCGCCTACTGGGTGTGCACGCTGATCGAGGAATCCGACGTGCTCGAGGCGCAGGCCGCCGAAGCCATGGCCGAGCGCCTGCGCGCCGAGCTGCCGGCGGTCAAGGTCGGCCTCGTGCACGGCCGCCTGAAGCCGGCGCAGAAGGACGCGCAGATGCAGGCGTTCAAGCGCGGCGACCTGCAGCTGCTGGTCGCCACCACCGTGATCGAAGTCGGCGTCGACGTGCCCGAGGCCACGATCATGGTGATCGACAACGCCGAGCGCCTCGGCCTGGCCCAGCTGCACCAACTGCGCGGGCGCGTCGGTCGCGGCACCGGTGACAGCCAGTGCGTGCTGCTGTACGAGCCGCCGCTCTCCGGGAACGCGCGCGCCCGGCTCGACGTGCTGCGCCAGACCCAGGACGGCTTTGCCATCGCCCAGCGCGACCTCGAGCTGCGCGGGCCGGGTGAGCTGCTGGGCCGGCGCCAGACCGGCGAGATGGGCTTCCGGCTGGCCGATCCGGTGCGCGACGCGCCGCGCGTGCCGGCGCTGCAGGCGCTGGCCGACCGCTGGCTGGCCGGCGAGCCGGTCGCCGCGGCGGCGCTGGTGCGCCGCTGGGTCGGCGACTGGCGCCGCTACGCCGAAGCCTGAGGCGCCAGCGGCACCGCGACCCGCGCCTGGTTGGCGCCGGCGCGCTTGGCTTCGTACATCGCCACGTCGCCGGCGCGGATCATGTCCACGGCCGTCAGCGCATGTTCGGGGAACACCGCCACGCCGATGCTGGCGCCGGCGCGCAGCGGCTGGCCGAGGTAGTTCACCGGCACCGACAGCGTGTCGATGATGCGCTGGGCCAGGGCGAGGGCGGCCGCCGGGCCTTCGATGCCGTGCAGGATCGCGATGAACTCGTCGCCGCCCTTGCGCGCCACGGTGTCCTCGGCCCGCAGCACGTTGCGGCAGCGCTGGGCCACCGACTTCAGCACCGCATCGCCGGCCTCGTGGCCGTGCGTGTCGTTGATCGCCTTGAAGCCGTCGAGGTCGATGAACAGCACCGCCACCTTGC
Organism: Gammaproteobacteria bacterium; assembly: GCA_052386975.1. Taxonomy (GTDB): domain Bacteria; phylum Pseudomonadota; class Gammaproteobacteria; order Nevskiales; family Nevskiaceae; genus JACPFV01. Next base: position 4,800 of record JBQTJQ010000217.1, on the reverse strand, counting down.
CGCCGGCGCGCGCCGCGCCGAGCAGGGCCTGCTCGAGGCGGTCGGTGGCCAGGCGCAGCGTCGGCACGCCGGTCAGCTCGTCGTGCGTGGCGAGCTGGCGGATCAGTTCGCGCTGGGCGTCGACTTCCTCGAGCAGCTCGACGGTCGAATGGTGGAAGCTGGTGACAGAAGAGAACAGCAGCAGTGGCAGCAGCACGGCGGCGACGACGACGTTGGCCCAGGCGACCACCGTGCGGATGTAGACGTTGGTGTCGTACGGCATGGTCAGCCAGCCCTGGATGAAGCCGGCCGCCGCCACCGAGGTGACGGCGACGGTCAGCAGGGCGGTGAGCAGGCCGGCGCGCGGCGAGTACAGCGCGGTGATCAGCAGGATGCTCAGCGACAGCCACCACACGCTGGGGCCGACCATCCCGGTCGAGCCGAGCCCGGCCAGGCCGATCACCCAGAACACCGCCACGATCATCGACAGCTTGAACGTGGTCCGCAGGCGCTTGCGGATGAAGAACACCACGCTGATCAGCGCGCCCAGGGCGAGGTGCAGGGAGTAGATCGGCAGCCAGCCCGTGGTGCCGGCGCGCAGCGCCGACAGCGGCGCGCCGACCACCGCGACGATGAACAGGCTCAGCCACAGGCGGTCGATGATGTCGGCGCGGATCGCGCCGAGGCGCTGGCGCAGCGATTCGGGCCGGGTCGAGCGCAGCAGGCGCATCGCCAGCGCCCGCCCGACCGGTCTCTTCGCTGCCTCGCTGCCGCTCATGCCCCGTCTCGCGTGGAGAGTTCCCCTGGGCGTGTGAGCTAGTATCCACCGCAACCGTATGCGTGGGAAATTCCTCGATTACCTGCTGCTGATGCGGCTGCACAAGCCGATCGGCATCTGGCTGCTGCTGTGGCCGACGCTGTGGGGTCTGTGGTTCGCGGCCGAGGGCGCGCCCCCGCTCAAGGTGCTGGTGATTTTCGTGCTGGGCACCGTGCTGATGCGCTCGGCTGGCTGCGTCGTCAACGACCTCGCCGACCGCGGCTTCGACCCGCACGTCGAGCGCACCCGCGAACGCCCGATCGCGGCCGGGCGCGTGACGCCGCAGGAGGCGGTGCGGCTGTTCGTGGTGCTGTGCCTGATGGCATTCGGGCTGGTGACCCAGCTCAACACCACAACCGTGCTGCTGTCGCTGCCGGCGGTGGCCCTCGCCGCGAGCTACCCCTACGCCAAGCGCTTCCACTCGCTGCCGCAGGCCCACCTGGGCCTGGCATTCTCCTGGGGCATCCCGATGGCGTTCGCGGCCCTGGGCCGCGCCATCCCCTGGGAGCTGTGCCTCGAGCTGATGCTGGCCAACGTGCTGTGGGCCGTGGCTTACGACACGTTCTACGCCATGGTCGATCGTGACGACGACCTGCGGGTCGGGGTGAAATCCAGCGCCATCCTGTTCGGACGCCACGACCTCGCGGTCACCCGGATCCTGCAGGCGGCAGTGATCGTCCTGCTGGCTCTCGCCGGCAGGGAACTCGGGTACGGCTACGCCGCCGGCCTGGGCCTCGCCGCCGGCCTCGCCGTGTACCAGCAGTGGCTCATCCGTGACCGCGACCGGGCGGCCTGCTTCAAGGCTTTCCTGAACAACGCCTGGTTCGGCGCCGCGGTTTTCGCCGGCCTGGCGGTCGATTTCGCCCGGTCCTAAGTCACCCTTGCGGCCGCCCACACCTCGACGCGCGCCGCCCCCGCCGCCAGCGTCGTTCTGACCAGTTCCGCGGCCGTCGCCCCGGTGGTGATGACGTCGTCGAGCAGCGCGACGTGCCGGCCACGCACCTGCTCCGGGTCGACCGCGAACGCGCCCTGGACGTTGCGCCGCCGGGCCGCGCCGTCCAGCCGGGTCTGCTCCAGCGTGGCGCGCACCCGGCGCGCGGCGGCCGGCGCAATCGGCACCGACAGCGTGCGGGCGAGCTCCCGGCCCAGCTCCAGCGCCTGGTTGTAGCCGCGTCGGCGCAGCCGGTGCGCGTGCAGCGGCATCGGCACCAGCAACTGCGGCATCGGCAGTGCCCGTCGGGCCAGGCGACCGGCCATCAGGCATCCGAGCGTGCGCGCGCCGGCCAGCCGGCCGTGGAATTTCAGCTCGACGATGGCCTGCGCCACCGGCGGCCGGTAGCAGAACGCCGCCCAGCTGCCGTGCTGCGGCGGGGCGTCGCGCAGGCAGTCGCCGCACACGCTCGCCGGATCGCCCGAGCCCAGCGGCATCGCGCAACTGCGGCACGCCGGCAGGTTCCAGGGCAGGGCGTCGCGGCAGCCCGCACAGGCGGGCGAACCGGCCGAAGATCCGCCGCACCAGAAGCACCGGACCGGCGCGAGGAAGTCCACTAAGCCGGCCAGGATGTTGTCAACCATCCCTGTGCTCATAAGTTGACAGAACCTATATCCGTATGAAAAATAAGGTCAATTCCACGCGAAAGGAGGCTTGGCGTGCACGTTTCCGACCTGCGTCACGACTGGCAAGGGGCAGAGGTCCTGGCGCTGTTTGGCGCGCCTTTCAATGACCTGCTGTTCAAGGCCCAAGCCTTGCACCGTCGCCACTTCGAGGCAAATCGCGTGCAGCTCAGCACGCTGCTGTCCATCAAGACCGGTGCCTGCCCTGAGGACTGCGCCTACTGCCCGCAGTCGGCGCGTTACCACACCGGCGTGAAGGCCGAGCCGCTGATGGACCTCGACACTGTGACCGCCGCCGCGCGGGCCGCGAAGGAGCAGGGCGCCACGCGCTTCTGCATGGGCGCGGCCTGGCGCGCCCCCAAGGACCGCGACATCGACAAGGTCGCCGAGATGGTGCGCGAGGTGCGGGCCCTGGGGCTGGAGACCTGCCTGACGCTGGGCATGCTCAAGCCCGACCAGGCCCGGCGCCTGGCCGACGCGGGGCTCGACTACTACAACCACAACCTCGACACCTCGGAGAGCTACTACCGGGAGATCATCACCACCCGGCACTACTCCGACCGGCTCGACACGCTCGAAAACGTGCGGGCGGCGGGGGTCAAGGTCTGCTGCGGCGGCGTCGTCGGCATGGGCGAGTCGCGGCAAGACCGGGCCGAGCTGCTGCGCACCCTGGCCAACCTGCCCCAGCACCCGGAGTCCGTACCGATCAACAACCTGGTCCAGGTCGAGGGCACCCCGCTCAAAGGCGTGGCGGCGCTGGACCCGCTCGAGTTCGTGCGAACCATCGCCGTGGCTCGCGTGCTGATGCCCCGGGCCTACGTCCGGCTGTCGGCCGGGCGTTCGGAGATGAGCGACGAGCTGCAGGCGCTGTGTTTCCTGGCCGGCGCCAACTCGATTTTCTACGGCGAGAAGCTGCTGACCACCGGCAACCCGCAGCACGAGCGGGACAAGGCGCTGTTCGAGCGGCTGGGCCTGGCGGCCGAGGCCCGCGTCGAGGCGGAGAACGCATGCGACACCGAGGCCCGGGCGCAAGCCTGAGATCGGGGTGAGCCCGCTCGACCGGCGTCTGCGCGCGGAGCTGGCGCGGCTGCGCGCCGAAGACCTGCACCGGGTGCGGCGCGTCGTCCGCGGCCGCCATGGCGTGCAGATCGAGGTCGACGGCCGCCGCTGCGTCAATTTCTGCTCCAACGACTACCTGGGATTGGCCGCCGACCCGCGGGTGGCCGAGGCTGCCGCCAGCGCGCTGCGCGAGTGCGGGACCGGCAGCGGCGCGGCGGCGCTGATCTCCGGTTACAACCTGCAGCACCGCGCGCTCGAGGAGGCGCTGGCCGAGTTCACCCGCCGGCCGCGCGCCCTGCTGTTCTCCTCCGGCTGGGCCGCCAACCTCGGCGCGCTGCGGGCGCTGCTCGACAAGTCCGCAACGCTGGTCGCGGACGAGCTCAATCACGCCTCGCTGATCGATGGCGGCCGCCTGTCGGGCGCGCGCTACCAGCGCGTGGCGCACCGCGACCTGGCCGGCTTCGCCCAGGCGCTGTCCGGGGCGCGCGGCGCGCCGGCCGTGGTGGCGACCGACGGCGTCTTCAGCATGGATGGCGACCTGGCGCCGCTGGCCGAACTGGCCGCGCTGTGCCGGCGCGAAGGCGCGGCGCTGATGGTCGACGACGCCCACGGTTTCGGCGTGCTGGGCGAGGGCGGGCGGGGTGCGCTGTTCGCCGGCCCGGCCCCGCTCGGCGTGGACGAGGTGCCGGTCTACATGGCGACGCTGGGCAAGACGCTGGGGGTGTCCGGCGCGTTCATCGCCGGCTCCGAGGCGCTGGTCGACTACCTGGTCCAGCGTGCCCGCGCCTGGGTGTTCTCGACCGCGCCCCCGCCGGCGCTGGCAGCGGCCGCGCTCGAATCGCTGCGCATCGTCCGCACCGAGCCGGAGCGCCGCGAGCGCCTGTTCGAGGCGATCGCGCGCCTGCGCGCGGGCGCCGCGCAACTCGGCATCGCGCTGGGCGAATCGGCCACGCCGATCCAGCCGCTGGTGCTGGGTGACGAGCGCCGTGTGCTGGCGGTTTCGGCCGCGCTGTTGCAGCGCGGCTTCTGGGTAGCCGCGATCCGGCCGCCGACGGTGCCGCGCGGCACCGCGCGGCTGCGCATTACGCTCAGCGCGGCGCACGACCCGGCGCAGGTCGATGCCCTGCTCGAAGCCCTCGCCGGAGCGCTGCGCGAGACCGCGGGCCGCGAGACCGCCGCCGCTTGACCGGCACCGCCCGGACCCTGTTCGTCACCGGCACCGACACCGCCGCCGGCAAGACGCGCGTGGCCTGCGCGCTGATCCGTGCCGCGCGCGCCGAAGGCATCCGCGTGTTCGGCTGGAAGCCCGTCGCCACTGGCTGCGCCAGGAC
>JBQTJQ010000216.1:0-1684 GCA_052386975.1 Gammaproteobacteria bacterium | reverse complement strand
CGTTGACGACGGCGACGCAGGCGTAGGCGCCGCGGCAGCGGCGGTGCACCATCGCCACCGCCTCGAACACGTCTTCGGGCGTCAGCCGCAGCGTGTTGCGCAGCATCAGCTCGTGCGCGAACACGTTCAGCAGCACTTCCGAGTCGGAGTCGGTGTTGAGGTGCCGGCGGTCCTCGACGAACAGCTCGCGCTTGAGTTCCTCGACGTTGGTCAGGTTGCCGTTGTGCGCCAGCGCGATGCCGAACGGTGTGTTGGTGTAGAACGGCTGGGCTTCGGCCGAAGTCGTGCAGCCGGCCGTCGGGTAGCGCACGTGGGCGATGCCGACGTTGCCGCGCAGGCGCGCCATGTGCTCGTCGGCGTGGAACACGTCGCGAACGAGCCCGTTATCCTTGCGCAGGTGCAGCTTCTCGCCGTCGCTGGTGATGATGCCGGCGGCGTCCTGGCCGCGGTGCTGCAGCACCGTCAGCGAGTCGTACAGCTCCTGGTTGACCGGAGTGTGCGAGACCAGGCCGACGATGCCGCACATGGGCTCAGAGCCCCTTCTTCACGGTGTCGGCGGCTTCGGCCGCGGGCTCGGCATAGCGCGCCCACTTCTCGGGCAGCACCGAGCGGAAGCCCTCGGCCAGCCACTCGTAGCCGGGAATCAGCATCGACTCCTTCCACCAGGGGTCCTGGCGCGCCGGCGTCAGCCCGACCAGCCAGACCAGCACGACGCCGATCAGCACGCCGCGGATCAGGCCGAAGCCGCCGCCGATGGTGCGATCGATGCCGGTCAGGCCGCTCTTCTGCACCAGCGAGCCGACCACGGCCGTCACGACGGCGCCGAGCACCAGGAAGGCGAAGAACACGATCGCGTAGGAGGACGCGATGCGCAGCGACGGCGTGGAGACGTGCGGCTCGAGCCAGCCGAGGATCGACGGCGCCAGGAACAGGGCGGCGAAGATGGCGACCACCCACGAGATCAGCCCGAAGACTTCCTTGGTGAAGCCGCGGATGATGCCGATGACGACGGAAGCGAGCAGCGCCGCGAGGAGAACCCAGTCCGCCCAGATCATCGGTTTTTCCCTAACCGGTGGTGGCGCGCATTCTATCAGTGAACACCCGTCAATTCCCCCCGGGCGCCGCGACCGCATCGGGCTTCACGAGCTTCGCGGTGCTGAAGCCGCCCTGCCTGATTTTGGCCAGCGCGGCGGTGGCGGCGGCTTCGGTCGGATACGGGCCGACGCGCACGCGATACCAGAGCGTCTTGCCGACCTCCACGGACTGGATCACCGTCGGCAACCCCATGCCGAACAGCTTCTGCAGCGCCCCGCGCGCGTTGGCCCGGCTGGAGAAGCTGCCGACCTGGATGAACCAGCCCCCGGGCGCGACGGGAGGTTCCTCGGCCTTCGGCGCCGCGGACGCCACCGCCGGAGCGGTCGCCGCCGGCGCTTCAGGACGGCCCTGTGCGGCCGGCGGCGGCGGATCGGCGGGTGGCAAGGGGCTGCCGCCGCGCTGCTCGCCGGTGCGCAGGTCGTAAACCACGGTCCCCGCGCCGCTGGCCGTATCCCCCGGCGCCGGCAGCAGCGTGGCCAGCAGGAACGCCAGCGCAAGCAGGGCCGTCGCGCCGAGCAGGCGTCGCAGCAGCGCCTCATCCATGGAGCTGCCCCGCCGCGGCCGCCACCGTCAGGAAGGAGCCGCAGGC
>JBQTJQ010000215.1:0-3262 GCA_052386975.1 Gammaproteobacteria bacterium | reverse complement strand
AATCTCCTTGCGGACATCGATTGCGGATACGGCGGCGTTCATGCGGCGCGTTCTCTTCCTGGTATTGATGCTTTGCCTCGGGCCGGCGGTCGCGGCGGCCGTGGCGGCGCCCCTGATACAGGTCTGGGGCGACAGCCGGGCGGCGGCCGGAGGCCACCCCCGCGAGTCGGGCGGGGCGCCCCCGCGCCGGCGCTGAAGATCCTGCGCGGCGCCAACCTCACGGTCGGCCGCGGCGAGACCGTGGCCATCGTCGGCGCCTCGGGCTCCGGCAAGACCACGCTGCTGTCGCTGCTCGCCGGATTGGACTCGCCGACGGCCGGGGAGATTCACCTCGCCGGCGTGCGCATCGACACGCTGGCCGAGGACGACCGGGCGCAGGCGCGGGCCGGCACCGTCGGCTTCGTGTTCCAGTCGTTCCAGCTGCTGGCCGGCTTCACCGCGCTCGAGAACGTCATGCTGCCGGCCGAACTGGCCGGCCTCGACGACGCGCGCCAGCGCGCGCGCGAGGCGCTGGCCCAGGTTGGGCTCGAAGAGCGGCTCAACCACTACCCGCACCAGCTGTCGGGCGGCGAGCAGCAGCGCGTCGCCATCGCCCGCGCCTTCGCCGGCGCGCCGAAGATCCTGTTCGCCGACGAGCCGACCGGCAACCTCGATACCACCACCGGCGCGCGCGTCATCGACCTGCTGTTCGACCTCAACGCCCAGTCCGGCGCCACGCTGGTGCTGGTGACGCACGACGAGGCCCTGGCGCGGCGCTGCGCGCGCGTGCTGACTTTGCGCGACGGCGTCTTGAATGGGTAGCGCCGGCGCGTATGCGCTGCGCCGCCTGCGCAAAGGCTGGCGCAGCGGCGAGCTGATGATCCTCGGGCTGGCGCTGGCGGTGGCGGTCGCCGCGGTGTCGGCGGTGGCGCTGTTCACCGAGCGCATGCGCGATGCGATCGCCAACCAGACCGGCGAGACGCTCGGCGCCGACCTGATGTACACCTCGCGCGACCCGATCCCGCAGGCGGTGTGGGATGCGGTCGCCGCGACCGGCGCGCAACACCTCGGCGCGGTGCAGTTCCCGAGCGTGGTGGTGCACGGCGAGACTACCGCGCTGGCCTCGGTGAAGGCGGTCGAGCCGGGCTACCCCCTGCGCGGCAAGCTCAAGATGACCGACGAGCCCTTCGGCGCCGCGCGCGAAGCCGGCGTGCCGGACCGCGGCGAGGTCTGGGTCGACCTGCGGCTGTGGCAGGACCTGGGCCTTTCGCGCGACGCCGAGCTGCAGGTCGGGGCGCTGACGCTGCGCGTGCGCGGCCTGGTCGCCGAGGAGCCGGGCCGCGGCACCGGCTTCTCCGATTTGGCGCCACGGCTGCTGATGCACCGCGACGACGTGCCGGCCAGCGGCCTGCTCGGCCCCGGCGCGCGCGCGCAGTATTTCCTGCACGTGGCCGGCGCGCCGGAGCAGCTCGAGCCGCTGCGCGTCGGCGAGCCGCCGCGCGGCGTGCGACGCGTGTCGCCGCAGGATGCGCGGCCGGAGCTGCGCAACGCGCTGCGCAACTCGGCGGATTTCCTCGGCATCGCCCGGCTCGCCGCGGCGCTGCTGGCCGCCGCCGCGATCGGGCTGTGCGCCGGGCAGTGGGGCCTGAAGCTGCGCGACGAGGTCGCGCTGCTCAAGTGCCTGGGCGCGAGCCAGGGCTTCGTGCTGCGCGCGCTGGTGCTGAACCTGCTGATGCTCGGCGCGGTGGCCGGCGCGGCCGGCGCGCTGGTCGGGCTCGCCGCGCAGGAGGTGGTGGCGCGCCTGCTGGCCTCGCTGATGCAGATCGCGCTGCCGGCGCCGTCGCTGCTGCCGCTGGCGCAGGCCTGGGGCGTGGCGCTGCTGATGCTGGTCGGTTTCGCGCTGCCGCCGATCCTGCAGGCGCGCACCACCGCGCCGATCCGCGTGTTCCAGCGCGACGAGCGCGTGCCGGGCCGGCGGGCGCCGGCGCTGGCGGCCGCCGCCGCGACCCTGGCCCTGCTGTGGCTGCAGACGCAGACCTGGAAGGCGGCCGCCGCGGTGCTCGGCGGCGCGCTCGCGGTTGCCGGCACGCTCGCGCTGCTGGCGACCTTGCTGGTGCTGGTGCTGGCCCCGCTCAAGCGCGCGGTCGGCACCTCGTGGCGCTTCGGCCTGGGCAACGTCGCGCGCCGGCGCGGCGCCACGGTCGCGCAAACGGTGGCGCTCGGCCTGGCGCTGCTCGCGTTGCTGCTGGTGTCGGTGGTGCGCCAGGACCTGCTGTCAACCTGGCGCCTGCGCCTGCCGCCCGAGACGCCCAACCAGTTCCTGATCAACATCCAGCCGCAGCAGGTCGAGCCGCTGCGCGCGTTCTTCCGCGCGCACGCCATCCCCGAGCCGAAGCTGTGGCCGATGGCTCGCGGCCGCCTCACGCACCTGAAGGGCGAACCGATCACCGCCGACACCTTCGACGACCCGGAGACGCAGCGCTGGATCAACCGCGATTTCAACCTGTCGTGGAGCGACACGCTCACCGACGACAACGAGGTCGTGGCCGGGCAATGGTGGGGCGAAGCCGGCCGCGGCCAGGCCTGGCTGTCGGCCGACGAGTTCGCGGTCGAGCGCCTCGAGCTCAAGCTCGGCGACACGCTGACGCTCGACTTCGCCGGCGAGAGCGTCGAACTGACCGTGCACAACCTGCGCACGGTGAAGTGGGAGAGCTTCCGGCCGAATTTCTTCCTGCTGGTACCGCCCGGCGTGCTCGAGGACCGGGCCGCCGCGCAGTGGCTGACCAGCTTCTACCTGCCGGCCGACCGGCGCGGCCTGCTGCGCGAGCTGATCCGCGCGTTCCCCAACGTCACCGTGCTCGACGTCGACTCGATGATGAACCAGGTCCGCTCGATCATGGACCGCATCGTGCGCGCGGTGGAGTTCATCTTTTTGTTCACGCTGGCGGCGGGGCTGACCGTGCTGCTGGCCGCGATCGAGGGCACGCGCGACGAGCGCGTGCGCGAGGCCGGCCTGCTGCGCGCGCTGGGCGCGCGCGCGTCGGTGGTCACGCGCGGCCTGGTCGCCGAGTACGCGGTGCTGGGCCTGCTGGCCGGCATCGTCGCCGCGATCGCGGCGCAGGCGGTGGCTTGGGTGCTGGCCGAGCCGGTGTTCTAGATTCCCTCCGGCCTGCGCCCGTCGCTGTGGCTGATCGGCTCCGGCGCCGGCGCGGCGATCGTCACGCTGCTGGGCTGGCTGTCGCTGCGCGGCACGCTCAGGACGCCGCAGCACGTGGTTCTGAGG
>JBQTJQ010000214.1:0-41266 GCA_052386975.1 Gammaproteobacteria bacterium | reverse complement strand
GGCTCCGCCGGAACCGGCCGCCCCGCCTGAACCGCCGAAGGTCCCCGACTAGCGGCTCGCGGCCCGCCCAAGCGGGCCGCGGGTTTCAGCCCACGTGGCGGAATTGGTAGACGCACTACCTTGAGGTGGTAGCGGCGAAAGTCGTGGGGGTTCGAGTCCCTCCGTGGGCACCAGATAAAGAACCGGCGAAAGCCGGTTTTTTATTGGGCGCCGGAAGGGGCAAAAAGGCTTGCCCGGCGTGGCCTTACCCACTATCATGCGCGCCCCGGTGCGGGGTGGAGCAGTCTGGCAGCTCGTCGGGCTCATAACCCGAAGGTCGCAGGTTCGAATCCTGCCCCCGCTACCAAGAACAAACTGGTGTGGAACAACCAGGGCCTTTCGGGGCCCTTTTTTGTTCCCGCAAGGTGGCGATGCGGCATGGCCTCAGTGCAGGAGCGGTTGGAGTCGATGATCGAGCCCCTGGTGCAGACCATGGGCTACGAGCTTGTTTTGCTTGAATTTAGCCCCCATAAGGGGTCGGCGATGGTGCGACTCTTCATCGACGCGCCGGGCGGCGTAACGCTGGGCGATTGCGAGAAGGTGAGCCGGGAGGTGGAGGGCGTGCTGGATGTGGAAGACCCCATCCCGCAGAACTACCGCCTCGAGGTGTCGTCACCCGGACTGGACCGGCCGCTGGTGAAGCCGGCGCATTTCGAGCGGTTTGCGGGGTCGGTGGCGAAGCTGCAACTGGTGGCGCCGAAGGCCGGCCGCCGCAAGTTTCAGGGCGTGCTGAAGGGCCTGAAGGACGGCCGGGTCGTGCTGGAAACAGCCGACGCGGGCGTGGTTGAACTGGGGCTGGACGAAATCGAGCGGGCGCGGCTGGTGCCCGACTATGAGACGGAGCTGAGCGGATCGTGAACAAGAACATTCTGCTGATGGTCGACGTGGTCTCGAACGAGAAGGGCGTCGAGAAGGAGATCATCTTCGAGGCGCTGGAGGCCGCGCTCGCGTCCGCCACCAAGAAGAAGCACAGCGAGGACTACGACGTTCGTGTCTCGATCGACCGTGCCAGCGGCGATTACGAGACCTTCCGCCGCTGGACCGTGCTCGCCGACGGCGACGAGACCTTCGAGTCGCCCGAGCGGCACGTCTACCTCGCCGACGCGCTGAAGGACAACGCCGAAGCCAAGGCCGGCGACGTGCGCGAGGAGAAGCTCGACAACGTCGAGTTCGGCCGCATCAGTGCCCAGGCCGCCAAGCAGGTCATCGTGCAGAAAGTGCGCGAAGCCGAACGCGCGCAGATCGTCGAGGCCTACAAGAACCGCATCGGCGAGCTGCTGACCGGCCTGGTCAAGCGCCTCGAGCGCGGCGCCGTCATCGTCGACCTCGGCGGCACCGCCGAGGCCATCGTCCCGCGCGAGCACCAGATCCCGCGCGAGCCGCTGCGCCCGGGTGACCGCGTGCGCGGCTTCCTGTACGAGGTGCGTTCCGAGATCCGCGGCCCGCAGCTGTTCCTGACGCGCACCTCGCCGAAATACCTGATCGAGCTGTTCAAGCTCGAGGTGCCGGAGATCGCCCAGGGCCTGATCGAGCTCAAGGGCGCCGCGCGCGACCCCGGGCTGCGCGCCAAGGTGGCGGTCAAGGCCAAGGACAAGCGCATCGACCCGGTCGGTGCCTGCGTCGGCATGCGCGGCTCGCGCGTGCAGAGCGTCAGCAACGAGCTGGCCGGCGAGCGCATCGACATCGTGCCGTGGGACGAGAATCCCGCGCAGTTCGTGATCAACGCCATGTCGCCGGCCGAGGTCGAGTCGATCGTGGTCGACGAAGAAGCGCACTCGATGGCGATCGCGGTCGCCGAGGACAAGCTGGCGCAGGCCATCGGCCGCGGCGGCCAGAACGTGCGGCTCGCCTCCGAGCTGACGGGCTGGGTGCTCAACGTGATGACCGCCGCCGACGCGCAGGCGCGCCAGCAGCAGGAGAGCGAAGGCACGCTCAAGGTGTTCATGGACCAGCTCGGCGTCGACGAGGAAGTCGCGACGGTGCTGGTGCAGGAAGGCTTCAGCACGCTCGAAGAGGTGGCCTACGTGCCGGCGCAGGAGCTGATGCAGATCGAGGGCTTCGACGAGGAGATCGTCGAGGAGTTGCGCAACCGCGCGCGCGACGTGCTGCTGACCAAGGCCATCGCCAAGGCCGAGCACGCCGGCGACGCCAAGCCGGGCGACGACCTGATGGCGGTGGAGGGCATGGACTTCGACCTCGCCCAGAAGCTGGCGGAGAAGGGCGTCGTCACGCGCGACGACCTGGCCGACCTGGCCACCGACGAGCTGCTCGAGAAAATCACCATGGACGAGGCAAAAGCCGCGGCGCTGATCAGGGCGGCGCGCGCCCATTGGTTCGCCCAGGCCTGAACCGGAAGACATAGCGCCCTCATGAGCACCACCGTCCGCGATTTCGCGACCGAGCTGAAGATTCCGCTCGACCTGCTGCTGACCCAGCTGAAGCAGGCGGGCGTCAGCGTGGACAGCGAGAAATCGCCGGTCACCGCCGCCGACAAGGCCGCGTTGCTGAGTCACCTCGGCAAGGCCGGCCCGACCGCCACAGGTGGCACGGAGCCGCGTCGCATCACGCTGAAGCGCAAGGAAACCACCGAGCTGCGGCTCGGCGGTGGCCGCGGCGCGCCGTCGAAGACGGTAAGCATCGAAGTCCGCAAGCGCCGCACCTACGTCAAGCGTGGCGCAGAGGGCGAGGAATCCGCCGCCGAAACCGAGGCTGCCGCCAAGGAGCAGGCCGAGCACGAGGCCGCGGCGCGTGCCGCCGCCGAAGCCGAGGCCCGCAAGCAGCAGGAAGAGGCCGGCCGCAAGCTGCGCGAGGAAGAGGACGCGCGCCGCAAGGCTGACGAAGAATTGCGCAAGCAGGCCGCCGAGGCGGCCCGCACCGGCGTCGACGTGCATGCCCGCACCGAAGGCGAGGCCGCGCGCAAGCGCGCCGAAGAGAACCTGCGCCGCTCGGCCGAGCTCAAGCGCGTCGAGCCGACCGTCATTCGGCGCAACGAGCGCGAGGGCATCCAGCGCACCCAGCCGCACATCGCGCCGGGCAAGACCTTGCGCCGCGCCGGCCGTCCGGCGGGCCGCAAGAGCGCCGCCCCGATCCAGGTCGAGACTCAGCACGCGTTCCAGCAGCCGACCGCGCCGGTGGTGCGCGAGGTCGAGGTGCCGGAGTTCATCACGGTCGGCGAGCTCGCCACCCGCATGGCGGTGAAGGCCACCGAAGTCATCACGGTGCTGATGGGCATGGGGGTGATGGCCACCATCAACCAGTCCATCGACCAGGACACCGCGACGCTTGCGGTGCAGGAAATGGGCCACACGGTCAAGACGACGAAGGCCACGGACGTCGAGGACAACCTGCTCATCGCCGCGGCCGGCGAGAAGACCGACGCCAAGTCCGAGAACCGCGCGCCGATCGTGACCGTGATGGGCCACGTCGACCACGGCAAGACCTCGCTGCTCGACTACATCCGCAAGACCCGCGTCGCCGCCGGCGAGGCCGGCGGCATCACGCAGCACATCGGCGCGTACAACGTGAAGACGTCCAAGGGCACCATCACGTTCCTCGACACGCCAGGCCACGCGGCGTTTACCCGCATGCGCCAGCGCGGCGCCCGCGTCACCGACGTGGTCATCCTGGTGGTGGCTGGCGACGACGGTGTCATGCCGCAAACGCGCGAGGCGATCCAGCACGCCAAGGCCGCCAAGGTGCCGATGGTGGTGGCCGTGACCAAGATGGACAAGCCGCAGTCGGACCTCGATCGGGTCAAGACCGGCATGAGCAAGGAAGAGGTCATCCCCGAAGACTGGGGCGGCGATACGCAGTTCGTCGGCGTCTCCTCGCACTCCGGCCAGGGCATCGAGGCGCTGCTGGACGCGGTGCTGGTGCAGGCCGAGGTGCTCGAGCTCAAGGCGCCGGTCGACGCGCCGGCCACCGGCGCGATCGTCGAATCGAGCCTCGAGAAAGGCCGCGGCCCGGTCGCCACCGTGCTGGTGCGCAGCGGCACCCTGAAGCAGGGCGACATGCTGCTGACCGGCCCGTTCTTCGGCCGCGTGCGCGCGATGTTCGACGAGGCCGGCAAGCCGGTGAAGGAAGCCGGGCCGTCGATCCCGGTGCAGGTGCTCGGCCTGTCGGGCGTGCCCGAGGCCGGCGACGACGTCTTGGTGGTCGCCGACGAGCGCAAGGCGCGCGAGCTCGCCGAGGTGCGCTCGGCGCGCCTGCGCGAGACCAAGCTGGCCCAGCAGCAGGCGGTCCGCATGGAGCAGGTATTCGCCAAGATGGGCAGCGGTGGCGCCGAGAAGCTGCTGAACCTCATGGTCAAGGCCGACGTGCAGGGCAGCGCCGAGGCGATCAACGAGGCGCTGGGCAAGATTCCGAGCGCCGAGGTCAAGGTCAACATCGTGTCGACCGGCATCGGCGGCATCAGCGAGTCGGACGTGGACCTCGCGCTCGCCTCCGGCGCGATCATCGTCGCGTTCAACGCGCGACCCGACGCGACCGCGCGACGCCGCATCCAGGAAACCGGCGTCGACGTGCGCTACTACTCGATCATTTACCAGCTGATCGACGACGTCACCGACGCCATCTCGGGCCTGCTCGGCACCGAGACGCACGAGAAGATGGTTGGCCTGGCCAACGTGCGCGAAGTGTTCCGCTCGAGCAAGTTCGGCTCGATTGCCGGCTGCCTGATCATGGACGGCGAAGTGCGCCGCGGCCTGCCGGTGCGCGTGCTGCGCAGCAACGTGGTGATCTTCGAAGGCGACATCGACTCGCTGCGGCGCTTCAAGGACGACGTCAGCAAGGTCGAGTCCGGCACCGAGTGCGGCATCGGCGTGAAGAACTACAACGACGTCAAGGCCGGCGACCAGATCGAGTGCTTCGAGCGCATCCAGGTCAAGCGCACGGTCAAGGCCGAAGCCGTCGCCGCGCGCTGATGGGGACGCACGCCTTTTTCGCCGCGCGCCCTTCGAACACGGCCCACGTCGCCCGAAAAAGGGGTGCGTCCCCTTTTTCTCATGCCTAAAGAGTACCCCCGCACCGCGCGGATCAACACGCAGATCCAGCGCGACCTCGCCGAGATCATCCGTGACGAGCTGCGCGATCCGCGCGTCAAGGGCGTCACGCTGACTTCGGTCGAAGTCTCGCCCGACATGCGCCACGCCAGGATCCACGTCAGCGTGCTTGCGCTCGACGGCAAGCCGGCGGAAGCCGCGAAGGCGCTCAACGGCGCCGCGCCCAAGCTGCGCCAGACCCTCAAGCATCGCCTCGCGGTCAAGCACATTCCTGAGCTGCACTTCCACGGCGACGCGACAGCCGCCAGCGCCGATCGCCTGAACAAGCTGATCCGCGAGGCGCGCGACGAAGACAGGCACCACGCCCATGACCGCGGTGAGCCCGACGCCTAGGGCCGCGCGGCGGCCGGTCGACGGCATCCTGGTGCTCGACAAGCCGCCGGGCATGACCTCGAACGCGGCGCTGCAGCGGGTCAAGCGCCTGTACGCGGCGCAGAAGGCCGGGCACACCGGCGCGCTCGATCCGCTGGCCACCGGCGTGCTGCCGATCTGCCTGGGCCAGGCCACCAAGCTCTCCGGCTACTTGCTCGACGCGGACAAGCGCTACCTCGTGCGCGCGACGGTCGGCGCCTGCACCGACACCGGGGACGCCGACGGCGAAGTCACCCGCCGGTCCGATGCCGCGGGACTCACCCGCGAGCGGCTCGAGGCGGCACTGCCGCAGTTTACCGGCGAGATCCACCAGCGGCCGCCAATGTATTCGGCGCTCAAGCGCGACGGCCAGCCGCTCTACGAGCTGGCCCGGGCCGGGGTGGAGGTCGAGCGCGAGCCGCGCGCGGTCACGATTCACCTGCTCCTGGTCACCGGCTTCGAGCCGCAGGCCTTTGAACTGGACGTGCGTTGCTCCAAGGGCACCTACATCCGCACGCTGGTCGAGGACCTCGCGGCCGCGGCCGGCCAGTGCGCCCATGTGGCCGCTCTGCGCCGGGTCGAGGCCGGACCGTTCCGCGAAACGGACCTGGTCACGCCGGAAGCCCTTGAGCGGGCGGCCGAGGCCGGTCCGCAGGCCCTCGATGCCCTGCTGCGGCCCCCGCTGGCCGGGCTGGCCTCCTGGCCGGCCGTCCAGGTCGGCGAGGTGAGCGCCCGGCGCCTGGCCCACGGCCAGACGGTGGAGGGGCCGGCCGGCAGGCACGGACTGGTCGCGGTGACCGGTGCCGGCGGGGTGCTGCTGGGCATCGCCGAGCAGGCCCCGGACGGGTTGCTGACCCCGCGCCGGTGGCTGGCGCCGCCGTAGCCCGCAGGGCCCTGATTTTCCTTGTGGAACGGGGGGCGCGCGGGTAGAATGCGCGCCCTTCAAAAGACCGAAACGATCGAAAGCTGGAGTTGCAAGAAATGCCTCTGAATGTCGAGCAGAAAAAGGCCGTGGTCGAGAAGCACCGTCGC
Source organism: Gammaproteobacteria bacterium (assembly GCA_052386975.1). GTDB lineage: Bacteria > Pseudomonadota > Gammaproteobacteria > Nevskiales > Nevskiaceae > JACPFV01. The sequence continues at coordinate 34,784 of JBQTJQ010000214.1, read as the reverse complement.
GGCAAGACCGATACCGGTTCCCCCGAAGTCCAGATCGCCCTGCTGAGCGAGCGCATCAACAGCCTCTCGCCGCACTTCGAGGCGAACAAGAAGGATCACCACTCCCGTCGTGGCCTTCTGAAGATGGTCAACCAGCGGCGCAAGCTGCTGGACTATCTCAAGCAGTCCGACCAGGACCGCTACACCAAGCTCATCACCGACCTCGGTCTGCGCCGCTAAAGCCGGCGCTTCCGTAGTTTCCCCCGAAGACCGAACCGATTCCGGAGCCATCCATGGCTTATCCCGTCACTCCCATCAAGAAATCCTTCCAGTACGGTGAGCACACCGTCACGCTGGAAACCTCCCACATGGCCCGCCAGGCCGATGGCGCCGTCACCGTCACGGTGAACGACACCGTCGTTCTCGTCACGGTCTGCGCCCGCAAGGACGCCAAGCCGGGCCAGGATTTCTTCCCGCTGACGGTCGATTACCAGGAGCGTTTCTACGCCGGTGGCCGCATCCCGGGCGGTTTCTTCAAGCGCGAAGGCCGCGCCACCGAGAAGGAGACGCTGACGTCGCGCCTGATCGATCGCCCGCTGCGTCCGCTGTTCCCGGAAGGCTTCTTCAACGAAGTGCAGGTCATCGCCACCGTGATGTCGCTGAATCCGGAAGTCGACGGTGACATTCCGGCGCTGCTCGGCGCCTCCGCCGCCATGGCGATCGCGGGCGTGCCGTTCCAGGGCCCGATTGCCGCGGCCCGCGTCGGCTACGCCGATGGCAAGTACATCCTGAACCCGTCCGCCACCCAGCTCGAGAGCTCGGAGCTCGACCTCGTCGTCGCCGGCACCAGGGACGCCGTGCTGATGGTCGAATCCGAAGCCAAGATCCTGTCCGAGGACGTGATGCTCGGCGCCGTGCTGTTCGGCCACGAGCAGATGCAGGCCGCGATCAAGGCGATCAACGAACTGGCGGCCGCCGCCGGCAAACCGAAGTGGACCTTCACGCCGGACGCCAGGCTGGCCGAGATCGAGAAGGAAGTCGCGGGCGTCGTCGAGAAGGACATCGCCGCGGCCTACAACATCAAGAAGAAGGAAGACCGTCGCGACGCGCTGGCCAAGGCCAAGTCGGTCGTGGTCGAGAAGTTCGCCTCGGGCGAGACGCCGAAGTTCACGCCGGCGCAGGTCGCCACCGCGTTCTCGAACATCGAGTACCGCCTGGTGCGCAGCCGCATCCTGGCCAACGAGCCGCGCATCGACGGCCGCGACACCAGGACGGTGCGCCCGATCGCCACCGGCGTCGGCATCCTGCCGCGCGCCCACGGCTCGGCGATCTTCACGCGTGGCGAGACCCAGGTGCTGGCGGCGGTCACGCTCGGAACCGGCCGCGACGCGCAGATCATCGACGCGGTGGAAGGCGAGTGGAAGGACACCTTCATGCTGAACTACAACTTCGCGCCGTTCTGCGTCGGCGAAACCGGCCGCATGATGGGCCCGAAGCGCCGCGAAGTCGGCCACGGCCGCCTCGCCAAGCGCGGCCTGATGGCGATCCTGCCCAACCTCGAGACCGAGTTCCCGTACGTGCTGCGCCTGGTGGCGGAGACGCTCGAGTCGAACGGCTCGTCGTCGATGGCCACGGTGTGCAGTTCGGCGCTCGCGCTGATGGACGCGGGCGTGCCGATCAAGGCGCCGGTCGCGGGCATCGCGATGGGGCTGATCAAGGAAGGCGAGAAGTGGAGCGTGCTGACCGACATCCTCGGCGACGAGGATCACCTCGGCGACATGGACTTCAAGGTCGCCGGCACCAGGGAAGGCATCACCGCGCTGCAGATGGACATCAAGATCACCGGCATCACCGGCGAGATCATGAAGCAGGCGCTGGCGCAGGCGAAGGACGCCCGCATCCACATCCTCGGCGAGATGGCCAAGTCGCTGGAGAAGCCGCGCGCCGAGATGTCACCGTACGCCCCGCGCATCACCACGATCAAGATCAACCCGGAGCGCATCCGCGACGTCATCGGCAAGGGCGGCGCCACCATCCGCTCGATCACCGAGGCCACCGGCACCGAAATCGACATCGAGGACGATGGCACCATCAAGATCGCCGCGGTGGACGCCAAGGCGACCGAGGCCGCCATTGACCGCATCAACGCGCTGACGCGCGACGTGCAGGTCGGCGAGGTCTACGAGGGCCGCGTCGCGCGCCTGATGGACTTCGGCGCGTTCGTCACGATCCTGCCGGGCAAGGACGGCCTGGTGCACATCTCGCAGATCTCGGACAAGCGCGTCGAGAACATCCAGGACGAGCTGTCCGAGGGCGACATCGTGCGCGTCAAGGTGTTGGAGGTCGACAAGCAGGGCCGCATCCGCCTGTCGATGAAGGCCGTGGCCGAGTCGAAGCCGGCCGAGGCTCACTAAGCGATTTCAGGCTACCCCGTTGCCGCGCCGCCGCTTCGCTTGGCGCGGCCCGGGGTTGGTCCGACGCGCGTTGGACGGCGTCGTAGACCTGGGCAAAGAACCGGGAAGCGCGTCGGCCAAAAAGAACCCCGCCGGGGGAGGCGGGGTAAGGTGCGAGAAAGGCACAGAGGCCTTTCTGGAGGAGCCTTGACAACACTCTGGCTTGACTGACCCGGCCCAACGCCGGGTTTTTTTATGTCAGAACGTTGCTGCAGTGCACTATACGCGCAAGCTTACCTTTACGTCAAATAAGGCGACGCAACGGTAAAACTTATTTGAAACAGTTAGTTAACATCCAATGTTCGTGACGCACGCGTCACGAATTAACCACGGGCCCGCTGACTACTCGCCGGTGTTGGTAGCGCCGGTGGAGCCTTCGGGGGTGCCGGCGCGGCGGCGGGTGCGAAGCGTGGACTTGGCGCGCGACAGGTTCTTCAGGAACTCGCGGCGCACCGAGCGCCAGATCGGCACGTTCTGCTCGGCCATCTCCTTCAGTACCTGCACCGGGTGGCCGGCCTGGCCCAGCATCTGCTTGAGCTGCTCGGCGAACTGCTGCTGCTTCTGCACGTACAGCTGCATCGACAACTCGAGGTAGCGCGTGATGCTGGCCTGCATCGGGTCGCCGTAAAAACGAATGACCCGGATCAGCAGCTCGGTGGTGAAGATCGGGTTGCCGCCTTCTTCCTGCTCGGCAATGACCTGCAGCAGGATGCTGCGCGTGATGTCGTCGTGCGTGTTCTTGTCCAGCACGCGGAACTTGACGTTCTCCATGACCAGCTGGCGCACTTCTTCCAGCGTGATGTAGCGGCTGACCTCGGTGTCGTAGAGCCGCCGGTTCGGGTACTTCTTGATGATGCGCGTGTCGGACATGGATCAGTGCTGTGCTTTGTTGCAGCGCATTATAGGGGAAGGTCGCTGATTTGTGCGGTGCGGGAGACACGAGTGGCGTCCCAGCGCGCGGCCGCGTTTCGCAGCAATTCCTCCGGGCTGGCGGCGTCCATATCGTCTTGATTCATGAGGCGCAGGCAGCGTCGCAGGTTGGAGAGCGCCTGGCCGGCGGCGACCGCCGGGGCATGGTTCTGCTTGCTGAGCTTGCGGCCACGGGCATCCGCCAGGACCGGCAGGTGGCGATACCCGGGCGGAGGCAGCCCGAGCATTTCCAGCACGCGGAGCTGGCGGAAGGTAGAACCGAGCAGGTCGGCGCCGCGCACCACGTCGGTGACGCCTTGGCGCACTTCGTCCACCGCGCATGCCAGCTGGTAGGCGTACTGGCCGTCGGCCCTCCGAACCACGAAGTCGCCCACCTCGGCGGCCAGGCTGCGGCACTGGCGGCCCTGCCAGCCGTCGTCGAAGCACAAGGCCTGGTCGCCGAGCCGCAACCTGCGGCTGGCCCTTCCGGTGCGCTGCGCATCGCGGCAGGCGCCCGGGTAGACGAAGTCGTCCGGGCCGCGACGTGAGGCGGCCTTCAGCGCTGCGCGCGAGCAGGTGCACGCATAGACGAAGTCGCGGCGCTCGAGCTGCGCGAGCGCGTCGCGATACTGGTCCAGGTGATCGGACTGGTAGCGCGGCGTCTCGTCCCAGCGCAGGCCGTGGGCTTCGAGCTGGCGCAGGATCTGCGCGTCCATGCCCGGCGGGCAGCGCGCGCGGTCCAGGTCGTCGATGCGTAGTAACCAGCTGCCGCCGCGGCTGCGCGCGTCGAGCCAGCTCGCGGTCGCGGCGAGCAGCGAGCCCAGGTGCAGCGGCCCGGACGGGGTCGGTGCGAAGCGGCCGCGGTACGCCGTGGGTTTCGGGGTTTCCACCAAGGAATCAGTCGATTACGGAAGCTTGGTGCTAGGCTACCTGACATGACGTTGCGGGCGCTTCTGTTCGATCTCGACGGGACCCTGGCGGACACCGAAGTGCTGGGCCATCGGCCCGCCTACAACCGCGCATTCAAGAAGCTCGGCCTGCCGTTCCGCTGGGGCCCGAAGCTCTACCGCAAGCTGCTGCGCAAAACCGGCGGCAAGGAGCGCCTGGGCCACTACCTCGAGCGTTACCAGCCCGAGCTCGGCGAGCACCGCGGCGCGGTCGAGGCGGATCCCCATGGCTGGATCAAGGCGGTCCATGCGCTGAAGAGCCACTACTTCCGCCGCCTGGTGCGCCGCGGGCGCGTGCCGCTGCGCCCGGGCGTGCTGCGCCTGATGGGCGAGGCGCGCGACGCCGGCCTGCGGCTCGCCATCGTCACCAGCGCGAGCCGCGCGACGCTGGCGCCGATCCTGCGCCACAGCCTGGGCGCGGAACTGGTCGACCGCTTCGACGTGCTGGTGTGCGGCGAGGACGTCGAGCACAAGAAGCCCGCGCCCGACCTGTACCTGCTGGCGCTGGCGCGCCTCGACCTCGCGCCGCAGGAGTGCATCGCCATCGAGGACTCGGAGATGGGCGTGGCCGCCGCGGTCGCCGCCGGCATCGCCACCGTGGTCACCACCAACGACAACACCGCGCACGAGGACTTCGACCGGGCGCAGCTGGTGGTCAGCACGCTCGGCGATGCCGACGCGCCCTGCACCGTGCTGCACGGCCGGCTCGACGGCGGCTGCGTGACCGTGCCGGCGCTGCGCCGCCTGATCGAGCAGGACTTCTCGACGCGCGCGGCCTGATGCCTTCGGCGGCCTGCGCCGGGGCTGGCATCATGGGCGCCCGGAGAGGAGGGGCCGTGAGACGCTGGAACGGCTGGGGGGACGAGGCGAGCGACTATCCGTTGGCCGCCGACGCGCGGGCCTTCCTGCGCGAGCGGCTCGGCGAGCCCTCGCTCCCGCGCGACGCTACGCTGGACGATGCGCTGCGCGGCGTGCCGCCGTCGCGCCTCGCCTCGTCGGCGTTAGCGTCGGACGCCGAAGTTCGCCTGCGCCACTCTCGCGGACAAAGTTTTCCGGACTGGATCGCGCTGCGCGCCGGGCGCGCCGGCCCGTTCCCGGACGCCGTCGCGCTGCCGTCCAGCCACGACGAGGCCGCCGCAGCGCTGGCCCACGCCCGGCGCATGGGCGCGATCGTCATACCCTACGGCGGCGGCACCAGTGTCGTCGGCCATCTCACGGTGCCGAGGTCCGAACGGCCGGTGGTCTCGCTGTCGCTCGAGCGCCTGGACGCACTGATGGACCTCGATGAAACCGCGTGGCTAGCGCGCTTCGGCGCCGGCGCGCCGGGTCCCAGGGTCGAGGCGCAGCTCGCCGGCAAAGGCTACGTGCTCGGCCATTTTCCGCAGTCCTGGGAGCTGTCGACCATCGGTGGCTGGGTGGTGACGCGCTCCTCGGGCCAGCAGTCGCTGCGCTACGGCCGCATCGAGAACCTGTTCCACTCCGGCCGCCTCGCCACCTTCAAGGGCGAGTGGCGCGTCGGCGCGGTGCCGGCGTCGTCGTCGGGCCCGGACTTGCGCGAGTGCGTGATGGGATCCGAAGGCCGGCTGGGTTTGCTGACCGAAGTGCAGGCGCGCATCCGCAAGCTGCCGGAGCAGGAAGCCTTCCACGCCGTGTTCTTCCCGTCGTGGGAGCAAGGCGTGGGCGCGATGCGCGCTCTGGCCCAGGGCGATGGCACGCTCTCCATGCTGCGCCTGTCGAACGAAGTCGAGACCGGGACGCAGCTGCGCCTGGCCGGGCATGCGCGCCTGGTCGGCTGGCTCGAGCGCTACCTGCGGCTGCGCGGGGTCGGGCCGGGCAAGGTCATGCTGCTGGTCGGCGCGAGCGGTACGGCGCGGGCGGTCCGGCACGGCTTGCGCGAGGCGCTGGCGGTAAGCGGCGAACACCAGGGCGTGCACGCCGGCGCCAGGCCGGGCGCCGGCTGGGTCAAGAACCGCTTCCGCAGCGCGTACCTGCGAAACTCCCTGTGGGAGGCGGGCTACGCCGTGGACACCCTGGAGACCTGCGTGAACTGGCCGCAAGCCACCGCGACCATGCGCGCGGTGGAAGCCGCGGCGCGCGAAGTGTTCGAGCGCGACGGCGAGCGCCTGCACGCGTACACGCACCTGTCGCACGTGTACCGCCAGGGCTGCAGCGTCTACTCGACCTTCGTCTGGCGGCTGTGCGGCGACCCGGACCGGGAACTGGAGCGCTGGGCGCGCTTCAAGCAGGCGGTATCCGGGACAATCGTCAGGCACGGTGCCACCATCAGCCACCAGCACGGCGTAGGCGCCGACCATGCGTCGTACCTGCCGGCGGAAAAGGGACCTGTCGGGATGGACTTGCTGCGCGCAATGGCGCGCGAGTTCGACCCGGACGGCCAGCTGAATCCAGGGAAGCTCCTCCAATGAAACGACCCAGCCTGGCGGAACTCGCTTCGCGCTACGACATCATCGTGATCGGCGGCGGCATCACCGGCGCCGGCGTCCTGCACGAGGCCGCGCGCAGCGGCGCGAAATGCCTGCTGCTCGAGCAGAACGACTTCGCCTCCGGCACCTCGGCAGGCTCCTCGAAGCTGGTTCACGGCGGTCTGCGCTACCTGAAGTCCGGCCAGTGGCGCATGACGAAGGATTCCGTGCGGGAGCGCGAGCGGCTGCTCAACGAAGCGCCGGACCTGGTGGAGAAGCAGCCGTTCATGATCCCGGTGTACCGCGGCGAGAAGCCCGGCAAGTTCGGATTGCGCCTGGGCCTGTGGATCTACGACTACATGGCGGGCGGCTCGAACTCGCTATGGGTCGACGCGGCCGAGGCCCGTCGCCTGGAGGCGGACATCCGCAGCGAGGGCCTGGTCGGCGCGATGCTCTACGACGACGCGCGCACCAACGACGCGCGGCTGGTGCTGACCCTGATCACCCAGGCCTGCGCGAGCGGCGCCACCGCGCGCAACTACACGCGCGTCGAGGGCCTGCTGCGCGGCGGCGACCGCGTGCGCGGCGTCGCGGTGCGCGACGCCGACGGCGCGGCCCGCGAGGTCGAGGCCGGGCTGGTGGTCGACGCCACCGGCGTGAGCGCCGGCCGGCTCGGCAAGGACGGCGCCGCGCCCGCGCTGCGGCCGTTGCGCGGCAGCCATTTCGTGTTCGCGCACAAGCGCCTGCCGGTGCTGCGCGCGGTGTCATGGCTGCATCCGCGCGACCGACGCCCGGTGTTTGCCTATCCCTGGGAGAACGTCACGCTGCTTGGCACGACCGACATCGACCACGAGCCCGCCGACGCGCCGTGGCGCATGAACGTCGCCGAGTCGGATTACCTGATCGAGGGCCTGTCGCACCAGTTCCCCAAGCTCGAGCTCAAGGCCGCCGACGCGCTGTGCTGCTTCAGCGCCGTGCGGCCCGTGGTCGCCGGCGGCAAGGCCGCGGCGTCCGACGAGTCGCGCGAGTCGGCGCTGTGGAGCGAACCGGGGCTGGTCGGCGTCACCGGCGGCAAGCTGACCACGTTCCGCCTGACCGCCAAGGCCGTCCTGGAAGCGGCCGGCAAGCAATTGCCGGATTTCTCGCCGGCCGACAAGACCGTGACGATGTTCTCGAAGGTGAGCACGATCATGCGCACGCAGACCCGCAACGTCGAGGAGGTCAGCCTGGCGGGATCCAAGTATTCGCTGGCCAAGGTGCGCTGGGCGGCGCGGCACGAACAGGTCATGCACCTCGACGACGTGATGCTGCGGCGTACGCGCCTGGGCCTGGTGACGCCGGCGGGCGGCCGCGCGCTGCTGTCGGGCGTCGCCAATGTCCTGCGCCAGGAACTGCAGTGGAGCGACGAGCGCTGGCGCGAGGAAGAGCGCCGCTACCTCGCGATCTGGGAAACGCAGCACGCGCCACCCGCGGTGCGATGAGCGAAGCGAAACTGCTGCTGGCGATCGACGTCGGCACGCAGAGCGCGCGGGCGATCGTTTTTGACGCGCGGGGGCACCTGGTGGCCCGCGCGCAGCGGGTCTTCGAGCCGACCTACCACTCGCCGCAGCCGGGCTGGGGCGAGCAGCACCCGGACACGTACTGGGAGAGCGTGGTCGCTTGCGTGCGGGAGTTGTGGGTGGGCGGCAGCGTAAGGCCCGCCGACATTGCCGGCATTTCGCTGACCAGCCAGCGCGCGACCATGGTGTGCCTCGACGGCGGCGGCCACGTGCTGCGCCCGGCGATCCTGTGGCTCGACCAGCGCCGCTGCGACCAGCCGCCGCCGCTCGGCCCGCTGTGGCGCTCGCTGTTCTGGCTGGCCGGCGCCGGCGGCCTGATCCGGCATTTCCAGCAGGAAGCCGAGGCCAACTGGCTCGCGCAGCACCAGCCGGCGCTGTGGCACGAGACCAGGAAGTACCTGTTCCTGTCCGGGTACCTGAGCTTCCGGTTGACGGGAAACTTCGTGGACTCGTCCGGCTGCCAGGTCGGCTACGTGCCGTTCGACTACAGGCGCCAGGCCTGGGCGAAGCACGGCGACTGGAAATGGCGGGCGGTCGCGATCCGCCCCGACCAGTTGCCGGAACTGGTCGCGCCCGGCCAGCGGCTCGGCCACCTCGCGCGCATTGCCGCCGAGCAGCTCGGCCTGCCGTCGCGCCTGCCGGTGATCGCTGCCGCCGCGGACAAGGCCTGCGAAGTGCTCGGCAGCGGGGCGGTCGAGCCTGACGTCGCGGCGCTGTCGTTCGGCACCACCGCGACCATCAACACCACGCAGGCGCGTTACGTGGAAGTGCAGCGCCTGCTGCCGGCGTACCCGGCGGCTCTGCCCGGCGCCTGGAACACCGAGGTGCAGATCTACCGCGGCTTCTGGATGGTGAGCTGGTTCAAGCGCGAGTTCGCGCAGCGCGAGCAGGCGCTGGCGCGCGAGCGCAACGTGCCGGTCGAGTCGCTGTTCGACGAGCTGGTGCGCGGCGTGCCGCCGGGATCACAGGGCCTGACGCTTCAGCCGTACTGGTCGCCCGGCGTGCGCGACCCGGGGCCGGAGGCCAAGGGCGCGATCATCGGCTTTGGCGAGGTGCACACGCGGGCCCATTTCTATCGCGCCATCCTCGAAGGGCTCGCCTACGGCCTGCGCGCCGGGCGCGAGCAGATCGAGCGCCGCACCGGCCGGCGCATCAGGCGCCTGGTGATCGCCGGCGGCGGCTCGCAGAGCGACACCGCGATGCAGATCAGCGCCGACGTGTTCGGTTTGCCGGCCGAGCGGCCGGAGGCCGGCGACACCTCGGCGCTCGGCGCGGCGATCAACCTGGCCGTCGGCCTGGGCATCCATCCCGATTACCGGACCGCGATCGGCGCGATGACCCGCGTCGGCGCGCGCTTCACGCCTGATCCCGTGGCGCACCGGACGTACACGCGCCTCTACAACGAGGTGTACGCGCCGCTGTACCCGCGGCTGCGGCCGCTGTACGAGCGCATCCGCGAAATCACGGGGTATCCGCCCTAGCGGATTCGCATATAGCTTTGGCCAATGGTCAAGTTACGTACAATCAATTTTACTTAAGGACGACCAGCCGCTACGGTCTACGCGGTCCAATCTCAGCGAACGGAGGGAGTATGTCGAACGACATGAAGTGCCCGGTCTCGGGCACGCACCACACCGTCGCCGGCGGCCAGTCGAATGCCGCGTGGTGGCCCGGCCAGCTCAACGTGAAGATCCTGCGCCAGCATTCGGAGAAGGCCGATCCGATGGATGCGGGCTTCGATTACGCCAGGGAGTTCAGGAAGCTCGACCTGAAGGCCGTCACCAAGGACCTGCGCAAGCTGATGACCGACTCGCAGGACTGGTGGCCCGCCGACTACGGCCACTACGGCCCGCTGTTCATCCGCATGGCCTGGCACGCCGCCGGCACCTACCGCATCCACGACGGCCGCGGCGGCGCCGGCACCGGCGAGCAGCGTTTCGCGCCGACCAATTCATGGCCCGATAACGGCAACCTCGACAAGGCGCGCCGGCTGCTGTGGCCGATCAAGCAGAAGTACGGCAAGCGCCTGTCGTGGGCCGACCTGCTGATCCTCACCGGCAACGTTGCCCTCGAGTCGATGGGCTTCAAGACCTTCGGCTTCGCCGGCGGCCGGCCCGACGTGTGGGAACCGACCGAGGTCGACTGGGGCCCGGAGACCACGTGGCTCGGTGACAAGCGCTACAGCGGCGACCGCGACCTGGCGCGCCCGTTCGGCGCGGTGCAGATGGGCCTGATCTACGTCAACCCGCAGGGCCCCAACGGCAACCCCGATCCGGTCAAATCCGGCCGCGACATCCGCGAGACCTTCGCGCGCATGGCGATGAACGACGAGGAGACCGTGGCGCTGGTCGCCGGCGGCCACACCTTCGGCAAGGCGCACGGCGCCGGTCCGGAGTCCAACGTCGGCCGCGAACCCGAGGGCGCCTCGCTCGAGGAGCAGGGCCTGGGCTGGCAGAACAAGCTGGGCAGCGGCAAGGCCGGCGACGCCATCACCAGCGGCATCGAGGGCGCGTGGAAGCCGAATCCCACGAAGTGGGACATGGGCTATTTCGACACGCTGTTCAAGTACGAGTGGGAGCTGTCCAAGAGCCCCGCGGGCGCGCACCAGTGGAAGCCCAAGGGCGGTGCGGGCGCGGATTCGATCGAGGACCCGCACGACCCGAACAAGCGCCACGCGCCGATGATGACCACGGCCGACCTGGCGATGCGCATGGATCCGGCCTACCTGAAAATCTCGAAGCGCTTCCATAAGGACCCGAAGGCGTTCGCCGATGCATTCGCGCGCGCCTGGTTCAAGCTCACGCACCGCGACATGGGTCCGCGCGCGCGCTACCTCGGCCCGCTGGTGCCCAAGGAAGAGCTGATCTGGCAGGACCCGGTGCCCAAGGCCACCTACAAGCTCACGCCGGGCGACATCGCGTCACTGAAGGGCAAGCTGCTCAAGTCCGGGCTGTCGGTGTCGCAACTCGTGGCGACGGCCTGGGCCGCAGCCTCGACCTTCCGCGGCACAGACAAGCGCGGCGGCGCCAACGGCGGACGCATCCGCCTTGCGCCGCAGAAGGGGTGGGAAGTGAACCAGCCGGCCGAGCTGGCGAAAGTGCTGGGCGCGCTGGAGAAGATCAAGGCCGGCTTCGACAAGGGCCGCAAGAGCGTGTCGCTGGCCGACCTGATCGTGCTCGGCGGCACCGCGGCGGTCGAAGCGGCCGCGAAGAAGGGCGGACACTCCGTGAAGGTGCCGTTCTCGCCGGGCCGCACCGATGCCTCGCCGGCGCAGACCGACGCAGCCTCGTTCGCGGTGCTGGAGCCGCTGTCCGACGGTTTCCGCAACTACCACCGCAAGGGCCATTTCATGCAGCCGGAGGAGGCGCTGCTCGACAAGGCACAGCTGCTGAACCTCACCGCGCCCGAGTTGACCGCGCTGATCGGCGGCCTGCGCGTGCTCGGCGCCAACCACGGCGGCAGCAAGCACGGCGTGTTCACCCGGCGCGTCGGCACGCTGGGCAACGACTGGTTTGTCAACCTGCTGGACATGGGCACGAAGTGGCAGCCGTCGGGCAGCAACGCCTACGAGGGCCGCGACCGCAATACCGGCGCGCCGAAGTGGACCGCAACGCGCGCCGACCTGGTGTTCGGCTCGAACTCGGAGCTGCGCGCGCTGGCGGAGGTCTACGCCGCCAGCGACGGCGGCGCGGCGTTCGCGCAGGCCTTCGCCGCGGCCTGGGCCAAGGTGATGAACGCCGACCGCTTCGACCTGGCGGGTTGAGCGGCCGGTTTCAGGGAGTCGCGCCGGCGCCCCACGGCGGCGGCGGCGGCGCGACCGGCCGGGTGAGGTCGAACTCGACCCGGAAGCGGCGGTCCGTGCCCTCGCGGCGCAGCGCGTAGGCGAAGCGCGCGCCCGGCGTCACCTCGATCGTCCAGATGTTGGTCGCGGCCGCGGGAATCAGCGCCGCGGTGAGTGCGTCGGCGTGGAACTCCTGTTTTTCCGGCGTGCCCGGCGCGCGGGTGTCGCCGCCGTACTGGGTGACCTTGTCCTCCGAGCCGTCCTCGTGGCGGTGGTCGTGCTTGAGGCGCAGGCCGGCTTCGGTGCGCGTCAGCACCCAGGTGCGCGAGCGGTCGGCGCCGGCGTGGAACGGGATCCGGATCTCCCGGTCGCCGCACTGGCGCACGTGCATCACCAGCTCGGCCTGGCGGAAGCGGTCGTCGGTTGCGTTGCCCTCGACCAGCTGGCCGCGGTGGGCCTGGCCGCAGAGCGCTTGCAACCCTTGCCAGAAGGCGTCCTGCGGAAGCGGGGCCGGCGCCATCACCGAACAGCCCGCCGTCGCCACGGCGCCCAGCAGCATCAGGGCAACTGCCGGCCTAGACATAGCCGGCCTTCCTGAACGCATCGAAGCTGGCCTGGGTGAGCTGGCGCAACTCGCCGATCAGCGCCGGGTCCGGGCTGTCGAGATTGAAACAGGACTTGCCCTGCATCTGCTTCTTCAGCGCCGGCGAAATGCCGGCGAGCAGCTCGGGATGGGTATATACGGGCATGAGGTGATAGCTGACGGCCTTGGCCCTGACCCGGACCGCTCCGAAGAACAGCGGTTTCTTGTTCGGCTGGATGTGTTTCGTGTCGAGGTACAGGTGGTCCGCGGCGTCGGTCGCGCGGGGCAAGCCGGCCGCGACCGACAGCATCGCCTTGCGCAACTCGGCGAAGGTCTTGCGCAGGTCCGGGGCCTTGCCGCTGGCGGCCATGGCTAGGTCGACTGGAAATTACGCAGCCAGCCGCCGCTCAGCACGAAACGCGGGAAGGTAATGAACTGCTCCGCCGCCGCGTGCATCGCGAAGTCCTTCGGGTTCGTCGGCGGCGCGGATTTCTTGGCTTCCATGCCGTTGCCGTAAGACTGCGCGAACAGCGCGATGGCGACCAGGATCGCCGCGGAGACCCACATCTTCAGGCCGCCGACGCCGACCAGCATCAGCACCAGCCCGGCGAACACCTGCAGCGCGGCGAACCAGACCAGCGGCACGGTGACGATGTGGATCAGCAGGTTGGTCCGGTTCTGGTGCCGCTCGGGGTAATCCCTCCATTGCTCGGCAGCCACTTCGGCAAAGTTCACGGCGTTTCTCCTTCGGCAGCGGGATCGGAATGCCAGGCGGCAGGCGGCAGGGTGCCGGTCCAGCCGCGGGCGCGATGTTCGGCGACGACGTGGGTGTAGATGCCGCCGCGGACGTTGAACACCGCGGTCAGGCGCATGAAGCGAGGCAAGAGGGCGTCCACCAGGTCGTCGAGCATGCGGTTGGTGACGTCCTCGTGGAAGTGGCCCTCGTCGCGGAACGACCACAGGTAAAGCTTGAGCGCCTTCAACTCGATGCAGGCCTTATCTGCCACGTATTCGAGATAGAGCGTGGCGAAATCCGGCTGGCCGGTCTTCGGGCACAGGCAGGTGAACTCGGGCAGGCGCATGCGGATCGCGTAGTCGCGGCCGGGCTTCGGGTTCGGGAAGGTGTCCAGGGCTTTCCTGGGCGTTTTGGCCGGCTTTTTGCGCATTTTTCAGGCGTTTCACACGCGTGGACTTACTTTACACTACGCCTCGAACTGCCCTGGCCGGGCAGCTTGTGTTTCTGAAAGGCTTAAAAGAGCTCAATGCGACTGTCCTCGATCAAGCTGGCGGGCTTCAAATCCTTCGTGGACCCGTCGTCGCTGCCGCTGCCCTCCAATCTCACCGCGATCGTCGGTCCCAACGGCTGCGGCAAGTCCAACATCATCGACGCCGTGCGCTGGGTGCTCGGCGAGTCGAGCATGAAGCAGCTGCGCTCGGACTCGATGGAGGACGTGATCTTCAACGGCAGCAAGACCCGCAAGCCGGCCGGCCGGGCCATGATCGAGCTGACCTTCGACAACGCCGACGGCAGCATCCAGGGGCCGTACTCGCATTACGCCGAGATCACCGTGCGCCGCGAGCTGACCCGCGACGGCACCTCGCAGTACTACCTCAACAACGCCAAGTGCCTGAAGCGCGACGTGCTGGACCTGTTCCTGGGCACCGGCCTGGCCGCGCGCAGCGGCTACGCCATCATCGAGCAGGGCATGGTCAGCAGCATGATCTCGTCCAGGCCCGAGGAGCTGCGGCAGTGGATCGAGGAGGCGGCCGGCATCTCCAAGTACAAGGAGCGCCGGCGCGAGACCGAGTCGCGCATCAAGCAGACCCGGGAGAACCTGGCCCGGCTCAACGACCTGCGCACCGAGTTGACGACCCGCATCGAGGTCCTGCGAAAGCAGTCCGTCAACGCTGAAAAGTACAAAGAATTCAAGGAACAAGAGCGCAAACTTAAAGCGGAGTTGCTGGCCCTGCGCCGTCGCGCCCTGGCCCAGCAGCACGCCGCGCACGAGACCACCATTGCCGGGCTGAGCCAGGGGCTCGACGCCGCCAAGGCCGGCGTCGCGTCCGCGCATGACGCCCGGAATTCGGCCGAAGCCGCCAACCGCGAGCGCAACCACGCGCTGTCGGCCCAGCAGAACAAGCTGTACGAGACCGAGGCCGCGTTGGCCCGCCGCGAGCAGGAGCTGCGCCACGCCCAGGAGCTGAAGGAGATGAAGGCGCGCGACCTCGAGCAGGTCGCCCGCCAGCTCGACGATTTGGCGCGCCGCGAAGCCGGCGACCAGCAGCAGATCAAGGACCTCGCCGCGACGCTGGCCGGCCTCGAAGCCGGCGTGCGCCAGGCCCAGGCCGCCGAAGCCGAGGAGCAGGCGCTGCTCACCGCGGCCGACCGGGCCGCAGTGGACGGGCAGGCCCGCTGGGACGAGTTCACGTTGCGCGCCGAGGCGCCGCTGTACCAGGCCGAAGGCGAGCGCGTGCGCGTGCAGACGCTGGAGCGCGCGCTGGCGCAGACGCAGGAGCGGCTCGAGCGGCTGCGCTCGGAGCGCTCGGCGCTCGACGTCGCGCCGATCCAGAGCTCGCTGTTCGACGCGGACAGCGAGCTCGAGACGCTGAATCGCGAGTTGACCGATGGCCAGTCGCGCCTCGCCGACATCGATCGCCAGGTCCAGTCGCTGCGCGAGGCGCGGGCCGCCGAGGATGGCGCGCTGCACGAGGCCCGGGCCGCGCTGCAGAACGCGCGCGGGCGCTGCGCCTCGCTCGAGACCTTGCAGCAGGCCGCGCTGCGCCAGGACGACGCCGAGCTGCAGTCGTGGCTGCAGGGGCAGGGCCTGGCCGGCGCGCCGCGCCTGGCCTCGGCGCTGAAGGTCGAGCGCGGCTGGGAAGGCGCGGTCGAGCACGTGCTCGAAGGCCTGTTGCAGGCGCCGCTCATGCCGGGTTTCGCGACGAAAGCCGGCGCGCTGCCGGCGGCGCCCAAGTCCGGCGCCATCCTGATCGACGACGCGCCCGAAGCCGGCCACGCCTCGGCCGACCACCTCGCCGGCAAGGTCCACGGCCCGGCGGTGATTGCAGACCTGTTGTCGCACGTGTTCGTCGCGCCGACGCACGCCGAAGCGCTGTACCGCGCCTCGCACCTCAAGCCCGGTGAGTCGGTGATCGAGCCCAATGGCGTGTGGCGCGGCCGCGGCTGGGTGCGCTATCCGCGCGCCGCCGACGATCGCTCCGGCGTGCTGGCGCGCTCGGTGCTGCTCGACGAACTGAGGAAGGAAGTGGCCGCGCACGGCGAGGCCGTGCGCCGGCACGAGGAGAAGCTCGCACAGCTGCAGTCGCAGTTGCAGGCGGCCGAGGCCGAACGCGGCCAGCTTGCCGTGCATTTCGACACCGGCCGCAGCAAGCAGGCGCAGCGGCTGGCGTTCCGCCAGGCCCAGGCGGTGCGCCTCGAGCAGACCGAGTCGCGCGCCAACACCTTGCAGCAGGAGCTCGACGGCCTGCGCGGCGCGCAGGACCAGCAGCAGCAGGAGCTGTCCGGCGCGCGCTCGCGACTGACCGAACTGGAGGCCGTGGCGCAGCGCCTGCGCGAAGAGCGCGGCGGCTTGCAGCAGCAGCTGGCGGCGCATCGAGAGGCGCTCGCGGCCGTGCGCGCCAAAGCCAATGAACTCCAGGGCGTGCGCAGCACGGCGCAGGTCCAGCTGGCGGGGCGCCAGAGCGCGCTCGAAGCGCTGCGTCGCGCCCAGGACGACCTCGCGCAGCGCCGACAGGACTTGCTGGCGCAGCGCGCGCGCTACGAACAGGAGCGCGCGGCGCTCGAGGCGCCGATCGCCAGCCAGGCGTCCGGCATGGACGCCGCGCGTGCCGCGGTCGAGAAGGAGCGCGAAGCGCTGCGCGGGTCGCGCGAGGCGGTGGTCGCCGCGGAGTCGAAGCTGACGCAGTGCCTGCAGCAGGCGCGCGAGGCCGAATACGCCCAGGACGCCGCCCGCGAGAGGCTGCAGGCCGCGCAGCTCGAGTTCCAGACGCTGTCGGTGCGCTGCCAGACGCTCGACGACCAGATCGCCGAGACCGGCTTCGAGCGCCAGGCGCTGCTCGACGGCCTGGATGCCGCGTCCACGCCCGAGGCGTGGGAAGAGAAGCTCGCCGCCATGGTCCGGCGCATCGAGCGCCTCGGCGCGATCAACCTCGCGGCGATCGGCGAGCTCGAAGAGGGCGAGGCGCGCGAAAAATACCTGAGCGACCAGAACACCGACCTGACCGGCGCGCTCGACACGCTCGAGGCCGCGATCCGCAAGATTGACGCCGAGACCCAGGAACGCTTCCGGACCACGTTCAACAAGGTTGACGAGATTTTCCGCCAGCGCTTCCCCAAGCTGTTCGGCGGCGGCGAGGCCTACCTGGAACTGACCGGCGAGGACCTGCTGGAGACCGGCGTGCGCGTGATGGCGCGGCCGCCCGGCAAGCGCAACAGCTCGATCCAGCTGCTGTCCGGCGGCGAGAAGGCGATGACGGCGGTGGCGCTGCTGCTGGCGCTGTTCGAGCTGAACCCGGCGCCGTTCTGCATGCTCGACGAAGTCGACGCGCCGCTCGACGACGCCAACGTCGGCCGCTTCGTCGAGGTGATCCGCGAGATGTCGTCGGCGGTGCAATTCATCATCATCACCCACAACAAGATCACCATGGAGCTGGCCGAGCAGCTGCACGGCGTGACCATGCAGGAGCCGGGCGTGTCGCGGCTGGTCAGCGTCGACATCCAGCAGGCCATGGACCTGGCCGCGAAGAACGAGTCCGCCGAGGCCGCCGCGTAATGCGAAAACCGGGACGCGACGCGCGGAGCGCGTCATGAGCGCGCTGCAATGGGCGCTGCTGTTGCTGGGCGTCGGCATTGCCGCGGGATTGATCTGGTCGAGCTGGCGCGACAAGCGCGCGGTCGACCGGCTGAACGCGCCGGCCCCGCGGCCGGTGAGCCGCGACTGGAGCGCGCCGGAGGTTTCCGCGGCCTCGGAGGGCCAGGGCCAGGCGGGGTTCGATGAGTTTGGCGTGAGCAAGCCGCGCAAGGCCGTTGCCGGCGCGCCGACGCGCACCGCGCCGACCGTGACGCCGGTCCATGCGCCCGCGCCCGCGCCGCCTCACGCCGGGGCGCCGGCCGTCGTGATTGGCTTGTACATCGCCGAGCATGAAGGGACCAACATCCTCGGCCCCAGGATCCATGCGGCCTTGCAGTCGCGCGGCCTGCGTTTCGGCGCCAAGCGGATCTACCACCGTTTCGACGGCGAGCACGCCATCTTCAGCGTGGCGAGCCTGGTGAAGCCCGGCGAGCTCGATCCGGACGCGGCCGAGGGCTTCGCCACGCCCGGCCTGTCGGTGTTCATGCAATTGCCCGGGCCGCTGCGCCCGGTCGCCGCGTTCCAGGACATGCTCGATACCGCGCGCGGGCTGGCCCAGGTGCTGAAGGCCGAGCTGTACGACAGCGAGCAGCGCGCGCCGCTGACGCCGGAGCGCGAGCGCGCGCTGCACGAGCAGGTCGAGGCCTGGGCGCGGCGCCATACCGCGTCGGGCCGCCTGGGCGCGTGAAGGCGCCGGCTTCCGCGAAGCGCGCCGCCGAGCTGCGCGAGCGGCTGCGGGAACACGATCACCGCTACTACGTCCTCGACGATCCGAAAATTTCGGACGCCGAGTACGACAGGCTCTTCGCCGAACTGCGGAACCTGGAAGCCGCTCATCCGGAGCTGGTGACCGCGGACTCGCCGACGCAGCGCGTCGGCGGGGCGCCACGGCCGGAGTTCACGGCGGTCAAGCACGGCCAGCCGATGCTGAGCCTGCGCAAGTGCAACGACGAGGAGGAGCTGCGCGATTTCGACCGGCGTGTGCGCGAGACGCTCGGCCGCGAAGCGGTGGAGTACACCGCCGAGCCCAAGCTCGACGGCCTCGCCGTGTCGCTCGCCTATGAGGGCGGCGTGCTGGCGCGCGGCGCCACGCGCGGCGACGGCGAGCTCGGCGAGGACATCACCGAAAACCTGAGGACCCTCCGCAGCATCCCGCTGCGGCTGCGCGGCGACGACAAGCTGCCGAAGCGCGTCGAGGTGCGCGGCGAGGTGTACCTGCCGTGGGCCGGCTTCAGGAAGATGGTCAAGGACGCCGAGGCGCGCGGCGAGAAGGCGCCGGTCAACCCGCGCAACGCCGCGGCCGGCTCGCTGCGGCAGCTCGACGCGCGCGTCACGGCCTCGCGGCCGCTGGCGTTCACGGCGTACGGCGCCTACGGCGAGGGCTGGCACGCGCCGGCGCTGGGGTCGGAGCTGCTGGAGCGGCTGCGCGAGTGGGGCTTCCCGGTCTCCGGCCTGATCGAGGCCGTCGGCGGCGTGGAAGGCTGCCTGAAGTACTTCGACGGCGTTCGCAGGAAGCGGCCAAAACTCGGTTTCGACATCGATGGCGTGGTGTTCAAGGTCAACAGCCTGGCCGGGCGCGAGGAGCTGGGCGCGGTGTCGCGCGAGCCGCGCTGGGCGGTGGCGTACAAGTTCGCGGCCGAGGAAGCCGAGACCGTGGTGCAGAACATCGAGTTCCAGGTCAGCCGCACCGGCGCGCTGAACCCCGTTGCCCGATTGAAGCCGGTGTTCGTCGGCGGCGCGACCGTCAGCAACGCCACCTTGCACAACCTCGATGAGGTCGAGCGCAAGGACGTGCGCATCGGCGACCACGCCATCATCCGCCGCGCCGGCGACGTGATCCCGGAGCTGGTGCGCGTGCTGCCCGGCAAGCGCCCGAAGGGCGCGCACAAGCTGACCCTCCCCAGGAAGTGCCCGGTCTGCGGCGGCAAGGTCGAGAGAGAAGAAGGTGAAATCAATCCGCGCTGCACGAATGGTCTTTCGTGCCGCGCCCAGCTGCACGGTGCGCTGCTGCATTTCGTCTCGCGCCGCGCCATGGACATCGACGGTCTCGGCGACAAGCTGCTGCTGCAACTGGTCGAGCAGGGCCTGGTGAAGAACCCCGCCGACATCTACCGGCTGGAGGCGGCAACGCTTTCCGGGCTCGAGCGCATGGGCGAGAAGTCGGCGCAGAACCTGGTCGACGCGATCGCCGCCAGCCGCGGCACCACGTTCGCACGCTTCCTGTACTCGCTCGGCATGCCGGACGCGGGCGAAGCCACCGCCCGCGAGCTGGCGCGGCACTTCGGCACGCTCGAGGCGCTGCTGGAGGCGGCGCGGCAGGACGCGAAGACGGCCGGCGCGGAGAAGGAGAAAGAGCGCTACCCGGCGCTGCGCTCGGTCGTCGACGTCGGCCCGGTGGTCGCCGCGCACCTCTGCCACTTCCTCAACCAGAACGAGGGCGCGATCCGCAGGCTCGTCGACCAGGCCGGCATCAACTGGGCAGCACCGAAGGTGATCGGCGGCGGGCCGCTGTCCGGCAGGACTTTCGTCATCACCGGTACCTTGCCTGGCATGAGCCGCGACGAAGCGACCGCGCTGATCGAGTCTCGGGGCGGCAAGGTCGCCGGCTCGGTGTCGAAGAGCACCAGTTACCTGGTTGCGGGGGCCGAAGCGGGCAGCAAGCTGGCCAAGGCCGAAAAACTCGGCGTGGCGGTGCTCGATCTCCAAGGGCTGCGTAGACTGATCGGATGATCGGCTACCTGCTTCGCATCGCCGCCAGCCTGGTGCGGGCCGGCGCCGCGATCGCGCTGGTGTGGCTGTGCTGGCAGGACCGGCCGGCGATCCAGGCGCGCGACGACTTCGAGGCGCTCGAGCCGATCGACTTCGCGTACGAAGCCGGCGAGCTGTTCAAGAAGAATCGTTTTTCCGAGGCGCTGGTGCTGGTCGACGAAGGCCTCAAGCACGAGCCGGCCAACAACCGCCTGCTCATCATGAAGCAGGGCCTCGAGCTCGAGCGCAAGGACTGGATGCGCCAGCTGGCGCTCGGCGGGCAGGGCGCGCTGACCGGCCGCGGCACCGAGGCGGCGTCGCTGGGCGGCGCGATCATCGCCGACCTCTTCGTGTTCGGCGACATCCGGGACCTCATCATCGAGACCGGCACCTGGCTCAAGGGCGGCGACGCCGACGACATGATCGTGGCACTGTCGGCCGGCGGCATCCTGCTGACGGTGGCGCCCGAAGTGGACCTGGGCGCCGCCGTGCTGAAGGCGGGGCGCAAGATGGGCGCGGTCAGCGGCAGCATGGCCAAAGGCGTGGCCGACGCCGCGCGCAAGGCCTATCGCTCGCGCAAGATCGACCCGATCAAGGAGATCACCGACGACGTCGGCACGCTCAGCAAGCGCGCCAGCCCCCCGGGAGCGGTCGCGATGCTCAAGCACATCGACGACCCGGCGACGCTGCGGCGCATCGCGAAATTCGTCGAAACCCCGGAAGGGTTGCACGCCATGATGGTGGACCCCAGGACCACGATGCGCTGGCTGAATTCCGGCTGGACGCACGCCGAGTTCTGGGTCCTCAAGGCCGGCGCCAAGGGCGGGAAGGGCCTCGAGTACCTGTCGAAAAACAGCTCGATGATGTTCCGCGCCCATCCGGTCATCGGCCTGGTGAAGGGGCTCTACAAGGGCAACGTGCCGGCCTGGCTGTTGGACTTCGGCCTGCGCCACTCGCTGCTGATGCTGGGCTTCGCCATCGGCTGGCTGATGTACGAAGGCATCCTGCTCGGCGCGCGCGTGCTCGGCATCGGCGTGGGCCCGAAGCGGCTGCCGCCCGCGGGGCCCGGGCCGGCGCCGCCGGAGGCGGCCGCGGCGTAGGTCGGCAATCCCTTGCCGACGGCGGCACTGGAATGCCGCCCTACGTCCCTCTGCCGAACTCCGCCGCCGGTCGGGGGTGCGCGAAGTAGAAGCCCTGGCCGTAGATGCAGCCGAGGTCGATCAGCTGCTGGCGCTGCGCTGCGGTCTCGATGCCCTCGGCAATCACCTCGAGCCCCAGCGACGCGGCCAGCGCCAGCACCGCGCGCACCACCGCCAGGCTGCTGCTCCCCGGCACCAGGCCGGCGATGAACGAGCGGTCGATCTTCAGCGCGTGCAGCGGGAAGCGGTGCAGGTAGGACAGCGACGAGAAGCCGGTGCCGAAGTCGTCGAGCGTGGCCAGCACGCCCTGGGCGCGCAGCGCCTCGAGCGTGGCGCAGGCCTGCTCGGGATTCTCGAACAGGGCGCCCTCGGTGACTTCCAGGCGCACGCGGCGCGGCGCGACGTCGTTGGCGTCGAGCATCGCCACGATCTGGCGGGCGAGCTCGGGCGAGCGGAAATGCCGCGCCGACACGTTCAGCGTGACGTACTGCTCCGGGCCCAGCAGCTTGGGGATGGCCTGGCAGGTGCGGTCGAAGATCTGCCAGTCGATCTGTTCGGCCGCGCCGCTGTCCTCGGCCACGCCGAGGAACTCGGCCGGCAGCATCACGCCACGCTGGGCGTGGCGCCAGCGCAGCAGCGCCTCGCAGCCGACGGCGGTGCCGTCGGCCAGGCGCACGATCGGCTGGAACCAGGGCTCGA
The DNA here is from genome assembly GCA_052386975.1 of Gammaproteobacteria bacterium. GTDB lineage: Bacteria > Pseudomonadota > Gammaproteobacteria > Nevskiales > Nevskiaceae > JACPFV01. The sequence goes on along the minus strand of JBQTJQ010000214.1, from coordinate 12,696 downwards.
ACTCCTCGCGCAGCACCGCGCGGCGCAGGTCGCTCTCGAGGTCGAGCAGGCGCAGCGCCTCCTGGTGCAGCTTCTCGTCGAACACCTCGAAGCGCTGGCGGCCCTTGGCCTTGGCGCGGTACATGGCGACGTCGGCGTCGCGCAGCAGTTCCTCGGCGCTGCGGTAGCGCTCGTGGCTCAGCGCGATGCCGAGGCTGGCGGACGGGAACAAGTCCTTGGCGGCGATGCGCATCGGCTCGCGCAGCGCCGACAGCACGCGCTGGGCGACGTGGTAGGCGTCGTCGGGCGCGCGGATGTCCTCGAGCAGCAGCGCGAACTCGTCGCCGCCGAGGCGGGCGACGATGTCGGGCGAGCGCACGCAGGCCGCCAGCCGGCGCGCCGCCTCCTTCAGCATCTCGTCGCCGACCAGGTGCCCCATCGAGTCGTTGACCACCTTGAAGCGGTCGAGGTCGAGGAACAGCACGGCGAAGCGGTGGGCCGGGTCGCGCTGCAGGCGCGCCAGCGAGCGCGCCAGCGCGTCGAGCAGGAAGCTGCGGTTCGGCAGCCCGGTCAGCGAGTCGTGCAGGGTCTCGTGCAGCAGCTGGCGCTCGATGCGCTCGCGCTCGGCGATCTGCTCGCGCAGCTCGCGCGTGCGGTCCTGCACGCGCTGCTCGAGCTCGGCCTGCGCCTGCTTGCGCAGCAGCGCGGTGAGGATGTGCTGGGCGACGTAGCCGAGCAGGGCGCGGTCGTCCTCGCTGAAGTGGATGGCGGCGTCGTAGCTCTGCACCAGCACGGCGCCGAGCACCTGGCCCTCGGCCGCCATCGGCACGCCGATCACGTGCTCGGCGCCGGTGCCGAATACCGCGCCGGCCGGGATGCCGAGCTGGGCCTTGACGTGCGCCGGCGCGCCGAACACGGCGCGGCCGCTGCGGATCACGTTGAAGGTGATGGTGTCGCGCACGCTGGCCACGGGGATCTCGGCGGTCTGGTCGAGCAGTCCCGGATCCTTCTCGTCGGCGCGGTAGATGAAGCGCAGCGTGTCGCTCTCGCGGTGGTACAGCGCGATCAGGAAGTTCTTGGCGTACATCAGCTCGCCGACCACGGCGTGGATGCGCGCCAGCATCTCGGTCATGTCGAGCTCGCCGCTGGCGAGGTCGGCGATCGCGTAGAGCGCAGCCTGCAGCCGCTCGCCGTGCTGGCGCTCGCGCACCTCCACGGTCAGCTCGCGCGTGCGCTCCTCGACGCGGCGCTCGAGCTCCTCGTGGGCCTGCTTGCGCACCAGCGCCGTCAGGATGTGCTGCGCGACGAAGGTCAGCAGGGCGCGGTCTTCCTCGGTGTAGACGCCGGCGCGCTCGTAGTTCTGCACCACCACGGCGCCGCGGGCCTGGCCCTCCGCCATCATCGGCACGCCCAGCCAGTCGGCGGAGTCGGGGCCGACGTTGGCGTCGAACTCGAGGCCCAGCTCGGCCTGCACCTGCGCCGACGGGCCCATCGCCGAGCGGCCGCGGCGGATGACCTGCAGCGCCAGGCTGCCCTTGATGGCCGAAGCCGGGATGTCCTTCTCCGGATCGTAGACCGTGTGGTCCTGGGTGTCGGCGAAGTAAATGAAGCGCAGCGCGTCGCGCTCGGGCGAGTACAGCGAGATGAAGAAATTCTTTGCGTACATCAGCTCGCCGACCACGGCGTGGATGCGCGGCAGCATCTCGGCGGTGTCGAGCTCGCCGCTGGCGAGGTCGGCGATGGCGTACAGCGCGCCCTGCAGGCGCTCGGATTTCTTCAGGCCCTCGATCGTGATCGCGTGCTCGGCCAGCTCGAGCACGTCGGCGAACCGCGCCGAAACGATCGCGAGGTACTCGCGCCAATCGGCTTCGTCCTGCGCCAGGGCGCCGGCGCTGGGCCATTCCGTTACCAGCACGGCGCGGGTGCGGGCGCCGGGCCGGCCGAGCACGCTGGCGAGGCGGCAGCCGTCGGAGCCGGCGAGGCCGGCGCGGATCTCCGCGCCGGCGGCGAAGGCGGCGTCGATCAGCGCCGTCTCGCCCGGGTCCGGGGGCGACTCCGGGCTGGCGTGGCGCAGCGGGCCGTCATGGGCGCTGCCGAGTTTCCACACCAGCCGCAGGGCGCGGCAGGGGAAACGGGATTCGATCTGGGCAAGCGCCACGTGCGCCAGCGGGCGGGCAGCGGTCGCGCTCATCAAGGCGGAGGCGAGGTCGGTGCCCGGGCCGCTGCGCTGCCCGAAGGGAAGCACGCGCTGCACCATGGCGCTTTCAGTCTAGCGCGCCCGTGCCGCGGGCGCGGTTCAGGGCGGGGCCGGAGACACCTCGTCCGGCGTGCGGGCCTCGATGCTGAGGGCGTGGATGTCGGTCTGCATCAGCGCGCCGAGCGCCTCGTAGACCCGGCGGTGCCGGGCCAGCGCCGGCAGGCCGGCGAACATCCCGGCGACGATCAGCACCCGGAAATGCCCGCGCCCGCCGGCCGCCCCGGCATGGCCGGCGTGCCGGTGGCTCTCGTCCTCGACCACCAGGCGCTGCGGTGCGAACGCCGCGGTCAGCGCCGCGCGGATTTTCTCGACGCGTGTCACGGCGGCGTCGGGTCCTGCGGCAGGTAGCGGGCCAGGAACGGCGCGTGCGCCAGCAGGAACACGAAGGTCAGCGCGGTGAAGCCGAAGGTCTTGAACTTGACCCAGGTCGCCTCGTCGTAATGGCCGGCGACGTAATAATTGAGCGCGGCGCAGCCGAGGAAGAACAAGGCCCAGGCCAGGTTGACCCGGCGCCACACCGGCTCGGGGAACTCGAAGGTCTTCTGCGGGATCCGCGCCAGCAGCACGCGGTCGCCGACGACGTGGCTGCCCAGCAGCGCCAGCGCGAACACGCCGTAGACCGCGGTCGGCTTGAATTTGATGAACGCCGGGTCGTGGATCGCCAGCGTCAAGCCGCCGAGCACGGTGGCCAGCGCAGCGACGACGAGGTGCGACTTGTGCCAGCGCTGCTGCCACACGCGGTAGACCAGCACCAGGCCGATAGCCGCCGCGATCAGCACGGCGGTGGCGACGTAGATGTCGGACAGGAAATAGGCGGCGAAGAACAGCAGCGCCGGGGCGTAGTCGAGCAGGAATTTCACGGGGCAGATCTTAGTCTGTCCCCAAAAAAGGGGACAGAACTATTTTGTTTATATGATGGCGTCCGAAAAATAGTTCTGTCCCCTTTTTTATGCCTGCCGACTGGCACCGTCCGCACCCGCTGAACCCGCAGAAGCGCCTGCTCGACCAGGCCATCGCCCGCGTCCGCGAGGGCGGCGTGATCGTCTACCCGACCGACTCGTGCTACGCGCTGGGCTGCCGGCTCGGCGACAAGGCTGCCGCCGACCGCATCCGCCGCATCCGCCAGTTCGACCGGCATCACCTGTTCACGGTGGTGTGCCGCTCGATGGCCGAGATCGGCCGCTACGCGCGCGTCGACAACGCCCAGTTCAGCATCGTCAAGGCGCTGGCGCCGGGCCCGTACACCTTCGTGCTGCGCGCCAGCGACGAGACCCCGCGCCGCGTGCTGCACGACAAGCGCAAGACCATCGGCCTGCGCGTGCCGGACCACCCGATCACGCAGTCGCTGCTGGCGGCGCTGGGCGAGCCGCTGCTGTCCTGCACGCTGACCCTGCCGCCCGACCAGTTGCCGATCAGCGATCCGGAACACGAGCAGGCGCGGCTGCAGCACCTGGTCGACGCCGTGGTCAGCGCCGGCAACTGCGGCTACACGCCGACCACGGTGCTGGACCTGACCGGGCCGGAGCCGCGGCTGATCCGCAAGGGCAAGGGCGACGTCAGCCGGTTTTTCCCTGAAGCAACGGCCTCCGCCCCGGTATAATTCGGCATGCCCTCGCTGCTCGAACTGGTCCAGACCATCGCGGTCTGGGCCCTCCCGGTGCTGTTTGCCATCACCCTCCATGAGGTCGCGCACGGCTGGGCGGCGCGCGCGCTCGGTGACAACACCGCCGCGATGATGGGGCGCCTGTCACTGAACCCGATCAAGCACGTCGACCTGGTCGGCACGATCATCGTGCCGCTGGTGTTCGTGCTGCTGCCGGGCAATTTCCTGTTCGGCTGGGCCAAGCCGGTGCCGGTGTCGGCGCGCAACCTGCGCCAGCCGCGGCGTGACATGGCGCTGGTGGCGGTGGCGGGGCCGCTCGCCAACCTGGCGATGGCCTTCGGCTGGGGCCTGCTGCTGAAGCTGGCGCTGGCGCAGGACGGGGAGGCGGGCCTCTGGATGGGCATCCAGCTGATGGCCACGGCCGGCATCGTCATCAACCTGGTGCTGATGGCGCTGAACCTGCTGCCGGTGCCGCCGCTCGACGGCGCCAAGGTGCTGGGCAGCCTGCTGCCGCCGAAGCTGGGCTGGCAGTTCGACCGGATCGCGCCTTACGGCATGTTCATCATCGTCATCCTGATGGTCACGCAGCTGCTCGGGCCGCTGTTGCGGCCGATCATCGGCGCCGGCCAGGTGTTGCTGACCACCGTGTTGGGGCTATCGTGACCGCCGCGCGCAAGACCGTGCTGAGCGGCATCCAGACCTCGGGCCATCTCACGCTCGGCAACTACCTCGGCGCGCTGAAAAACTGGGTCGCGATGCAGGAGCAGTACGACTGCTACTACACGCTGGTCGACCTGCACACCATCACCGCGCGCCAGGACGCGGCCGACCTGCGCGAGCGCTGCTACAAGACCCTCGCCCTGATGATGGCCTGCGGCCTCGACCCGCAGCGCAACGTGCTGTTCGTGCAGTCGCACGTCAGCGCGCACGCGCGCCTGGCCTGGATCCTGAACTGCTACACCATGGTCGGCGAGCTCAACCGCATGACCCAGTTCAAGGACAAGGCGGCGAAGAACGCCGACAACATCAACGCCGGGCTGTACGCCTACCCGGTGCTGATGGCGGCCGACATCCTGCTGTACGACACCTCTTTGGTGCCGGTAGGCGAGGACCAGAAGCAGCACCTCGAGCTGGCGCGCGACGTCGCCATCCGCTTCAACAACGTCTACGGCAAGGTCTTCACCGTGCCCGAGCCGATGATCCCGCAGGTCGGCGCGCGCATCATGGGACTGCAGGATCCGGCCGCGAAAATGTCGAAGTCCGATGACAATGAAAACAACAACGTTTACCTGCTCGACGCGCCCGACGTGCTCGAGCGCAAATTCAAGCGCGCGGTGACCGATTCCGGCTCGGAAGTGCGTTACAGTGCCGACAAGCCGGGGGTCGCCAACCTGATGTCCATCCTCTCCGCCACGACGGGCGAATCCTTCGCTGCCATCGAGCAGCGTTTCGCCGGGGCGGGCTACGGCAAGTTCAAGGCAGCGGTGGCCGAGGCGGTGATCGAGAAGCTCAAGCCGGTGCAGCAGCGCTACCAGGACATTCGCGCCGACGAGGCCGGTCTCAAGCGCGTGCTGAAGGACGGCGCGGCGCGCGCCGCCGCGCACGCCGACCGCACGCTCAGGCGCGTGCACGACGCGCTCGGATTCATCCCGGAATGAACGAGCCCGTGTCTTCGGTCCCGCCGTCCGACGCCCCCGCCGCGCCGAAGGTGCTCGGCCGGCCGCTCGACAAGCTGCCGGAAGACCTGTACATCCCGCCCGACGCGCTGCAGGTGTTCCTCGAGGCCTTCGAGGGGCCGCTCGACCTGCTGCTGTACCTGATCCGGCGGCAGAACCTCAACATCCTCGACATCCCGCTGCTGAAGATCACGCAGCAGTACCTGCAGTACATCGAGCTGATGCGCGACCTGCGGCTCGAGCTGGCGGCCGAGTACCTGGTGATGGCCGCGATGCTGGCCGAGATCAAGTCGCGCCTGCTGCTGCCGCGCCCGGCGCTGGAGGCGGTCGAGACCGACCCGCGCATGGACCTGGTTCGGCGCCTGCAGGAGTACGAGCGCTTCAAGACCGCCGCCGAGAACCTCGACACGTTGCCGCGGGTGGGCCGCGAGATCAGCCTGGCGCAGGCGCGGCCGGAGAAGGTCGAGAGCCGCATCGAGCTGCCGGTGCCGCAGGTCCGCGAGCTGCTCGAGGCGTTCCGCGAGGCGATGCAGCGCGCCGAGCTGTTCACCCGCCACCAGGTCGCGCGCGAGCCCTTGAGCGTGCGCGAGCGCATGACGCGCATCCTGGCGCGCGTGTCGGCCGGCACCGGCGCCGAGTTCGCCGAGATCGTCGACCCCGCCGAGGGCCGCGCCGGAGTGGTCGTGTGCCTGCTGGCGGTGCTCGAGCTGGTCAAGGGCGCGATGGTCGAGCTGACGCAGGAAGCGCCGTTCGCGCCGCTGCTGATCCAGGTCGCCCGGGCGCGCGGGGACGCACAACTTTCCCCCGGAGATCAGGATGCGCCGTGAGTGGGACCGAAAGCTGTGCGTCGCCTTTTTCTCGGCCTGAATTGGGAGAATTCGCGTGGAAGTGAAAGAACGTCTGGCCCCGATCCTCGAAGCCCTGCTGCTGGCAGCCGACCAGCCGCTGTCGCTCGACCAGCTGTTCCGCATGTTCATGGCCGAGGGCGGCGTCACCAAGAAGGACGTGAAGGCCGCGCTCGAACTGCTGGGCCAGCGGCTCGACGGACGCGCGGTGGAGCTGCGCGAAGTCGCCAGCGGCTGGCGCTTGCAGGTGCGAACCGAGTACGCCGAATGGGTCGGCAAGCTCTGGCAGGAGCGGCCGCCGCGCTTCTCGCGCGCGCTGCTCGAGACGCTGGCGCTGGTCTGCTACCGCCAGCCGGTCACGCGCGGCGAGATCGAGGAGATCCGCGGCGTGTCGCTGTCGCCCAACATCGTCAAGACGCTGATCGAGCGCGGCTGGGTGCGCGAGGTCGGCGTGAAGGAAGTGCCGGGCCGGCCGGCGCTGCTCGGCACCACGCCGCAGTTCCTCGACGACTTCAACCTGAAGTCGCTCGACGAGCTGCCGACGCTGCCGGAGATCAAGGATCCGGCCCAGCTCGAAGCCGCGCTGCTGCGCCTCGGCGCCAGCGCGCCCGCCATGCCCGCCGAGACGGCGACGCCCGATGAAACGACCGACGAGCCCGCGACGGTCCACTGAGGCGTCGCGCGAACCCGAGCGCATCCAGAAGGTCCTGGCCCAGGCCGGCGTCGCCTCGCGCCGCGCCATCGAGGGCCTGATCCGCGAAGGGCGCATCACCGTCAACGGCGAGCGCGCCGCCATCGGCCAGAAGGTCGCGTTCGGCGACCGCGTGCTGGTCGACGGCAAGGGCGTGGCCCTGCCGCGCGGCGAAGAAGACGTCCGCGTGCTGGCCTACAAGAAGCGCAGCGGCGAGATTGTCACGCGCGACGACCCGGAAGGCCGGCGCACCGTGTTCCGCAAGCTGCCCAAGCTCGAGGGCGGGCGCTGGATCGCCATCGGCCGGCTCGATATCAGCACCTCCGGCCTGCTGCTGTTCACCAACTCCGGCGAGCTGGCGCGCCGGTTGATGCACCCGAGCTTCGAGGTCGAGCGCGAGTACGCGGTGCGCGTGCTGGGCGAGGTGGACGACGAGACGCTCGAGCGGCTGCAGCACGGCGTGCGCCTGGAGGACGGCGAGGGTCGCTTCGAGAAAGTCTGGCGCACCGATGGCCCCGGCTTGGACGAAGAAAAAGGGGACAGTCCCATTTTCCCTTCGGGAAAATCGGGACAGTCCCCTGCCAACCGCTGGTTCCAGGTGGTGGTGAAGCAGGGCCGGAACAGGTTGGTACGCCGGATGTGGGAATCGCAGCGCTGCCAGGTCAGCCGGCTGATCCGCGTGCGCTACGGGCCGGTCGAGCTCGGCCGCGGCATCCGCTCGGCCGGCTGGCGCGAGCTCGCGGCGCACGAGATCCGCGAGCTGCAGCGCGTGGTGGGCCTGTCGTGAGCCAGACCGCCGAGAACATCCGCCTGCCGGAGTCGCCGTACGCGATCCAGCTGCGCGAGGGATTCGGCGGCCTGCGCTTCGCGCGCGCGCTCGAACGCGAGTTCCGCGACGAGTTCTCGATCCACCACCTGCCGCGGCTGCGCGCCGGCTTTGGCATCGTGGTGCTGATCTACGTCCTGTTCGGGATCGTGCGCTGGAAGGTTGAGACCGGCTCGATGCAGGAGTGGGGCCTGGTGCTGCGCCTGATCGTGATCGGCTCGATGTCGATCACGCTGGTGGCGACGTACTTCGAGCGCCTGCGCTTCATCCTGCCGCTGTTCGCGGTGCTGAGCTACGCCACCTTCGCGATCGCGGCGACCGCGATCGAGGCGATGCTGTACCAGCTCAAGATCCACCAGCACTACGAAGGCCTGATCCTGGTGTCGTTCCACCTCTACGTGTTCAGCGGCCTGCTGTTCCGCCCGGCGCTGGTGGCCGGCGCCTCGATCTTCATGATCTACGTCATCGGCAGCCTGATGGGCGGCCTGTCCGGGAAGGAGGGCTGGGGCTACCAGCTGTTCTTCATCGGCGTCACGCAGGTCACCGGCATCGTCGCGCTGTACTCGATCGAGCGCCTCGAGCGCGACAGCTTCCTGCGCCGCGGCCTGTTCGGCACGCTGGCGACGCAGGACGGGCTGACCGGCCTGTTCAACCGCATGGCGTTCTTCCAGCAGTTCGAGCGCCGCATCCGGCAGGCGGCGCGCGAGCGCGTCTGCATCGGCGTGATGGTGCTCGACGTCGACCACTTCAAGGCCTTCAACGACGGCTACGGCCACCTCGAGGGCGACGTCTGCCTGCGGGCGGTGGCGGGCGCGCTGCGCAACGAATTCAAGCGGCCGCTCGACCTGGTGGCGCGCTATGGCGGCGAGGAATTCGTCGGCTACTGGCACGACATCCAGCCGCAGTCGCTGCGCTCGATGACCGACCAGGTGCGCGCCGCGGTGCAGGCGCTGCGCATCGCCCATCGCGCCGCGCCGGGCGGCCGCCTCACCGCGAGCGTGGGCGCGGTGGCGCTGGTGCCGAACGAGGAAGAGTCGTTGACCGATCTCGTGCAGCGCGCCGACGAGGCGCTCTACGAGGCCAAGGAGCAGGGCCGCAACCGGGTGGTGACCTTGTTGCTGCCGTCGGCCGCGGCGCCGACCTCGCGCGGGCGGCGCGCGCCAACCATCACGAAGGAAGGCTGAAGGCCTGTCCGGTGGCCGGGCGGCTGTCCGGCCCGAGCAGCCACAGCAGCGCCAGCGCGGCGGCGTCCGGCGACGGCGCGCCGACCTGGGTGTAGCCCTTGCGCCGCAGCGCCGTGTCCATCGGCCCCGGGTCGAGCGAGTTGATGCGCACGCGCTTGCCACCCTCGAGCTCCTGCGCCCAGGTCTGCATCAGGCCCTCGAGCGCGAACTTCGACACGCCGTAGGCTCCGGCGTAGGCCTTGCCCGTGCGGCCGGCGGCGTCCGACACCAGCACCACCGAGGCGTCGGTGGCCTGCTCGAGCAGCGGCAGGCAGTGGCGCGTCAGCGCGAACACCGCGGTGAGGTTGACCTGCAGCGCCTCGAGCCAGTCCTTCGGGTCCACCGTGGCCAGCGGCGCGAAGCTCTTGAAGTGCGCCGCGCAGTGGGCGAGGGCGTCGAGCCGCCCGAACTCGCGCGCCAGCGTCTCGGCCAGCTGCTCGAAGTCGTTCCAGGTCGCGCTCGCCAGGTTCAACGGCACGATGGCGGGCTCGGCAAGTCCCGCCGCCTTGATCTGGTCGTACACCGACTCGAGCTTGGTCACGGTGCGGCCGATCAGGACGACGGTTGCGCCATGGCGGGCGCAGGCCAGCGCCGTGGCGCGGCCGAGGCCGTCGCCGGCGCCGGTCACCAGCACCACGCGTTGCGCCAGCAGGTCGGGAGCCGGCGCGTAGTCCTTCGGGATCATTTCGGCCACAGGGTGTGGAGCTCCTCGGGCTCCTGCAGGATCGCGTCCGCGCCCCAGCGCTCGACCGGCTCGCCGTAGTCCACGTAGCCCCAGGCCGCCGCGACCACCGGCATGCCGGCGGCGTGGGCCGCCATCACGTCGCGCAGGTCGTCGCCGACGTAGACGCAGTCGGCGGCGGGCAGGCCGAGCGTGAAGCAGGCGCGCAGCAGGCCGTCCGGCGCCGGCTTGGGCTTCAGCGCGTCCTGCGCGCCGAGGGTGACGGCGGCGCGCGCGGCGAGGTTAAGCTCGAGCATCAGCGGATCGGTCAGCCACTGCGGCTTGTTGGTGACCACGCCCCAGGGCAGCTGGCGCCGCTCGATGTCGGCCAGCGCGCGGTCCATGCCGGGGAACAGCCGCGACTTGCGCGCCAGGTGTTTGCGGTAATACGTCAGGAAGGCCTCGCGCCGCGCCGGAAACTCGGCGTGGTCGGGGTCGATGCCGAAGGCGACCTTGAGCAGGCCGCGCGCGCCGGCCGAGGCCACCGGTCGGTACTGCGAGACCGGCAGCGGCGACAGGCCCACCTCGGCGCGCACCAGGTTGGCGGCGTGGCCGAGGTCGGGCGCGGTGTCGACCAGCGTGCCGTCGAGGTCGAACAGGACTGCGCGCGGCCCCTTCACGTGGCCCCGGGCTTGCGGCACAACATCAGGTAATTCACGTCGCAGTCGTCGGACAGCTGCGCGGTCCTCAGCAGCGGGTTGTAGGTGAGGCCGCGGATTTCGACGACCTCCAGGCCGGCGGCGCGCGCCCAGCGGTCGAGCTCGGACGGCCGGATCAGCCTGGCGTAGTCGTGCGTGCCGCGCGGCAGCAGGCCCATCACGTACTCGGCGGCGACGATCGCCAGTGCCCAGGCCTTGGGGTTGCGGTTGATGGTCGAGAACACCACCGGCGCGGCCGGTCTGGCGAGCCTGGCGCAGGCCGCGACCACGGATGCGGGATCGGGCACGTGTTCCAGCATCTCGAGGCAGGTGACGAGGTCGAACGCGCCGGGTCGTTCAGCGGCGAGCGCCTCGGCCGCGACCGCGCGGTAATCCACCTTGAGCTTCGAGACCTTGAGGTGCGCGCGGGCCGCGGCGAGCACGTCCTCGGCCAGGTCGATCCCCGTGACCGAGGCGCCGGACGCGGCCAGCGCCTCGGCCAGCAGCCCGCCGCCGCAGCCGATGTCGAGCGCGGCCTTCCCGGCCAGCGGCCGCGCGGCCTGCTCGATGTAGCGCGCGCGCACCGGGTTCATCACGTGCAGCGGCGCCATCTCGCCGTTGGGATCCCACCAGGTGGCGGCGATCTTCTCGAAGCGCGCGATCTCCTCCCGGTCGACGTTGGCTGTCATTGGAAAAGACCTGTTTCACACAAAGACACGAAGACCACAAAGGGGCTTGTGAAATATTTCTTTGTGCCCTTTGTGTCTTCGTGTGAAATCATCTTCTTATCCTCTGCTGCCATTCCTGTGCCTTCGCAATGGCGGCCGGCTCGTCGACCGAGAGCAGTTCGCGCGCGCGCATCAGCGCGCGGCCGGCGACGAACACGTCGGTGACGTTGTGGCGCGCGCCGGCGTACACGACCTGCGAGATGGCGTTGTAGACCGGCTGGGTGCCGGCCTCGCCGAGGTCGAGCGCGATGAAGTCCGCCGACTTGCCGGCCTTGAGCGAGCCGACCTCGGCGTCGAGGCCGAGCGCCTTCGCGCCCGCGAGCGTGGCCATGTGCAGGGCCGCCGGCGCCGGCAGCGCGCGCGCATCGCCGGCCACGCCCTTGGCCAGCAGCGCGGCCGTGCGCATCTCGCCGAGCAGGTCGAGGTCGTTGTTGCTGGCGGCGCCGTCGGTGCCGAGCGCGACGTTGACGCCGGCCTTCAGCAGCCTGTCCACCGGGCAGAATCCGCTGGCGAGCTTGAGGTTCGACTCGGGGCAATGAGCCACGGTGACGCCGTGCTGCGCGCAGTCGGCGATTTCGGAGTCGGTCAGCTGCGTCATGTGCACGGCGATGAGGTCCGGCCCGACCAGGCCGAGGTCCTTCAGGCGCTGCCACGGCCGCTTGCCGGCGGCCTGCACCGCCATGTCGACCTCGCCCGCGGTCTCGTGCACGTGCATGTGCACCGGGATGCCGAGCTCGGTGGCGTACTTGCGCACTTCCTTGAGCGGGCCGTCGGACACCGTGTACGGCGCGTGCGGCGCGAACACGGTGCGCACCAGCGGCTCGTTCTTGAGCTGGTCGTGCAGCTCGAGGCCCTTGTGGATGTACTCGCCGGGCTGCGCCCAGGCGGTGGGAAAGTCGAGCACGATCAGGCCGACCGCGGCGCGAAGCCCCGCGCCGGCTGCGGTTTTTGCCGTCGCATCCGGGAAGAAATACATGTCGTTGAAGCAGGTGATGCCGCCGCGGATGAACTCCGCGCAGGCCAGCCGCACGCCGTCCTCGCAGAACTCGCGGCTGACGTGCGCGCCCTCGGCCGGCCAGATGTGGTGCTGCAGCCAGTCCATCAGTGGCAGGTCGTCAGCCAGGCCGCGCAGCAGCGTCATCGCCGCGTGCGTGTGGATGTTGACCAGCCCCGGCATCAGCGCATGGCGCGGCAGGCCCAGCGTTTCTCGCGCGCGCCAGGCCTTGCGCGCGGCTTCGGCGGGGGCGACCTCGGCGATGCGCCCGTCGCGCACCACCAGCGCATGGTCCTCGAGCACGGTCCCGGCCGGCTCCACCGGCACGAGCCAGCGCGGCAGCACGAGGAGATCGGCGTCTTTCATGAGTGCGGGCGGGGAGCGCTAGGGCCTGTTGGCACTCAGCCGGTCACTGCGACGGTGGCGGGGGGGGGGGGGGGGGGGGGGCGCGGGCCCCGGCCGGGGGGGGGGGGCGGGGGGGGGGGGGGCGGCCCCCCGGGCCCACCCCCGCCCCC
>JBQTJQ010000213.1:0-13535 GCA_052386975.1 Gammaproteobacteria bacterium | reverse complement strand
GCCGCTGCCGCGGAAACGCCGGCCGCGGCGGCCCGGCCGGCGCCCGCCGCCGGCCCGCCGCCCGGCATGCCGGTGGAAGCCGAAGTGGTGAAGTCCGAGCGCATCGCGCAGGACATCATCGCGGTCGGCAGCCTGCGCTCGAACGAGTCGGTCACGCTGAGCTCCGAGATCGCGGGGCGCATCTCCGGCATCCATTTCAGGGAAGGCCAGCCGGTCGACCGCGGCGCGCTGCTGTTCGAGCTCGACGACTCGATCCACCGCGCCGAGCTCGACCAGGCGCGCGCCGGCCTGTCGCTGGCCGAGCGCAACCACCAGCGCGCGGCCGAGCTGTTCGAGCGCAACCTGGTGTCGACGCGCGAGCGCGACGAGGCGGCCTCCAGGCTCGACGTCGAGAAAGCCGCCGTGGCGCTGGCCCAGGCGCGGCTGGCCAAGACGCGCATCCGCGCGCCCTTCGAAGGCGTCATCGGCCTGCGCGCGGTGAGCCCCGGCGACTACATCACGGCGGGCCAGGCGCTGGCGCCGCTCGAGCAGCTGTCGGTGCTCAAGGCCGACTTCCGGCTTTCGGAAGCGGCGCTCTCCGCGATCAAGGTCGGCCAGACCCTGAACCTCGAGGTCGACGCCTGGCCCGGCCAGGTATTCCCCGGCAAGGTCTACGCAATCGACCCGCGCCTGGCCGAGGAGACGCGCTCGATCGGCGTGCGCGCGCGCGTGCCCAACGACAAGAACCAGCTGCGGCCCGGCCTGTTCGCGCGCGTGCGCCTGGTGATCTCCGAGCGCGAAGGCGCCGTGCTGGTGCCCGAGCAGGCGATCGTGCCGCAGGGGGACTCGCCGTTCGTGTACGTGATCGAGAACGGCCAGGCCGCGATGCGACCGGTGACGCTGGGGCTGCGCCAGGCCGGGCGCGTCGAAGTCGTGTCCGGCGTCAGGCCGGGCGACGTGGTCATCACCGCCGGCGTGCAGAAGATCGGCCCGGGCGCGCCGGTCATGGCGATCAACCTCGCCCCGCCGGGTGACGGGCAAAGCAAAACCCCGGCGGCCGGGGAGAAATCCAGCCCGCCGGGGTGAGTTTGCGTAGGTCGGCAATCCCTTGCCGACCTGAGCGCGAAGCGCTCAGCCCTGGGTGATCGGCTCGAGCCGCACTTCCACGCGGCGGTTCTGCGAACGGCCACCATCGGTGTCGTTCGACGCGACCGGGCGCGACTCGCCGAAGCCCGCGGTCAGCACGCGCTGGCTGTTGACGCCCTTGCTGCCGAGGTAGCTGCCGACGGACCCGGAGCGACGCTCGGACAGCGACTGGTTCGACTCATCGCTGCCGACGTTGTCGGTGTGGCCCTCGATCACCACCAGGGTCTGGTCGTATTCCTTGACCACGAGGGTCACGCCGTCGAGCACCTTGTAGAAGCTGGCGTTGAGGTCGGCGCTGCCGGTCTGGAAGGTGATGTTGCCGGGCATGTTGAGCACGATGTTGTCGCCCTGGCGCGTCACGCTGACGCCAGTGCCGGCGAGCTTCTTGCGCAGCTCGGCTTCCTGCTTGTCCATGTAGGCGCCGACGCCGGCGCCGGTCAGCCCGCCGACGCCCGCGCCGATCAGCGCGCGCTTGCGGCGATCCTTCGCGTCCTTGCCGGTGGCCGCGCCGATCACCGCGCCGGCCAACGCGCCGATGCCGGCCCCGATCGCGGTCTTCGACGTCTCCTGCTCGCCGGTGTACGGGTCCGTGGTCTGGCAGCCGGCGAGCGTCACGGCGGCGCCGACGACCAACCCGACGATGGGTTTCGAGCTGAACATTGGGGGTTCCTTTCTTGCGAAGGTTGAACGGGCGGCTATTGTAGACCTATCCTCCTTCCACTACAGCGCCGCGCGGACCCGTGCGGCCGATCAGAGACCGTTCTGGAGGCTTGATGGGCCCTGCGGCTGAGCGCGTGCTGCGCCTCGCCATCACCGTGGTGTACGCGCGGTGCAGGCTGACCTTCGCCGTCCTGATCGCGTTCACGGCCGTGATGCTGGTGCAGGCGCTGCGCCTCGAGCAGGACGCGGGGTACGAGAAGCACATCCCGCTGCAACACCCTTTCATGCAGGTGTTCAAGAAGTACGAGAAGGCCTTCGGCGGGGCCAACCTCGTCACCATCGCACTGATCCGCCAGCGCGGGTCCACGGCCACCGCCGACGATGGCTCGATCTACGAGGAGAAGTTCCTCGAGGCGCTGCGCGGCGCGACCAACGACGTGTTCTTCCTGCAGGGCATCGACCGCTCACGCGTGACCTCGCTGTTCACGCCCGGCGTGCGCTACCTCGAGATCGTCGAGGGCGGCTTTGCCGGCGGCGACGTGGTGCCGCGCAGCTACGCGCCGTCACCGGAGATGTTCGAACTGATCCGCGCCAACGTCGGCAAGGCCGGCATCATCGGCCGACTGGTGTCCAACGACCAGCGCGGGGCGATGATCGTGGCCGAGCTGCTCGAGAAGGACCCGGTCTCCGGCGAGCCGCTCGATTACCCCCGCATGGCCGAGGGGCTCGAAGCGCTGCGCGCCAGGTACCAGACGCCCGGGACCGACGTGCACATCACCGGCTTCGTCAAGGTCGTCGGCGACGTCACCGACGCCAACAAGGAGGTCGCGGCGTATTTCGGCGTCGCGCTGGCGCTGACCATGCTGCTGCTGTGGGGGTTCTGCGGCTCGTTCCGGCTGGCGTTGATGCCGCTGTGCGCCGCGCTTGCGGCGGTGGTCTGGGAGCTCGGGCTGCTGCGCACGTTCGGCTACGGCCTCGATCCGTTCGCGATCCTGGTGCCGTTCCTGATCCTGTCGATCGGCGTGTCGCACGGCGTGCAATACATCAATGGCTGGGGCAACGAAGTCGCCGAGAACGGGCTCGACCCGCGCTCGGCCTCGCTGGAGACGTTCCGGCGCCTGTTCATCCCCGGCACCGTCGCCATCCTCACCAACGTGATCGGCTTCGCCACGCTGGCCTTCATCAAGATCGAGATCGTGCAGGAGATGGCGATCAACGCCGCGATCGGCATGGCGGCCGTGATCGTGACCAACAAGATGATGCTGCCGATCGCGCTGACCTGGGTGCACCTGCCTTCGCTGGAGAAGTTCCGGCGGCGCCAGCAGCTGCGCATCGAGATCGGCAACTGGTTCTGGCGCCCGCTCGCGGTGTTTGCCACGCGGCGCGGCGCGCTGCCGATGCTGGCGGCGGCGGCGCTGGCGCTGTCATGGGCCGTGTGGAAGTACCCCGAGCTGCGCGTCGGCGACATCCAGGTCGGCGTGCCCGAGTTGCGCCCCGACTCGCGCTACAACCGCGACTCCGCGGCCATCGTCGGTAATTTCAACATCGGCGTGGACCTGCTGAAGGTCATCGTCGAGACCCGCGAGTACGGCTGTGTCGACGGCGCGGTCATGGAACTGGTCGACCAGTACGCCTGGCACATGCGCAACACCGAGGGCGTGGCCTCGGTGGTGTCGCTGCCGCAGGTCGCGCGCCGCGTGCGCCAGGGGCTCAACGAGGGCAACCCGAAGTGGCTGGTGCTGCCGCGCAACGAAGGGGCGCTGGCGCAGATCGTCGCGCAGGTGCCGCCCTCGTCCGGCCTCCAGAACCCGGACTGCTCGGCCATGCCGGTGCTGATCTTCACCACCGACCACAAGGCCGAGACCATTTCACGCATCGTCGCCGCGACCCAGGCCTTCGACGCCGCCCACCGCGACGAGGGCGCGGGCTTCGCGCTCGCCTCCGGCAACGTCGGCGTCATGGCGGCGACCAACGAGGAGATCAAGGCGCGCGAACTGGTGGTGATCGTCTGGGTGCACGTCACGCTGCTGCTGTTCGTGTGGGTGTCGTTCCGCAGCTTCGCCAGCGTGGTTGCGATCATCGGGCCGCTGGTGCTGTGCTCGCTGATGACTTACGGCTTCATGGCCACGGTCGGCGTCGGCATGAAGGCGGCGACGCTGCCGGTCGCGGCCTTCGGCGTGGGCATTGGCGTCGACGCCGGCATCTACTTGTGGAGCGTGCTGGCGCGCTACCTCGACGAGGGCCTGGCGCTGCCCGAGGCCTACGTCCAGGCGCTGCGCCACACCGGCAAGGCCGCCGTGTTCACCTCGCTGTCGCTGATCGTGGCGGTGGTGACCTGGATGTACTCGGACCTGCAGTACCAGGCCGACATGGGCATGCTGCTGGTGCTGATGTTCACCGCCAACCTGTTTGGTGCCATCCTGCTGCTGCCTGCCCTGGCCTGGCTCGTCCTGCCGCAAGGAATTTCGAAGACATGATGACGATGAGATCCCCTTGCGCCCGAAACGGGCTGTCACTGGCAGTCCGCTTTGGGCTCATGCTCGGGATGACACTGGCGCTGTGCGCTCCGGCGCTCGCCAAGGTGCCCGCGGACGAAGCCGCGAAGCTCGGCACGGTGCTGACGCCAAACGGCGCCGAGAAAGCCGGCAACGCCGCCGGCACGATCCCCGCGTGGGACGGCGGCATGCCGAAAACCGACCTCAAGCGCAGCGACGACCCGTTCGCCAGCGACAAGCCGCTGTACACCGTCACGGCAGCAAACGCCGCCCAG
The DNA here is from genome assembly GCA_052386975.1 of Gammaproteobacteria bacterium. Classification (GTDB taxonomy): domain Bacteria; phylum Pseudomonadota; class Gammaproteobacteria; order Nevskiales; family Nevskiaceae; genus JACPFV01. Next base: position 8,980 of record JBQTJQ010000213.1, on the reverse strand, counting down.
TACGCCGGCGTGCTGTCCGAGGGCTACAAGGCGCTGTTCAAGACCTTCCCCGACTACAAGATGGTCGTGTATCCCACGCGCCGCACCGCCTCGCACCCGGACTGGTTCTACGAAGCGTCGCGCCGGAACGCGACCACGGTCGAGCTGACCAACAACGGCTTCGGCTTCTGCTGCTCGGCGCAGGGCTACCCGTTCCCGATCCCGAAGAACGGCACCGAAGTGATGTGGAACCACATCATGCGGTACAACACCACCGGCTACCGCGGCTACGTCAACCACGCGCAGGTGCAGGCCGACGGCGGCCACGTGGTCGAGCGCGCCTACCTCGAACTGAGCTACGTCTACAACAATCCGAACACCAAGCCCGCCGAGCTCAACAACCAGAACCTGTACGTCATGATCAAGACGGTGTCACCGCCGAACAAGGCCGGCGACGCCAACCTGCTGCACGTGCCGATCGACCGCGTCAAGGAAATCACCGGCGTGTGGCTGTTCAACCCGAGCCAGGGCCGCGTGCGCCGCATCGGCGAGGTCGGCTACGACAACCCGCTGTTCGACGGCCTGATGACGCACGACCAGATCGACATGTTCAACGGCCCGCTCGACCGCTACACCATCAAGCTGCTGGGCAAGCGCGAGATGCTGGTGCCGTACAACGGCTACCGGATGTATTCCGACAAGGTGAAGTACGAGGACATCATCCGCCAGGGCCACATCAACCAGGACGTGCCGCGCTACGAACTGCACCGCGTGTGGGTGATCGAGGCGCAGGTTCGCCAGGGCTTCAACCACCGCTATCGCCGGCGCACGTTCTACCTCGACGAGGATTCCTGGCTGGTGCTGGGCCAGGACATCTACGACGAGCGCGACCAGTTCTGGCGCACCGCCGAGGCTCACGCCGTGAACTTCGCCAGCGTGCCGGTCGTGGTCAGCGGCGTGCAGGTGCACTACGACCTGCAGTCACGGCGCTACGTCGTGCTCAACATGCGCAACCAGGAGAAGAAGGAGATCGAGTACGACTTCGAGAAGCCGGCCTCGTACTTCACCCCGCGCCAGCTGCAGAAGTTCGCCACGAGCAAGAACTGACGCGAAGCGCCATCCCGAGCGCAGCGAGGGATCTTGTTCGCGCTTGTTTTTAAAGGGTTTTTGTATTCAGGGTGAATTCAGCTTGATCCCCTACTCTGTGCCCACGCCCGCAGCTTCGCGGGCCAGGACAGGAGAAGGTGCATGAACAAGCTGACCATCCGGACTGCACTGGCGACAGCCGTCTGCGGCCTGTTGATCAGTGCTCCCGCATTCGCCAATGACTACGACGACGCCTGGGTCTACGCCCGCGTGGTCCGCGCCGAGCCGATCGTGCGCGAAGTCCGCGTGCGTGAACCCCGCCAGGTCTGCGAAGACGTGCCGGTGGTCGAGCGCACCCACTATCGCGGCGGGCCGGCTCCGGGCTCCGTGCTGGTCGGCGCGATCGTCGGCGGCGTCATCGGCCACCAGTTCGGCAGCGGCCGCGGCAACGACGCGGCGACCGTGGCCGGCGCGATGATCGGCGCCGACCACGCCGCGCGCAACAGCTGGCGCAGCGGGCGCGTGGTCGAGCGCGAGGTGGTCGAGACGCGGTGCGAGACGGTGCGGCCGGCGCGCTACGAGGAAAGGGTCACCGGCTACGAGGTGACCTACCGCTACCACGGGCGCCTGTACCACACGCGCACGCGCGAGCACCCTGGCCGCACGATCCGCGTGCGGGTCAGCGTCACGCCCTACCTGGATTGACCTACACTAACCCGATGCGGTGGCTGCTCCTGGTTTGCGCACTCGTGTCGGCCGGCCTGGTGTCCGGGCCCGCCGACGCGCGTTCGCGCGACCAGCAGAAGCAGGCCCCGGAGAACAGGGACGAACGCGAGGAGCGGCGCGACGAGCGCCAGAACCGTCGTGAGGAGCGCAAGCGCGACGAGCGGCAGGACCGCGAAGAGCTCCGCGACGGGTGGCGCGACCATCGCCGCGACAACCAGGGCCGCACGGCCGAGGCCGCGCGGCGCGCGCAGCGGCTCAACGGCGGCGGGCGCGTGCTGTCGGTCGAGCCCGATGGCCGGGGCTACCGCGTCAAGGTGCTGAAGGACGGCGAAGTCCGCGTGCACCACATCGAGCCGGACTGAATCCATGCGCGCCCTCGTCATCGAGGACGATCCCGACCTGCGGGCCCTCGTGGCCCAGTACTTCACCGACGAAGGCTTCGTCGTCGACAGCGCGGGCGACGGCGAGCAGGGCCTGTACATGGCCACCGAGTACCCGCTCGACCTCGCCATCGTCGACCTCGGCCTGCCGAAGCTCTCGGGCGTCGACATCGTCAAGCGCGCCCGCAAGAAGGGCTGTGCCTACCCGATCCTGATCCTGACCGCGCGCGACGGCTGGGAAAGCAAGGTCGCCGGCCTGGAAGCCGGCGCCGACGACTACGTGGTGAAGCCCTTCCACAAGGAAGAGCTCATGGCGCGGGCGCGGGCGCTGCTGCGCCGGACCGGCGGCTGGGCCAAGTCGACGCTGGAGTCCGGCCCGGTGGTGCTCGACACCGCCGCCAAGCGCGTGACGCTGAACGGCGGCCCGGTCGACCTCACCGCCTACGAATACCGCCTGCTCGAGTACCTGCTGCTGCACGCCGGGCGAGTCGTCTCCAAGTCCACGCTGACCGAGCACCTGTACGCCGAGGACATGGAGCGCGACAGCAACGTGATCGAGGTGTTCGTGCGCCGCCTGCGCGCCAAGCTCGATCCTGACGAGTCACTGCACCCGATCGAAACGCTGCGCGGCCAAGGCTATCGCTGGACCCTGCCGCGCACATAAAAATGGGGACAGAACTATTTTTCCCCTGGACTCATAGCGGGTCAAAAACTCAACCGAAAAATAGTTCTGTCCCCATTTTTCCCCGGCCATGATGTCGCTGCAGACCCGCCTGCTGCTGGCCGCCTCCCTGGTGCTGCTCACGTTCGTCGGGCTGTGCGGCGCCGGCCTCGAGAGTTCGTTCCGCCGCGCGGCGCTCGATGCCCAGCAGAACCGCATGCGCGGCATCGTCTACGCGCTGCTCGGCGCGGCCGAGCCCAACGACCGCGGCACGCTGGAGCTCAACGACGGCGACCTGCCGGAACCGCGGCTGATGCAGCCCGACTCGGGCCTCGAGGCCGCGGTGTACGACGAGACCGGCAAGGTGCTGTGGCGCTCGCCCAGCCAGGCCGGCGCGCTGCCGCTGGTGATCGGGCCCGAAGTCGGCCGGTGGAAGCTCGAGCGCATCGGCGACGCCGGGCGCTTCGCCCTGTCGTTCGGCCTGCGCTGGATCGTGACCGTCGACAGCCGCCCGCAGCGCTACACCATGCTGGTACTCGAAGAGCCCGGCGATTACGAGGAGCAACTCGGCACCTTCCGGCGCACGCTGTGGCTGTGGCTGGCCGCTGCCGCCGCGGGCCTGCTGGCCGCGCTGGTGATGGTGCTGCGCTGGGGCCTGCGGCCGATGCGCCGCCTGGTCCGCGAGCTGAACGGCATCGAGGCCGGCACGCAGGGCCAGATCGACGCGCCCTACCCGCAGGAGCTGACGCCGCTGGCGGGCGCGCTGAACGCGATGATCCGCCACGAGCGCAGCCAGCTGCAGCGCTACCGCAACGCGCTCGGCGACCTTGCCCACAGCCTGAAGACGCCGCTGGCGGTGCTGCGCGGCCTCAGCTCGGACACGCGGCTCGAGCGCGACGCCCAGCGCCAGCTCGACGAGCAGGTCGGCCGCATGCAGCAGATCGCCGACCACCAGCTGTCGCGCGCCGCCACCGCCGGCCGGCGCGCGCTGGCCCAGCCGGTCGCGGTCCAGCCGGTCGCCGCCAAGCTGGCCGCGGCCCTGAAGAAGGTCTACGCCGACAAGTCGCTCGCGTTCGAGCTCGAGGTGTCGTTGCGCCTGCAGTCGCGCGTCGACTCCGGCGACTTGCACGAACTGCTCGGCAACACGCTGGACAACGCCGCCAAGTGGGCGCGCACGCGCGTGCGGCTGCACGCCGGCCGCTCCGGATCCGCGCTCGAGCTCGCGGTCGAGGACGACGGCCCCGGCTTCCCGTCCGAGCCGGAGCGCCTGCTCGAGCGTGGGGTGCGCGCCGACGACCGCGTGCCGGGCCAGGGCCTGGGGCTCGCTGCCGTCGCGGAGATCCTGCGGGCCTACGAAGGCGAGATCGTGCTGGAACGCTCCGCCGCGCTCGGCGGGGCGCGCGTGGTGCTCAGGATCCCGGCGGTGTGATCAGGCCGGCAGTTTCAGGAAGTGTTCGCGGTAGTACCGCAGCTCCGCGATCGAGTCGCGGATGTCGGCCAGCGCGAGGTGCGTCGACTCCTTGGTGAAGCCCTTGGCGATGCCGGGGGCCCAGCGCAGGCACAGCTCCTTGAGCGTGCTGACGTCCATGTTGCGGTAGTGGAAGTGGCGCTCCAGCGCCGGCATCCAGCGCGCCAGGAAGCGCCGGTCCTGGCAGATCGAGTTGCCGCACATCGGCGACTTGTTGGCCGGCACCCACTGGGCCAGGAACGCGAGCGTCTGCTGCTCGGCCTGCGCCTCGGACACCGCGCTGTCCTTCACGCGCTGCGCCAGCCCGGACTGGCCGTGCTGGCGCGTGTTCCATTCGTCCATCGCCGCGAGCTCGGCGTCGGACTGGTGGATCGCGATCACCGGGCCTTCCGCAAGCACCTCGAGGTTCGCGTCGGTGACGACGGTGGCGATCTCGATGATGCGGTGCTGCTCCGGGACCAGCCCGGTCATCTCGAGGTCGATCCAGATCAGATTCGTGGCGCTCGGCGTCATGCCCGTGATGATATCCTCGCGCGGCCAAAAAATGCGGAGCCGCAGTACGTGACCGCCCTCCCCTCCATTCTCGACAACATCGGCAACACGCCGCTGGTCGAGCTCAGGCGCCTGGACGCCGGCCGCTGCCGGCTGTTCGCGAAGCTCGAGAACCAGAACCCGACGGGGTCCATCAAGGACCGCATTGGCCTGTCGATGATCGCGGCGGCCGAGCGCGACGGCCGCATCAAGCCCGGCGGCACGCTGATCGAGGCCACCGCCGGCAATACCGGCCTTGGCCTGGCACTGGTCGCCGCGCAGAAGGGCTACAAGCTGCTGCTGGTGCTGCCCGACAAGATGGCGCAGGAGAAGGTGCTGCACCTGCGCGCGCTGGGCGCCGAGACCATCATCACGCGCTCGGACGTGGGCAGGGGCCACCCGGAGTACTACCAGGACATCGCCGAGCGCCTGCAGAAGGAGACGCCGGGCTCGTTCTACGTCAACCAGTTCTCCAATCCCGCCAACCCCGAGGCGCACGAGGCCACCACCGGCCCCGAGATCTGGGCACAGATGGACCAGCAGCTCGACGCCATCGTGGTCGGCGTCGGTTCCGGCGGCACGCTGACCGGCCTATCGCGCTACTTCGCGCGCGTCGCGCCGCACGTCGAGATGGTGCTGGCGGACCCGAAGGGCTCGGTGCTGGTGGACGTGGTCAAGACCGGCAGGATCCAGAAGGAAGCCGGCAGCTGGCTGGTCGAGGGCATCGGCGAGGATTTCGTGCCGGACAACTGCGACCTGTCGCGCGTGAAGCACGCCTACGAGATCTCGGACGCCGAGAGCTTCCACACCGCGCGCGAGGTGCTGGCCAAGGAAGGCATCCTCGGCGGATCGTCCACCGGCACGCTGGTCGCCGCGGCGCTGAAGTACTGCCGCGAGCAGCGGGCGCCCAGGCGCGTGGTGACCTTCGTGCCGGACAGCGGCAACAAGTACCTGGCCAAGATGTACAACGACTTCTGGATGTTCGAGCAGGGGCTGCTGGAGCGCCCGAAGACCGGCAACCTCACGGATCTCATCGTGCGCCGCTACGCCGAGGGCAAGACCATCACGGTGAAGCCCGGCGACAGCCTGCTGCAGGCGTACCGGCGCATGAAGCTGTTCGACGTCTCGCAGCTGCCGGTGATGGAGGGCGAGAACATCGCCGGCATCCTCGACGAGTCCGACGTGATGATCCACGTCCAGGACCAGCCGCAGCGCTTCAGCGACCTGGTCAGCACCGCCATGGTGCGCGACGTCGAGACCATCGCCCCCGACGCGCCGATCGCCGAGTTGTTGCCGGTGTTCCAGCGCGACCACGTCGCCATCGTCGCCGACCGCGGCAAGTTCGTCGGCCTGATCACCCGCATCGACCTCCTGAATTACCTGCGCAAGCAACTTGGGTGAAGATAATGTTGAGTGTTGAATGAAAGGCAAACCTGAAGGTTTCGGCACCCGCTGCATCCATGCGGGCCAGGCCCCTGACCCGGCTACCGGCGCGATCATGCCGCCGATCTCGCAGAGCTCGACTTACGTGCAGGATAGCCCCGGCGTGCACAAGGGCTTCGAGTACTCGCGCAGCCAGAACCCGACGCGCTTCGCCTACGAGCGCTGCATTGCCGACCTCGAGAACGGCACGCAAGGTTTTGCATTTGCTTCGGGCCTGGCTGCCACCGCGACCGTGCTCGAACTGCTCGACACCGGCGCGCACGTGGTCGCCTCCGACGACATGTACGGCGGCACCTACCGTCTGATGACGCGCGTGCGCGAGAGATCGGCCGGCCTGCGCGTCAGCTACGTCGACATGCGTGACCCGAAGAAGGTCGAGGCCGCGCTCACGCCGGCCACGAAATTGATCTGGGTGGAAACCCCGACCAACCCGATGCTCAAGCTGGCCGACCTCGAGGCCATCGCCAGCATGGCGCGCAAGCACGGCATCCTGTCGTGCGTCGACAACACCTTCGCCAGTCCGTACATCCAGCGGCCGCTCGAGCACGGCTTCGACCTGGTGATGCACTCGGCGACCAAGTTCCTCAACGGCCATTCCGACATGGTCGGCGGCATCATCGTGGCCGGCGCCAATGCCGCGCTGGCCGAGCGCATGGCCTACCTGCAGAACGCGGTCGGCGCGGTAGCCGGGCCGTTCGATTCCTTCCTCGCGCTGCGCGGCCTCAAGACGCTGGCGTTGCGCATGCAGCGCCATTGCGAGAGCGGGCTCGAGCTCGCCCACTGGCTGCAGGCGCACCCCAAGGTCAAGCTGGTGCACTACCCGGGGCTGGCGGCGCACCCGCAGCACGCGCTGGCGAAGCGGCAGATGAACGGCCGCTACGGCGGCATGGTCACGATCGAGCTGCAGGGCGGCCTCGAGGAGGCGCGGCGCTTCCTCGAGCGTTGCGAGCTGTTCGCGCTGGCCGAGAGCCTCGGCGGCGTGGAGAGCCTGGTCGACCATCCCGCCCTGATGACCCACGCCAGCGTGCCGGTCGAGGCGCGGCGCGCGCTCGGCATCAGCGATACGCTGTGCCGACTGTCGGTCGGCGTCGAGGACCTGGACGACCTGAAGGCCGACCTCAAACACGCCCTGGAGTGACGGAGACCGTATGAGCGAGCTATCCCAGAAGAAGTGCGTGCCCTGCGAAGGCGGCGCCAAGCCGCTCGATCGCGCGGCCGCGGAACAGCTGCTCAAGCAACTCGGCTCGCAGTGGAAACTGTCCGCCGACGGCAAGCAGATCCACGGCACCTTCGAGTTCAAGAACTACTTCCGCACCACGGCCTTCGTCAACGCCGGGGCCTGGATCGCGCACAACGAGGACCATCACCCCGATATCACGTTCGGCTACAAGGCCGCGGCGATCATGTTCTGGACGCACGCGATCAACGGTTTGTCGGAGAACGATTTCATCTGCGCGGCGAAGGTCGACGCGCTACTGAAGGTCTAAAGTTCAAAAGTTCAAAGGTGTCAGACACCTTTGAAGATCACACCGGCGTCCGGCCGGAAAACGCGTGCGACAGCGTGCCGCCGTCCACGTATTCGAGCTCGCCGCCCATCGGCACGCCGTGCGCGATGCGCGTGACCTTCACCCCGGCACCGCGCGCCATCTCGGCCAGGTAGTACGCGGTGGCCTCGCCCTCGACGCTCGGGTTGGTTGCGATGATCAGTTCCCTGACCCCACCCGCGGCAAGCTGCTTGCCGAGCAACTCGAACCCCAGCTCCGCCGGGCCGATGCCGTCGATCGGCGACAGGCGGCCCATCAGCACGAAATAGCGTCCGCGATACGGCGTCGCCGTCTCGATCGCGACCAGGTCGGCCGGGCTCTCGACCACGCACACCTGCCCGGCCGCGCTGCGCGACTCCGTGCAGTAGCGGCACTGGCCGTCCTCGAAGAACATCCGGCAACTCGGGCAATGCGCGATGCCGGCCACGGCTTCGCCGAGTGCCCCGCGCAGGAACTCCGCGCCCTGGCGGTCGCGTTCGAGCAGGTGGAAGGCCATGCGCTGCGCCGACTTGGGGCCGACGCCCGGCAACCGTCGCAGCGCGTCGATCAGCCGTGTCAGTCGCGGCGAATAGGCCGTCAAGTCACAGGCCCCCGGTCACAAGCCGAGATTCAGCCCCGGCGGCAGGTTCAGCCCGCCGGTCGCGGCGCGCATCTTCTCCGCCGACAGCGCTTCGACCTTCTGCGCCGCGTCGTTGATGGCGGCGGCCACCAGGTCCTCGAGGAACTCCTGGTCCTCTTTCAGCGCGGCCGGATCGATCTGCACGCGGCGTGCCTGGTGCTTGCCGGTCAGCGTGACCTTCACCATGCCGGCGCCGGCCTCGCCGGTGACCTCGGCCTTGGCCAGCTCGTCCTGCAGCCGGCGCATGTTTTCCTGCACTTGCTGCGCCTGGCGCATCAGGTTGCCCAGGCCCATCTGGCCGCCTTTCATTTGCCTGCTCCGTTGCCGTTGCCACCCTGAACCGTTGGCTGGACCGATCCGGCACGCACCGTGGCGCCGAACTTCTCCTTCAGCGCCCGCACCGCCGGGTCGGCGTCGATCGCCTGCTCAGCGGCACGCTGGCGCTCGGCGTCGCGCTGCTCATCATGCCGCGCCGGCGATTGCGCGCCCGGCGCGGGCTCTATCACGAGGCGCAGCGTCGCGCCGGCCTGGCGCGACAACGCC
>JBQTJQ010000212.1:0-3880 GCA_052386975.1 Gammaproteobacteria bacterium | reverse complement strand
GAGACGACGTCGAAGGAGGGCATGGGGGCGAGATGCTAACCCGCCGCTGTCTTCAGCCGCTTCCGATCGGTCCATGGCTTGATCTTCCTGAGCTGCTCGCCGATAGACCGCTCCGCAACTTCCATGTCGTAAGCAGCCTGTGCACGAAGCCAATAACCGTTAGAGAGACCGAAGAAGCGGCACAGTCGCAGGTCGGTGTCGGCCGTGATGGATCGCTTGCCCATGACGATGTCGCCGATGCGCTGCGCCGGCACGCCGATTTCCTTGGCCAGCCGGTACTGCGTGATCCCCATCGGCTTGAGGAACTCCTCGTAGAGCAGCTCACCTGGGGTTACCGCCTTCAGCCGTTCCATCCTCGTTTCTCAGTGATAGTCGACAATCTCGACGTCATCGGCGCCGGCATCCGTCCACCGGAAGCAAAGGCGCCATTGGTCGTTGATGCGAATGCTGTACTGGCCTGAGCGGTTGCCCTTCAGCGACTCCAGTCGGTTGCCAGGCGGCACCCGCAAGTCCTCGAGCCGTCCGGCGATCTGAAGCTGGCGCAGCTTGCGCTGGGCGACGGTGGCCACTGCCTCGAAGCGCCTTACGCGCTCGCCGCGCGCCAGCGCTGCCGTTTCAGAGCACCGGTACGACTTGATCACCGGCGATAGTAACGAACTGCGTTACTAACGTAAAGCGTTACTATGTGGCGACGACAGGCTCGGAGCATGGTGCGGTGGGTTTTCATTTTTGTTTGCACCCAAAAAGCTGGGGCCTCCGGAGAGGCCCCGCGCCCGACAGTCGAAGCCATCGGGGTAGTAGGAAGAATGCTAAGCCTCGGTCCTGCGGGCAGTCAAAACTTTGGTTGCCGGCAGTTGCGACCAGTTTGCAGATATGCCTGGCTCACGGCGTGAGCCTGCTTAACAGCAGGCCGCCCTATGCCCTCCTCAGTGCAGGTCGTACTTGTAAGGTTGTGTTCAATGTTTTTTTTTCGTTGTCGCTTACGCTTGCTGCACCACGACTCCCAAGGACCCGCGCCGGCCCTTTCGCGCGGGTTTCACCACGATCCGAACGTCGTGTCCCAGAGCGGCCAGGCAGCGCATCATGCGGTCCTCTGAAATCCCCCGGAATTGGCCGCGCAGCATCTTCGAAACCTTCGGTTGCGGCATGCCGAGGAGCTGGGCGGCCGCAGCCTGAGTCAGGCGCCGGCGCGCGATGATGTCCGAGATCTTCGCCGCGAGCTGGGCCTTGACCAGCATCTCCTCGGCGTCAGCGCGCCCCAGGTCCGCGTAGACATTCGTACTGCCTTCCTCAAAATCGATCATGACTTCCTTCCCGTGGCGAGCGCTTCCGCGGCCTTGAGGCGTTCTCGAATCATCTCGATCTCGGGTTTCGGCGTGGCGACACCCTTGACGGACTTCTTCTGGAAGCAGTGCAGAACGTAGACCGCGTCCGCAAACTTCACCGTGTAAACCGCGCGGTAAGTGCCGCCGCGCGCGTCCTCGACGACCTCCAGAACGCCAGCCGACCCAAACCCTCTGAGCACCTTCGCCTCATCTGCCTTCCTGCCAATTTGTGCGAGATGCAGCGCGTAGCCGAACGTGTCCTGAACTTCGTCGGGCATCGCGAGCAAGTCCTTCTTGCTGGATGCGATCCAGCGGAGCGGCCGTATTATATCCATATGGGTCTAAGCGGTCCACCGCGTTTTTTCTTCTGCCGGCCAATCTACGGGCCTGCCGGGCTCACGGCATGAGCCCGGTCGCCGCACCAGACCTACCGGCGCCCGAACCAATAGAACGGCTGACGTGCCTGATGAGCGACCGCCAGCACGCGAATGAGACCGGGTTTGGCTCGGTAGTGGATCGTGAATTCCCATTTTGATGTCGGCTGCACGACGAGCGATCTGACCGCGCCGCGCGTGATTGGCGCCGACTCCGGGAATTCGCACACCTGCGCGATGGCCGCTCGAACCTGATTCAGCAGCTCTAGGCCCTTGCCGCGCGCGGCGGTCTCGTAATGATCCACTGCCTCCTCCAGCTCCCGGGCCGCAAGAGGGTGGAACTCGTGCGGCAGCATCTATTTCTTTTTCTTGTGCCTGGACTCGATGCGATCGAACACCTGCTCGCCCGGAATGCCCTTGACCTTGCCAGACTCCATCTCGGCGTCGCGCCTCTCGGCCTCGGCCATCCAGAGGGCGTCCAGTTCCTTGCGCGAAAGTCCACTGAGACTCTCGACGAGCGTGCGCGTGAGCCTGGCGCGCGCGCTAGGCCTCAGCCGCAAGGCCGCCTGCGCCAAGGACTCAAGGGTTGGGGTAGTTGCCATGGGTCTCATTATGCCCTCGCATGCAGCGTACGGATGCCCAGCCTACGGCCGCACCTGGCTCACGGCATGAGCCCAGCCTGTCGATTCCGACCCCGCCCGTTCGACTAACAAGCAGAACCCCCTGTAGGAGCGCCTTCAGGCGCGACCGGAGTCATCCATGCGCAAGCTCATCGCCTCCACCTTCGTCTCCCTCGACGGCGTCCTCCAGGCACCCGGAGGGCCGGACGAGGATCCGGCCGGGTTCGCGCACGGCGGCTGGGTGTTCGCGTTCTGGGACGAAAAGACGGATGTCTCCGCGGCAGGTTTCGACGGCAAGGACCGCGAGCTCGTGCTCGGCCGCAAGACCTACGAGATCTTCGAGGCCTACTGGCCCTACCAGGCCAAGGACGATCCGACCGCGCGGACGCTCAATGCGGCGCACAAGCATGTCGCGACCCGCACGCTCAAGTCACTGGAGTGGCACAACTCGTCGGTGCTGGGCGGCGAGGTCGTCGCGGCCATCACCGCGCTCAAGGCCAGGCCCGGCCTGGACCTGCAGATCATCGGCAGCGGCAACCTGATCCAGACGCTGCAAGCCGCAGCGCTCATCGACGAGTACAACGTCTGGACCTTCCCGGTCGTGCTGGGCCGCGGCAAGCGCCTGTTCGAAGCGGGCGCGCGGCCGGGTCGCTGCGGCTGGTGGCCTCGAAGGTTTCGAAAAAGGGCGTGGTGATGAGCACGTATGTGCCGGCCGGGGAGATTCCGGCGGGCTCGTTCGTGCAGACTGAGCCCAGCGAGAAGGAACTGGCGCGGCGGGCGAAGAGGGGCAAATGAAATACCTGCTGATGTGCTGCATCGAAGAAGCCCGCTGGAACGGCCTGCCCGAGGCCGAGCGCGCGGCCGTCATGAAGGACTACCGGGCCTGGACCGAGCGCCTGCACGACAGCGGCCGCCACCACGGCTCGGCGCAGCTCGAGTCCAGCGCAAGCGCCACCACCGTGCGCCAGCGCAACGGCAAGCCGAGCATCACCGACGGGCCGATTGCCGAGACCAAGGAGCAGTTCGGCGGCTATCACCTGGTCGAGTGCAAGAACCTCGACGAGGCCCTCGCGCTGGCGCAGGGCATCCCGACGCTGCGCGTGGGCGGGACGGTGGAGGTCAGGCCGGTAGTGGAGGCGTTCGCATGAAAAAGTTCATGGCCATTTACGCCGGCACCCCCCAAGCATTCGCGAAGTACCAGAAACAGTTCCCGGACCCGCAAGCCCGCAAGCAGCGCGAGCAGGAAGGCATGCAGGCCTGGTTCGCGTGGGGCGAGAAGCATGCCCAGGCGATCGTCGACAACGGCGCGCCGCTGGGCAAGACCAAGCGCATCGGCCCCGAAGGCATCAGCGACATCAGTAACCAGATCGCCGGCTACACCATCGTCCAGGCCAAATCGCACGAAGCCGCGGCGCGGTTGTTCGAGAACCACCCGCACTTCACGCTGTTTCCGGGCGATTCGGTCGAGGTGATGGAGTGCCTGCCGATGCCGAAGAGTTAATCCCCTCTCCCCGCGTGGCGGGGAGAGGGCTAGGGTGAGAAGTGGAGGATTCTTTCCATG
>JBQTJQ010000211.1:0-5497 GCA_052386975.1 Gammaproteobacteria bacterium | reverse complement strand
GCCGGTACCAGACCTTGACCATGCGGCCGACCAGCTGCGTGAGCCAGCGCCGCGTGGCGCAGTCCACCCACCACTGGTCGCTGCGCCTGGGCAGCACGATGTCGATCTCGACGCCGCGCAGCGCGGCCGACTGCAGCGCGCCGGACAGCTCGGGCGTCGGGATGAAGTACGGCGTCATGATGCAGATGCGCTCGTGCGCGTTGGCGATCGCCGCCAGCAGCACCAGCTGCAGGCGGTCCACCGCGTCGTTCGGCCCGTCGGTGATCGCACGGCAGTGGGTCTCGCCGCGCCCCACCGGCGTAAAGGCGGAGCACGCCAGCGGCTCGCGCGCCGCGAAGCGCCAGTGCTCGGCGAACACCGCCTCGAGCTGCGGCACCACCGGGCCTTCGATGCGGAAGTGCAGGTCGACGATGGCGTCCGGGCCGCGCTTGACGAAGTGCTCGTCGGCGACGTTCATGCCGCCGGTCCAGGCCACCTCGCCGTCCACCGTCATCAGCTTGTGGTGGTTGCGGAGGTTGACGTGCAGCATCGGCGGCCAGAGCCGCAGCGGCAGGAATCGCGCCACGCCCACGCCGTGCCGCTGCAGCAGCGCGACGCCGCTGCCGCCCAGCGTGCCGACGCCGTCGAGCAGCACGCGCACCTGCACGCCGCGCTTCTGCGCCGCGCCGAGCGCCTCGGCGAAAGCCGTGGCGATCTCGCCGCCGTCGAAGATGTAGCTCTCGAGCCAGACCGTGCGCCTGGCGCGCGCGATGCCGGCCAGCATGTCCGGGTAGGCCGCCTCGCCGTTGTGCAGCGGCGTCACGCTGTTGCCGGCCAGCAGCGGCCGGCCGGTCATGATGCGCCCGAGCCGCACCAGCTCCCGCACTTCCTGGCGCAGACCGGGCACGTCCGGCAGCTCCTCGCCGGCGGCGGCGTGGCGCGCCGGCGCGATGCCCATCTCGCGGCGCGCGCGCCGCACGATGCGGTTGATGCCGAACAGCAGGTAGAACACCGCGCCGACCAGCGGAAACAGCCAGCACACCGTGATCCAGGCCCAGGCCGAGCGCGGATCGCGCTTGTTCATGAGCGCATGGCCGGCGGTGAGCAGCGCGCCGAAGGCGTGGATCGAGACGGCCAGCAGCTCGACCGGAAGCAGGGTCACGGCGCCGGCCTTTGGCCCGGGACCGACACTTCGGCCAGCAGCGGCAGGTGGTCGGAGTAGGTGTGCGGCAGCGCCTCGAGCCGGTGCACTTCGACGTGCGGCGTGGTCAGGATGTGGTCGAGGCTGCGCCGCGGGTTCCAGGCCGGGAACGTCACCGGCGTCGCGTGCGGCACCCAGAGGCCGCCGCGCGTGAGGCCACCGTGCTCGCGCAGCACGCGCGCCTCGCAGTTGAGGTCGCCGAGCAGCACGGTCGGCGCGCCCGGCGCGACCAGCCCGGCGAGGTAATCGAGCTGCCGCAGCTGGTCCTGGCGGCCGAGCGACAGGTGGGCGATGAGCAGGTTCAGGCCCTGCCCCTCGGGCCCGAGCCGCACGGTCATCGCGCGCCGGCCGGGGATGCGCGAGGGCAGCGTGTGCTCCTCCGTGGCCAGCGGCGCGGCGCGGCTCAGGAAGCCCAGCGCGTGGCGCGCAAAGGGCTTGAGGTCCCGCGTGACGGTGTGGCCGACGTGGCTGAAGCCGGCGCGCTTGGCGAGGTACTCGAGCTGGTTGACGAAGCGCGTGCGCAGGCTGCCGACGTCGGCTTCCTGCACCGCGACGAAGTCGAGGTCCTGCATCAGCTCGGCCATGTGGTCGAGGGTCTGGTGCATGCCCGGCCCCGGCAGCACGTGGCGCCAGGCGCGGGTCACGTAATGGCCGAAGTGTCCCGGCCGCAGGCCGACGTGGATGTTGTAGCTGAGCAGGCGCAGCGGCCTGAAAAAGGGGACAGAACTATTTTCGCGCGACACGGATGAATCCGCGTTGTTTCGGTGAAAATAGTTCTGTCCCCTTTTTCATAGGTGCGTCAGCGCTTCGAGCTCGTCGCGCAGCTTGAGCCCGTCGGTGCCGTCGAGGACCTGCGCCACGCGCTCGCGCAGCAGCGCTACGTCCGACTCGATGATCTGGCGCTTGACCTCGAGCACGTTGCCGGGATGCATCGAGAACTCGATCAGGCCGAGGCCGAGCAGCAGGCGCGTAAATCGCGGGTCGCCGGCCATCTCGCCGCACATCGCCACCGGGATGCCGGCGCGCTCGCCGGCCTGGATCGTCGCGCGGATCAGCTGCAGCACGGCGGGGTGCAGCGGGTCATACAGGTAGTTGACCTCGTCGTCGACGCGGTCGATCGCCAGCGTGTACTGGATCAGGTCGTTGGTGCCGATCGAGAAAAAGCGCGCGTGGCGCGCCAGGATCGGCGCCGCGATCGCCGCCGCCGGGATCTCCACCATCGCCCCGATCTCGACGGTGTCGGCGACCTTCTTGCCCTCGCGCGCCAGCTCGGCGCGCGCGCCGTCGATCACGGCCTGCGCCTGCTTGAACTCCTGCAGGCTCGAGATCATCGGCAGCATGATCTTGACCGCGCCGTGCGCGCTGGCGCGCAGCAGCGCGCGCACCTGCTTGCGGAACATCTCGGTCTCGCGCAGGCACAGGCGGATCGCGCGCAGGCCGAGCGCGGGGTTGTTCGGCGTCGGCCCGGCACTGCGGCCGCTGTCGACCTGCTTGTCGGCGCCGAGGTCGAGGGTGCGGATGGTAATCGGCCCTTTCACCGACGCCACCACGCGGGAGTAGGCCTCGTACTGCTCCTCCTCGGTCGGCAGGCCTTCACGGTTCATGTAGAGGAACTCGGTGCGGTACAGGCCGACGCCCTCGGCGCCCATCTTCTGCGCCTGCTTGGCGTCCTCCGGCAGCTCGATGTTGGCGAGCAGGCGGATCTTGACGCCGTCGCGCGAGATCGCCGGCTTGTCCTTCAGCCTGGACAGCGCGGCGCGCGCGGCGAGCTGCCTCTGCTTCTTGTTGCTGTAGAACGACAGCGCGGTGCCGTCGGGATTGGCGACGGCATGGCCGGCCTCGCCGTCGATGATGATCTGCTCGTCGTCCTGCACCAGGCGCCGCGCGTGGTGCACGCCGACGATGGCCGGCATGCCGAGGCTGCGCGCCAGGATCGCGGTGTGCGACAGCGGGCCGCCGTACTCGGTGATGAACGCCACCGCGCGCTGCTGCGACATCAGGATGATGTCGGCCGGCGTCAGGTCGTCGGCGACGATGATGTGCGGCTCCGCGCCGGGCACCGCCGCCTTGGGCGCGACGCCCTTCTCGCTCTTGAGGAGGATCCGCAGGATGCGGCTCGACACGTGCTCGACGTCGTCGCGCCGCGTGCGCAGGTACGGGTCCTCCATCTGCTCGAACGCCGCGATCAGCTGCGCGGTCTGCGCGCGCAGCGCGGCCTCGGCGTTGCACTTGCGCGACTGGATCAGCGCGACCACCGCCTCGGTCATCGAGCGGTCCTCCATCATCAGCACGTGCGTGTCGATGAAGGCCGCGATCTCCGACGGCAGGCCGTGGGGGATCTGCTTGCGCACCAGCCGCAGCTGCTCGCGCGCCAGCTTCTGCGCCGCGTTGAAGCGCGCCACCTCACCGGGCACCTCGGATTCGTCGAGCGTGTACTCGGGGACCTCGACCTCGCCGCCGTGCACGCGCTGCACGCGGCCGATCGCGATGCCGCGCGAGACGCCGATGCCGGAGAGCCAGATGCTCATACTAAAAAGGGGACAGAACAATTTTTCCGCCGGAAGGCGGAAACTGCACAAACTCCACGGGAAAAATAGTTCTGTCCCCCTTTTTAAGCGGCTTCGTCGAACTTGCGCGCAACCAGTGCCTCGATCGCGGCCAGCGCCTTCTCCGCATCCGGCCCTTCGGCCCGGAACGTGATGCGGCTGCCCTTGGCCGCCGCCAGCATCATCACGCCCATGATGCTCTTGCCGCTGACCTCGCGGCCGTCCTTGATGGCGCGGATGTCGCACTTGAACTTGCCCGCCAGCGTGACGAGCTTGGCCGCGGCCCGCGCGTGCAGGCCCAGCTTGTTGACGATGGTGAGGGTGCGTTCCATCACGGCGCCTCCGGCGGCGGATCGTCGCAGACGCGCACGCCGCGCTGGCCGCCCTCGACCGCGGCCGCGGCAAGCCGGGGCAGGTCGAGCTGCGGGTAGTTGAAGATGCGCACCATCATCGGCAGGTTGATGCCGGCGACGACCACGGTGCGGCCCTTCTGGTGCAGGCGCGAGGCGATGTTGCTCGGCGTCGAGCCGAAGGCGTCAGTCAGGATCAGCACACCCTTGCCGCCGTCGAGCCGGTCGATCATGCGGCCGCCCTGGCGTAGCAAAACGTTGGGGTCCTGCACGCGCCGAACCTCGAGCACGTCGGCCGCCAGCGGCAGCTCGCCGATCATGTCGTGCAGCGTGTCGAGCAGGTAATGGCCCATCTTGCCGTGGGTCACCAGCAGGATGCCGACGGTCATGCGGGAAGATCCTTGTGCTTCACCACCACCGGGTCGTACTTGCCGGCGAAGCGCTTCGCCAGTTTTTCGACCACGTACACCGAGCGGTGCTTGCCACCGGTGCAGCCGATGGCGACGGTGACGTAGGCGCGGTCCTGCTTCTCGAATCGCGGCAGCCAGCGCTTGAGGAAGCCCTCGATGTCGCGCAGTGTCTTTGGCACCAGCGGGTCCTTTTCCAGGAACTTCGCGACCTTGCGGTGGCGCCCGTCATGCGCGGCGATCGCCGGGATCCAGTGCGGGTTGGGCAGGTAGCGGATGTCGAACACGTAGTCGGCGCCGGGCGGGATGCCGTTCTTGTAGCCGAACGACAGCAGCACCAGCGACATGCGGCCCGGCTTGTCCGGCAGGCGCAGGCGCACTTCCTCGCGCAGCGTGTGCAGGTTCATCGCGGTGGTGTCGATGGTCACGTCGGCGATGTCCGCGATCGGGTACAGCAGCGCGCGCTCGCGCTGGATCGCCTCGGTCAGCGAGCCGCTCAACGGATGCCGGCGCCGCGTCTCGTGGTAGCGCCGCAGGATCACGGCGTCGGTCGCGGTCAGGAACAGCACCTGGGTCTCGACGCCGCGCGCGCGCTGGCGCGCCAGGATGTTCTGGAAGCGCGCGATTTCGCGCGGGCTGGCGCGCGCGTCGATGCCGACCGCCAGCTTGGCGTAGCGCTGGTTGCGCAGCGCGCGCAGCGACAGCGGCCCGAGCAGGCCCAGCGGCAGGTTGTCGATGCAGTAATAGCCCAGGTCCTCGTACTGCTTGAGGGCGACGGTCTTGCCGGCCCCGGAGAGGCCGCTGACGATCACGAGCTTCATCTTCCCTGTCGTTTCTTGATGGCGCGGGCCTGGCGCTTCGCCAGCGCGGCCGGCGCATCCACGCCGTCGAGCTGCAGCCGCCGGTCGAGGCAGGCGGCTTCGACCAGGGCCGCCAGATTATGTCCCGATTGCGGCAGGCTCAGCACGGGCACCGCCTCGCCCAGCACGCGGCGCTGCGAGCGGGCGCCCGCCA
>JBQTJQ010000210.1:0-11399 GCA_052386975.1 Gammaproteobacteria bacterium | reverse complement strand
TACGGCACCGCGTGCCAGCTGAACTGGAGCAGGTCGGTGGGCATGCGCTGCCTAGATCAGCGCGGTGCGGATCGCACCGATGAGTTGCTCGATCGAGTAGGGCGCGCTGACGACGTCGGAAGCGCCCTGCATGCGCGCCCACAGCTGGTCGGCCTGGCTCCGCGGCGTGGCCACGGCGATCACCGGGATGTGCCTGACCGCGCGGTCCTGGCGCAGCTCGCGGCACACTTCGTAGCCGTCGGCCTCGGGGATCACCACGTTGAGCAGGATCAGGTCGGGCCGCTCGGCCCGGGCGCGCTCGAGTGCATCGCTGCCGGCGTGAACGGGGGTAAAGCCGGCGTCTCGGACGATCGCCTCGAGCCGAGCCGCCCGGGTGTCCGAGTCATCGACAATCAGGATCTTTGGGGTCGACATCTGGCGGCGGGTGAACCGGCTGGTGAGGTGGCCGCCAATGTAGAAGCCGGGCGCGATCCGGTGAATGCTCGCGCCGGACAAAAACCTGATGAAAACGGACAGCCCGGTTCGGGTCAGCGGAACTCGCTGGGAGCCCGGCCTTTCCAGCGCCGGAAGGCATGGGCGAAGCTGGTGGCGTCGGAATACCCGAGGCGCTCGGCCACTTCCTCCATCTTCATGCCGGCCTGCTTCAGCAGCGCCTGCGCCAGGGTCTGGCGCACTTCCTCGACCAGCTCGCGATACGAGGTGCGCTCGGCCTCGAGCTTGCGCCGCAGCGTGCGCACGGTCATGCACAGCTCGCCGGCAATCGCGTCCATCGACGGGATGCGGGTGGGGTTGTGCAGGATGGCGTCGCGAACCCTCAGGGCCATGCCGTCGCGCTGGCGCCGGCTCTCGACCAGCGCCCGGCACTGGTCCTCGACTTGCCGGGCCACGATCGGATTGCCGAACACGATCGGCGTGTCGAGCCAGGGCCCGTCGATGGCGAACGAGTTGTCGTGCGCGTCGAACTGCGGCATCACGCCGAACACCTCCTCCAGGCGCGCCGCGTGGGCCGGGCGCGATGCGCGCAGGCGCAGGTCGTTCATTGGCATGGCCTTGCCGGCCAGCTCCCGCGTGATGCGCACGGTGCAGGCGAGCGAACGCTCGGTGCTGAACGTGCGCAGGTCCTCCGGCGTGTCGGCGTCGGCGTAGAGCAGGCGCAGGTTGCCGTTCAGGGCCTGCAGGGTGACCGGGTTGAACGACATGGCGAGCGCGTGGTACCGGGTGGCCACGTCCAGGGCGGCGCGGATGGTGCTGCTGGCCAGCAGCGCGAAGCCCCAGATGCCGAACGTGGACAGGCTGTAGCGCAGCCCGGCCTCGACGCCGAGTGCCGGCACCTGGCGCAGCGGCGTGACCACGTTGCGCGTGAGCACGATTTCCTGGTCCAGGCTGATGTCTGCGGCCGGGTCCTGCAGCATGTCCGCCGTGATGCCGCTGCCGTGCAGGCACTGCTCCAGCGTCAGGCCGTGGTCGAGCCCGAGCTGCACCGTGAGCTGGCAACCCGCCAGGCTTCGACGAAAGTCGTGGTAGCTCGTGCCAGGGCTGTCCGTTTTCATCAGGTTTTTGTCCCGCGCGGTCATTCAGTCCCCGGGAGGCGGCTTCTACATTAGCGCATCGCTCAAGCACTTACGTGACAAGCCCATGCGCAAGCAGCGTTTGAAGCAGAAGTCCCGCGCCTCCCGGTCCGGTGGGGATGCCCCCCGGCCCTGCACCGTCGCCCTCCCGGCCGAGCTCAGCATCGAGGCCGCGGCCGCGCTGCACGCGCGGCTGGCGCCGCACGTCGCCGATCCGGCGCAGGTCGTGCTGGACGCCGCCGCCCTGCTGCGGGTGCACACGGCGTCGCTGCAGGTACTGGCCGCGTTCTTCCGCACCCGCGCCGAGTCCGGCCGCGCCACCGCCTGGCGCCAGCCGCCGGCCACCCTGCGCGCCAGCGCCCTCCAGCTTGGCATCGCGTCCGTGCTCGGCCTGGCCCCGAATTGATCCAAGGAACCCCCATGTCCCGCATCCTCGCCGTTGACGATTCACCCTCCATGCGCCAGATGGTGGCGTTCACGCTGCGCTCCGCCGGCTTCGACGTGGTCGAAGCCGAGGACGGCGCGGTCGCGCTCGGCCTGGCGAAGAAGGAGAAGTTCAGGCTCGCCGTGATCGACATCAACATGCCGAACATGGACGGCATGGCGCTGATCCGCGCCTTGCGCGCGGAAGCCGACTACAAGTTCACGCCGCTGCTGATGCTGACCACCGAGGCCGCCGCCGAGCGCAAGCAGGAAGGCAAGGCCGCCGGCGCCACCGGCTGGATCGTCAAGCCGTTCAATCCCGAGCAGCTGGTCGCCACGATCAAGCGCGTGCTCGGCTGACCGAAGCCATGGCCACCATCGACCTGCAGCGCTTCATGCAGACCTTCCTGGACGAGAGCCGCGAAGGGCTCGACGCCATGGAGCAGGGCCTGCTGCGCCTGGAGCAGGGTCATGGCGACGCCGAGACCATCAACACGATTTTCCGCGCCGCGCATTCGATCAAGGGCGGCGCCGGCACCTTCGGCCTGACCGAGATGACGCGCCTGACGCACCTGCTCGAGACGCTGCTGGACCAGATGCGCTCGGGCCAGCGCGCCGCCGGCACCGCCGAGTCCGCCGCGCTGATCCGCTCGGTCGACGTGCTGCGCGACATGCTGGACGCCGCGCAGTCCGGCGCCGCCTGCGACGCCGGCCGCGTCGCCGAGCTGTCGAAGGCGCTGGAACAGATCCTGGGCGGCGCCGGCTCGCCGGCCGCGACGTCGGTTGAGCGCGGCTCCGTTGCCACCTGGTCGATTCACTTCTCGCCCAAGCCCGGGATGCTCAAGGGCGGCAACGATCCGCTGCGCATCCTGGCCGAGCTCGCCGAGCTGGGCGCGCTGAAGGTCGAGTGCGACCTGTCGCGCCTGCCGGCCTTCGGCCAGCTCGAACCGGAAAACGCCTACCTTTCCTGGCACCTGGAGTTGGCCACGTCCGCGCCGCGTTCACGCATCGAGGAAGCCTTCGCCTGGGTCGAAGGCGAATGCGACCTGTACATCATTGCTCCGGCCGCCGAAGCGCCCATCGCATCTGAAACGCCCGCGGCCGACGGCGGCGAGGCGCGCGCCGCGGCCCAATTCCAGAATGAAAGCGGCTCGATCCGCGTCGGCATCGACAAGGTCGACGCCCTGATCAACCTGGTCGGCGAGCTGGTGATCACGCAGGCCATGATCAAGCAGTGCTCGGACGGCCTCGAGCCGGCCCAGCATGAGCGCCTGCTCAACGGCCTGGCCCTGCTCGAGCGCAACACACGCGACCTGCAGGACTCGGTCATGTCGGTGCGCATGCTGCCGATGGACTTCGTGTTCAGCCGCTTCCCGCGCGTGGTGCGCGACCTGTCCGGCAAGCTCGGCAAGAACGTGCGCCTGCACACCGAGGGCGGCGCCACCGAGCTCGACAAGAGCGTGATCGAGAAGATCGTCGATCCGCTCACGCACCTGGTGCGCAACGCCATCGACCACGGCCTGCAGGGCCCGGACGAGCGGCGCGCCGCCGGCAAGGACGAGACCGGCACCATCACGCTGGGCGCCTCGCACCGCGCCGGCAGCGTCATCATCGAGGTCACCGACGACGGCCGCGGGCTCGACCGCGCCCGCATCCTGGCCAGCGCCGCCCGGCGCGGCCTGGCCGTGCCCGACGGCGCGCCCGACGCCGACGTCTGGCAGCTGATCTTCACGCCCGGCCTGTCGACCGCCGAGGCGGTGACCGACCTGTCCGGCCGCGGCGTCGGCATGGACGTGGTCAAGCGCAACATCGTCTCGCTGGGCGGCCAGGTCGACGTCTGGTCGATGGCGGGGGAGGGGACGAAGGTCACCATCCGCCTGCCGCTGACGCTGGCGATCCTCGACGGCATGTCGGTCGCGGTCGGCGAGGAGATCTTCATCGTGCCGCTCAACAGCGTGGTCGAGTCGCTGCAGCCGGCGGCCGACGACGTCAAGACCATAGTCGGCACGAACGATGTTCTGCGCGTGCGCGGTGAATGCGTGCCGCTGTTCAGCCTGCGCGACGTGTTCTCGGTGCGCTCGGCCGCCGCCGCTGGCGCCCACGGCACCGTCGTGCTGATGGAGGCCGAGGGCCGCAAGGTCGCGATCCGCGTCGACGAGCTGGTCGGCCAGCAGCAGGTCGTGATCAAGAACCTCGACGCCAACTACCGGCGCATCCCGGGTATCTCGGGCGCCACCATCATGGGCGACGGGCGCGTGGCGCTCATCGTCGACGTCGGCGGCCTGTCCCGCCTGGCCCAATCCAATTCGCTTACCGCATCCACTGGAGTCTCAGCATGACGCTCGCCACTGCCCGGGCCCTGGAGCCCGGCGCCAACCCGGACGTGCTCCGCGAGTTCCTGACCTTCACGCTCG
Organism: Gammaproteobacteria bacterium; assembly: GCA_052386975.1. Classification (GTDB taxonomy): domain Bacteria; phylum Pseudomonadota; class Gammaproteobacteria; order Nevskiales; family Nevskiaceae; genus JACPFV01. Next base: position 6,994 of record JBQTJQ010000210.1, on the reverse strand, counting down.
GCACCGAGGAATACGGCGTCGACATCCTGAAGGTCCAGGAGATCCGCGGCTACGGCACGGTCACCCGCATTCCCGACGCCCCGGAGTTCATCAAGGGCGTGATCAACCTGCGCGGCACGATCGTCCCGGTCGTCGACATGCGCATCAAGTTCAAGCTCGGCAAGGTCGACTACACCGCGCTGACCGTGATGATCATCCTCAACGTCGCCAACCGCGTCGTCGGCATGGTGGTGGACGGCGTGTCGGACGTCGTCGCGCTCGGCCCCGCGCAGATCCGCCCGGCCCCGGAGCTCGGCGCCACCGTCGGCGCGCAGTTCCTGACCGGCATCGGCACGCTCGACAACCGCATGCTGATCCTGGTCGACATCGAACGACTCATGAGCAGCGCCGATATGGCGCTGGTCGCCCAAACCCTGAATTAAGTCCACTGCAACCGCCTTGCCGAGAATTGAAATGGAGATTCCCATGTTGAACAAGCTCACGATGAAAGCGCGACTGATGCTGGTGGTCGCCCCCCTGACGCTGGTGCTCGCCCTGATCGGCGCGCTGGGCCTCAATGGCCTCAACCGCGCCAACGCCGCGCTGCTCGAAGTCTACGAAGACGGCATCGTCGACCTGTCGCGCCTGGCCGAGATCGACCAGTTGATGGCGCGCGCGCGCGGCGATGCCTCGCGTCCGCTGTTCATCGAAGAGGACGAGATCCTGGCCGAGTCTGCCGACAAGCTCACCGCCAAGATCGAGCAGATCGAAGAGCTGCACGCCCAATTCGTCGGCGCCGGCCTCAGCGGCGAGGAGAAGCAGCTGTTCGACGAGCTCAGCGGCCTCCTGAACCAGTACATCGACGCCGGGTTGCGGCCGACGATCACGGCCCTCCAGTCCGGGGACCGCATGGCGCACCGCCTGATTTACTCCGACAAGGTCGAGCCGTACTACGCGGCCGCGCGCGTGCCCCTGGCGCGGCTGGTGACGCTGCACGTGCAGTCGGCCCAGGCCCAGTACACCGCGGCCGTCAGCAAGTACGAGACGTTGCGCAACCTGTTCCTGGTCGTGATCCTGCTCGCGGTCGGCTACGGCCTCGGCGCCGGCTGGCTGATCGTGCGCAACCTGGCCCGCGAGCTGGGCGGCGAGCCGAGCTACGCCCGTGAAGTCGCGCGCCGCATCGCCGGCGGCGACCTGGCCACGCCGATCGCCATCGACAAGGGCGACGAGGGCAGCCTGCTGCACGCCATGACCGGCATGCAGGAGCAGCTGGCCGGCATCGTCAACCAGATCAAGCAGGCCTCCGACGCCATCATCACCGCCTCGGGCGAGATCGCCACCGGCAACGCCGACCTGTCGTCGCGCACCGAGCAGCAGGCGTCGAGCCTCGAGGAGACCGCGTCGAGCATGGAAGAGCTGACCTCGACGGTCAAGCAGAACGCCGAGAACGCCAAGCAGGCCAACCAGCTGGCGCGCGGCGCGGCCGACGTGGCCGAGAAGGGCGGCGACGTGGTGAACCAGGTCGTGACGACCATGAGCGCGATCAACGAGTCGAGCAAGAAAGTCGTCGACATCATCGGCGTCATCGACGGCATCGCCTTCCAGACCAACATCCTGGCGCTGAACGCGGCGGTCGAGGCCGCCCGCGCCGGCGAGCAGGGCCGCGGCTTCGCGGTGGTCGCCGCCGAGGTGCGCAGCCTGGCGCAGCGCTCCGGCAGCGCCGCCAAGGAGATCAAGGCGCTGATCTCGAACTCGGTCGAGAAGGTGCAGGACGGCTCGCGCCTGGTCGAGACCGCCGGCAAGACCATGGGCGAGGTCGTGCAGTCGGTGAAGCGCGTGACCGACATCATGGGCGAGATCACTGCCGCGTCGCAGGAGCAGTCGAGCGGCATCGAGCAGGTCAACCAGACCGTGACGCAGATGGACGAGGTGACGCAGCAGAACGCGGCACTGGTCGAGCAGGCTGCGGCTTCGGCCAAGGCGCTCGAGGACCAGGCTGAAGGCCTGTCGAAGTCGATCGCGGCGTTCAAGCTGGCGCAGGCGGCGCAGGGTGCGATCGTCGTCGCCCCGGCCCGCGCCGCAACTCCGGCCAGGTCGCTCCGCGTCGTCGCCCCGGCCAGGCCGGCGGCGGCTCCAAAGTCCAACGGCACGCGCCCGGCAGCGGGTAACGACCGCGCGGCGCACGGGGCCGAGTCCGGCCACTGGGCCGAGTTCTGAGGCATCCCCCGGACGCGCGGGCCCGCCACCACGGCGGACCCGCGCGGCAGGGAGCACCCGATGGACACCGCCACCGAAGTTCGCCAGTTCGAGTACACGCAACGGGACTTCGAGCGCGTGCGCCGCATGATCCACGCGCGCGCCGGCATCTCGCTGGGACCGAGCAAGCTGAACATGGTGTACAGCCGCCTGTCGCGGCGGCTGCGGGCGGTCGGTCTCGGTTCGGTGCGCAGTTACCTCGATGGGCTCGAGGACAACGAGGCAACCCCGGAGTGGGAGGCGTTCACCAACGCGCTGACCACCAACCTGACCTCGTTCTTCCGCGAGGCCCACCACTTCGCGACGCTGCGTGACCACCTGCAGCGCCGCACCGCGACGGATCCTGCGCGCCCGGCGCGCATCTGGTGCGCGGCCGCCTCCACCGGCGAGGAGCCGTACTCGATCGCGATGACCGCGGTCGACGCGTTCGGCAGCTTCACGCCGCCGGTCAGCATCCTGGCCACCGACGTCGACACGCAGGTCCTCGCCACCGGGCGGGCCGGCGTCTATCCGATGGAGCGGGTCGAGGCGCTGGACCGCGGCCTGCAGCGGCGCTTCTTCCGTCGCGGCACCGGCGCCCGCGAGGGCTCGGTGTGCGTCGCCGGCGAGCTCGCCGCGCTGGTCCGCTTCGAGCCGCTGAACCTGCTCGACGCGCGCTGGCCGATCCGCGCGCCGCTCGACGCGATTTTCTGCCGCAACGTCATGATCTATTTCGACGAGGCCACGCGCCGCGAGCTGCTGTGCCGCTTCGCGCCGCTGCTGGCCCCGGACGGCCTGCTGTTCATGGGCCATTCGGAGAGCCTGCTGCGGGCCAGCGACCTGTTCCGGCCCTGCGGCCGCACCGTCTACCGGCTGGCCGGAGCCGCGTCGTGAGAATGCGCGAATCGCGCGCGCTGCGGCCGCACCCGCAGTATCCGGCGCGCCAGCCGCTGAACTACTACGACCGCGACCTCGCGGCGCAGGCCATCAAGATCCTGCCGGGCGAGTTCCTCGCCACCTCGAACGATGTCGTCATGATGACGCTGCTGGGTTCCTGCGTGGCCTGCTGCCTGCACGACCCGGCGATCGGCGCCGGCGGCATGAACCACTTCATGCTCCCGGAAAGCGGCTCCAGCCCGGTGGGTGAGGCGGCACGCTACGGCGTGCACGCCATGGAAGTGCTGCTCAACGAGCTGCTCAAGGCGGGCGCGCGGCGCCCGCGCCTGCAGGCCAAGCTGTTCGGCGGCGGCAATGTGCTCAAGGGCTTCACGGTCGGCAACGTCGGCGAGCAGAACGTGCGCTTCGCGCGCGAGTACCTGCAACGCGAAGGCATCCGCGTCGTCTCCGAGGACCTGCTCGGCAACCAGCCGCGCAAGGTCGCCTTCTACCCGGCCACAGGCAAGGCCATGGTCAAGAAGCTGCCGCCGGTGCAGGTGCACGAAGTCGGCCGCATGGAGACGCTCTACCGCGATCGCCTGCGCGAGACGCCGGTCATCCACGGCGCGGTCGAGGTGTTCGCATGAGCATCAAGGTCCTGGTGGTCGACGACAGCGCATTGGTGCGCAAGCTGCTGCCCGAGATCCTGTCGCGCGGCGCCGGCATCGAAGTGGTGGGCACCGCGCCCGATCCCTACGTCGCGCGCGAGAAGATCCGCGCGCTCAAGCCCGACGTCATCACGCTCGACATCGAGATGCCGCGCATGGACGGGCTGCGCTTCCTCGAGAACCTGATGCGGTTGCGGCCGATGCCGGTGCTGATCGTGTCGTCGCTGGCCGAGCTCGGCGCGCACGTCACGCTGCAGGCGCTCGAGCTGGGCGCGGTGGACTACATCACCAAGCCGAAGGTGGACATCGCCAACGGCCTGGAGCTTTACGCCGGCGAGCTGATCGCCAAGGTCCGCTCGACCGCCGCCGCGCGGCCGCGCTCGGTGCAGCCGCCGTCGCGCGCGCTGGTCGAGCTCGGCATGCCGCGCAAGCAACGCCCCGCGTTCCGCACCACCGACCGCCTGGTCGCGCTGGGCGCCTCCACCGGCGGCACCGAGGCGATCCGCGAACTGCTCGACGGCATGCCGGCCGACGCACCGGCGGTGGTCATCGCCCAGCACATCCCGGCTTCGTTCAGCGCCTCGTTCGCCGAACGCCTGGATCGTTCCTCGCCGATGTCGGTGTCGGAGGCGCGCGATCGCCAGCCGATCGTCGCCGGCTGCGCCTACGTCGCGCCGGGCGGCCGCCACCTGTGGGTCGAGCGCGACGGCGCGCATTTCCGTTGCCGGATCGCCGACACCGACCCGGTGAACCGCCACCGCCCGAGCGTCGACGTGCTGTTCCGCTCGGTGGCGCAGGCCGCGGGCGCGAATGCGGCCGGCGCGATCCTGACCGGCATGGGCGACGACGGCGCGCAGGGGCTGCTCGAGATGCGCCAGCAGGGCGCGATGACGTTCGCCCAGGACGAGGCCAGCAGCGTGGTCTGGGGCATGCCCGGCGCCGCGGTCAAGCTCGGCGCCGCCGAGAGGGTCCTGCCGCTGGAGCGCATGGCGGCCGAACTGCTGAAGCAGTCCACCCAGGAGCCTGCCGATGCGTGAGTTTTCGCTTCGCTCCACGATCCTGCCGCTGGCCGGGCCGCTGGCGCTGACGATCCTGTTCGTCGCCGCGCAGGCCCTCGGCGGCTCGACCGCCCTGGTGCTGTCGGCGATGGCGGCGATGGTCGGCGCCTGGCTGGCGCTGGCGCTGTGGGCGCTGCGGCGCTCGGCCGGCACGCCGGTGCATGTGCAGGCCATGAACGAGCAGACCGCGCTGATGGGCGAGCTGCGCGAGTTCGTCGGACGCGAGGTGTTCGGCGCGCACGGCGAACTCGACCGCTCGCGGCGCCTGATCCGCGAGGCGGTGGTGCAGCTCAACGGCAGCTTCCGCTCGATGGAAGAGCAGTCGCGCCAGCAGCGCACCATGATCAGCTGCCTGGTCGAGGACGATGGCGCCGGCTCCGCCGGCGTGCGCCAGTTCGCCGATACCGCCGCGACGCTGATGGAGCGCCTGACCCAGACCCTGACCGACGACAGCCGCGAGAGCGTGCGCACGGTCCAGCTGATCGGCGAGATGGTGCGCCAGATCGAGGAAGTGTTCGAGCTGCTCGGCGAGCTCAAGGGCATCTCCGACCAGGCCGCCAAGATCACCAGCGACGCCGTGTCGCCCACCATCACCGACCACCGCAATGCGCTGCGCCTGTTCGCCTACGACGTGCGCAACCTGAGTTCGCGCTCCACCAGCATGTACGAGCGCATCCACTCGCTGACCAGCAGCACCAAGGCCATCGTCGACCGCATCCGCCACCGCGTCGAGGATTCGGCCGAACGCGGCATGAACGTCAGCGTCGAGGCCCGCGCCCGGGCCGACGAGGTGATCAACCAGGTCGTCGCGATCAACCGCTCGCTGGTCTCCGGCATGGGCCTGGTGTCCGACTGCGGCACGCAGATCCGCCAGGACGTCACCAACGCGGTGCGCTCGCTGCAGTTCGAGGACATCACCAACCAGGCGATGACCGCCGCCAGCGTCCACATCGACCGCCTGCGCGCCATCAACCAGGACGCGGTCCAGCTGCAGCAGGTCCTCGCGGCGACGCACGGCGAAGATACCGGGCGCAAGGGCGCGCTCGAGTCGTTCGCGCGGCTGCTTCGCGCCAAGCGCAACGAATGGCGCCGGCCGATGCACAAGCCGGTGTCCCAGGTCACTTTGGCCTCAGGGAGCGTCGAGCTCTTCTGAAGCACGGATTTTTCACCCCTTTTCACCTCACTACCACAGGAAGGAAGATTCACATGAAACGTTCACTCGCCGCAGTTGCGCTGTTCACGCTGAGTTTCGCCGCCCACGCCGGGCAGACCGTCACGCTGAAGGACCTTGTCCACGAGAACGGCAAGCGCTTCCAGCAGCTCAAGCAGGGCATGACCCGCGCCGACGTGGTCCGCGTCATGAAAGACGACGTCGCCGAGATTCCGGGCGGCACCGTCGCCAACCCGTACAAGACCAAGGCCGTGCAGAAGGGCGGGTCGAACTACGAGGTGCTGTATTACGTCACGCAGCAGGCAACGGCTCAGAAAAACGCCATGACGTCTCCCGTGCTTCTCAAGGACGGCGTCGTCACCGGCCTGACCGCGGAATCGCTGCGCTCGCTGTCGCAGTAAGCGCCGTCCGCCGGCTCCGGTAAGCTGGCGGTCGCATGAAGCGGCAGGAGATCCGGCAACTGCAGGATCCGGCCCAGGTCGAGCGCCTGGTCCGTACCCTGTGCACGCGCGATGCGTTCAGCGCGCTCGACGCTTCGCTGCTGGCGAAGCTGGTGCGCCATGGCGCGCTGGTCGAGCTGGGCCAGGGCGAGGCCCTGATCCGCGAGACCGACGCCGGCGCGCCGGAGTTCTATTTATTGGTGGAGGGAGCGCTGGTCGTGCAATCGGCCGGCGCCTTCATCGCCCGGCTCGACCAGCCGGGCGACGTGGCCGGCGAGATGGCCGTGCTGATGTCGTCGAAGCGCTCGGCCGACGTGGTCGCGGAGACGGCCGTCCGCGCCGTGGCGATCCCGTCGAAGGCGCTGGCCTTGCCGGAGTTCGCCCCGGTGGCCGAGGGCCTGCGCGGCGTCATGCTGCGCGACGACTGGATCAAGTACTAGGTCTGGTAACCTTCCGCGCACGCAACCCACGCCCGGGTGGCGAAATCGGTAGACGCAAGGGACTTGCGCAGGAGGTTGAGCAGCTAGACAGGAAACTTCTAGTCTGAATGCGCTTAAATTCGGTGAA
>JBQTJQ010000209.1:0-5245 GCA_052386975.1 Gammaproteobacteria bacterium | reverse complement strand
TTGCCGCTGCCCTTGCGGGCCGAGGCGAGGTTGCCGTCGGGAAACGACGGCTCGAACACCAGGCCGAAGGCGTTGCGCGCCGCGCCTTCCCTGAACAGCGGCGCCGAGCCCTCCGAGCCGATCTCCTCGTCCGGGTTGAACACGATTTCCCAGCCGATGCGGTCCTTCCACGGGCTGCGCTCGAGCGCCGCCAGCGCCAGCTGCATGACCAGCAGCCCGCCCTTGAGGTCGGCGACGCCGGGGCCGTTGAGCGTGTCGTCGTCGAGCCAGCGCGCCGACTGGAAGGCGTGGCCCTTGCCGAACACGGTGTCCATGTGGCCGGCCAGGAAAACCTGCAGCTTGGCGTCCGGGCGCTGGCGCAGCCGCAGCGCGCGGCCGATCGGGCGCTCGAGGGCCTCGCCGCGCTCGCCGGTCACGTGATGCGGCGGCAGCGGGAGCCGCTCGGCCGTCGCGCCGAGCGGTGCGAACAACTGCTCGACGCGGTCGGCCACGCGGTTGACGCCGTCGGCGTGGTAGCTGCCCGAGTTGATGTTCGACAGGCGCATCAGCTCGTCGCGCTGGGCGGGCACCTGCGCGCGGATCCAGTCGAGGTGCGGACGGTAGTCGTGAGGCATAGGCGCGCAATTCTAGCGGGGGCCAGATATTGGCGTGCTAGGCTTGCGCCGCCATGAAAGCCGCCGGATCGCTCGCGCTCGCCGCGCTGCTCGTTTGCGGCGATGCAGCAGCCGCGGTCGACCCGTCCGGCAGCCCGACCCTGAAGCAGGTGCTGGCGCGCGGCGAGTTGCGCGTCGGCCTCGAAGTCGGCTACATGCCGTTCGAGATGGTCGACAAGAGCGGCGCCGTCATCGGCTTCGACATCGACCTGGCGCGGCTGATGGCGCGCAGGCTCGGCGTGAAGCTCAATGTGGTGAACCAGGGCTGGGACGGCATCATCCCGGCGCTGCTCACCGGCAAGTTCGACGTCACCCTCGGCGGCATGACCATCACGCCGGAGCGCGCCAGGAGCGTGGACTTCAGCGACCCCTACGTGACCATCGGCCAGACCGTGCTGCTGAACCGCAAGCTCGCCGGCAGGATCACCAGCCACAAGCAGCTCGACGATCCGCAGTACCGCGTGCTGAGCAAGCTCGGCACCACCGGCGAGATCGCCATGCGCAAGCATTTTCAGCGGGCGCAGCAGCGCACCTTCGAGCACCAGGCCGAGGCCGCGATCGAGGTGCGCAACGGCCGCGCCGACGCGTTCGTCTACGACCTGCCGTTCAACATCGTCATGGCGGCGCAGTTCCCGGACGGCCTGGTGCATCTGGCGACGCCGTTCACGCGCGAGGACCTCGGCTGGGCGATCCGCAAGAACGACCCGGTGCTGCTGGCCTGGCTGAACGAGTTCCTCGCCGGCCTGAAGCAGGACGGCACCTACCAGGCCCTCTACAAGAAGTGGTTCGAGAGCAGCGCCTGGCTGCCGAACGTCATTTGACGGCCTCGGCGTCGCGCTGGCTCTGGCACGGCGTCTACGCCGCCGTGATCGTGGCGCTGGGCTACGCGGTCTACACCACCAGCAAGCGCGTCGACTATGACTGGCGCTGGCAGCGCATCCCGCAGTACATCGTCAGCAACGAAGGCGAGCGCGTGCCGGCGCCGGCCGACGGCGTGGTGCGGCTCGACCCGTCCGGCCGCGCGCTCGAGATCCACACCCAGAGCGATCCGCCGGCGGTGGCGCGCGTCGAGAACGTCGACCGCATCGCCGTGGGCGAGGGCGACCCGGTGTTCGCCGGCGACGTCGTCGCGATCCGCGAGGGCTGGGCGCCGGGCCCGCTGCTGGTCGGCCTGTGGATCACGCTGAAGATCTCGGCGGCATCGCTGGTGTTCTCGCTGGGGCTGGGCCTGGTCGCCGGGCTCGGGCGGGTCTCGTCGAACCCGGCGGCGCGCAACCTCGCGGCGACCTACGTCGAGATCATCCGCGGCACGCCGCTGCTGGTGCAGATCTTCATCTTCTACTTCTTCATCGGCACGGTGCTCGAGCTGTCGCCGTTCACCGCCGGCGTCGCCGCGCTGGCGGTGTTCACCGGCGCCTACGTCGCCGAGATCGTGCGCGCCGGCATCGAGGCGGTGCCGCGCGGGCAGATGGAAGCCGCGCGCAGCCTCGGCATGAGCTACGCCCAGGCCATGCGCTTCGTGGTGCTGCCTCAGGCGCTGCGGCGCACGCTGCCGCCGCTGGCCGGCCAGTTCATCAGCCTGGTCAAGGATTCCTCGCTGGTCTCCGTGATCGCCATCACCGACCTGACCAAGGCCGGGCGCGAGGTCGTCAGCTCGACCTTCACGCCGTTCGAAGTGTGGTTCACCGTCGCGCTGATGTACCTGGCGCTGACCGGCTCGCTGTCGCTGCTGGTGCGCCGGCTCGAGCGCAGGCTGGCCGCCGGTGACTGAAGCGCAGATTTCCGTCCGGCGCGTCGGCAAGCGCTTCGCCAACGGCGTGGCGGCGCTGAAGGGCGTGTCGCTCGCGGTGCAGCCCGGCGAGGTCGTGGTGGTGGTCGGGCCCAGCGGCTCGGGCAAGTCCACCCTGCTGCGCGTGCTGAACGGGCTCGAGGGCGTGAGCGAAGGCGAGGTCTGGGTCGACGGCCAGCCGGTGCACGACCGCCGCACCAACCTGAACCGGCTGCGCCAGCGCGTCGGCATGGTGTTCCAGCAGTTCAACCTGTTCCCGCACCAGACCGCGCTCGGCAACGTGATGCTGGCGCCGCGGCAGGTCGCCGGTGTGCCGCCGGCCGACGCCGAGGCCCGCGCCCGCCGGTTGCTCGGCAAGGTCGGCCTGGGCGAGCGCGCCGCCAGCTATCCGGCGCAGCTGTCGGGCGGCCAGCAGCAGCGCGTGGCGATCGCGCGGGCGCTGGCGATGGAGCCCGACATCATGCTGTTCGACGAGCCCACCAGCGCGCTCGATCCCGAGATGGTCGGCGAAGTGCTGGAGGTGATGAAGGCGCTGGCCGCGGAAGGCATGACCATGGTGGTCGTCACGCACGAGATGGGCTTCGCGCGCGCGGTGTCGGACCGCGTGCTGTTCATGGACGGCGGCGAACTGGTTTACCAGGACACGCCGGCCGGATTCTTCGGCAGCCCGAAGAACGAGCGCCTCAAGGTGTTCCTGGGCCAGGTGCTCCGCCCACGCGCGGCCGAACCCCGCTGAGGTCTCGCGCAGTTCGATGCGCGCGGGGGACGGATCCACGGTCGCGCCGAGCGAAGCGGAGGCGCGAGCCGGGGAAGTAGAATGCCGCGACGCCCCCGTAGCTCAGTGGATAGAGCAACCGCCTCCTAAGCGGTAGGTCGTCGGTTCAACTCCGGCCGGGGGCGCCACCAATGAAAAGGGCGCCGTTGCCGGCGCCCTTCGGAAAGCCGCCAAACCGCGATCAGGGGCCGGTCTGGTCCTGGCCGTCGACGATGATCAGGGCCGCCGCGCCGACCACGATGGCCAGCGGCAACCAGCCGCCCCAGATCGCCGCGATCCCGCCTTCCTCCTGGCGCATGACGAAGGACCGCTCGACGTCGATGCCGTTGAGCAGGAACTGCCCGGTGTCGTGGCGATACTCGGCCTGCAGTGGCGCGACGCCGGCCAGGCGCTGGCCTTCGTTGCCGACCTGGAGCGCGAACGAGCGCGCCACGGGCGCGCCGGCGGCGCCGCCGAACTGCACGCGGTAGACCACCTGCGCCGCGACGGCATCGCTTTCCAGCGCGCGCGCGTCATATTCCCCGGCCGATGCGCCGGTTACCGCCACCATGCCGATGAGGAAAGTCAGGATGCGCATGAGGAACTCCCGCCAAGTCCGCGAAAACGAATCGCTTATGAACGATAGCGCTTGGGGGGCAGGGGGTCAATCCGGATGCGCGGATCGGGCCCGCTGGCTGCCCGCCAGCAGGCCGCAGCCGACGACCGTCAGCAGCAGGCCGGCCCCGAGGCCGCGCTCCAGTTTCTCGCGGTCGCGGCGGATTTCGGCTTCGATTTCCGCGCGCAGCGCGCGGCGCAGATCCTGGATCCGCTCGGCGGACGGTTGCAGGTGCGGCCCGCGCCGCTCCAGCTCGGCCGCGAGGTTCAGCTCGACCGACTGCTCGATCTCGGCCTCGCTCCAGGGCGGCAGGCGCCAGCGCTGCTCGCCGTACCAGGCGGCGACGCCGACGCCGAGCGCGACGAGCATGAAGGCGAGGACGCGGGGATTGCGCGGCAGCATCGGGACTCCGGGCGGGCGGCGCAGTCTACCGTCGGCGACGGCCGCACCGCAGCAACGGGCCCCGGGGCGGGCTTCGGCTAGAATGGCGCGCCTCGGGGGACACATGCGCGTCGGCGTTCCAAAAGAAATCAAGAACCATGAGTACCGCGTCGGGCTGACGCCCGCGGGCGCGCGCGAGCTGACCGAGCGCGGCCACGAGGTGCTGGTGCAGAAGGGCGCGGGCGGCGGCATCGGCATCGCCGACGCGCAGTACGAGGGCGCCGGCGCGAAGATCGTGCCAACCGCGGCGACCGTGTTCGAGAAGGCCGAGATGGTGGTGAAGGTCAAGGAGCCGCAGCCGGTCGAGTGCAAGATGCTGCGCGATGGCCAGATCCTGTTCACCTACCTGCACCTGGCGCCCGATCCGGAGCAGTGCAAGGGTCTGGTCGAGTCGAAGTGCATTGCCATCGCCTACGAGACCGTCACCGACCCGCGCGGCGGCCTGCCGCTGCTGGCGCCGATGAGCGAGGTCGCGGGCCGCATGTCGATCCAGGCCGGAGCGCACGCGCTGGAAAAGGCCCAGGGCGGCCTCGGCGTGCTGCTCGGCGGCGTGCCGGGCGTGGCGCCCGCGGAAGTCGTCGTCATCGGCGGCGGCGTGGTCGGCTACAACGCGGCGCGCGTCGCCATCGGCATGGGCGCCAAGGTCACGGTGCTGGACCGCTCGACGGCGCGCCTGAAATACCTCGACGAGCTGTTCGAGAACCGGCTGCTGACCTTGTATTCCACCACCGACGCGCTCGAGCAGGCCGTGACGCGCGCCGACCTGGTGATCGGCGCCGTGCTGGTGCCCGGCGCGGCCGCGCCCAAGCTGGTGACGCGGGCGATGCTGAAGAAGATGAAGCCGGGCGCGGTGATCGTGGACGTCGCCATCGACCAGGGCGGCTGCTTCGAGACCAGCAAGGCGACCACGCACCAGGACCCGACCTACGTGGTCGACGGCATCGTCCATTACTGCGTCGCCAACATGCCGGGCGGCGTGGCGCGCACCTCGA
>JBQTJQ010000208.1:0-5534 GCA_052386975.1 Gammaproteobacteria bacterium | reverse complement strand
ACGTGGTGTCGGAGTCCGGCCGCGCCATGACCGCGCACCACGCCGTGCTGCTGACGCAGGTGGTGGACCACGAGAGCCCGCCGGCGCAGGCGCCGGCCGCGCCGGGCGCGGGCGACCCGGCGTTGTTACACGACCTGCACGCCACGTTCGCGGCGCTGAGCGAGCGCCCGCCGCTGGAGTGCCTGCACGACGCGCGCCATTTCCTGGTGGAGGCCCAGGCGGCCTACACCGCCGGCACGCTCGGCGTGGTGCACCGCGCGAAGATCGAGCAGGCGTACTACGCGATCGGCCGCGCGGTCGCGCCGCGGCTCGACCCGGCGGTGCGCGCGCATCGCGAGGCGCTGGACGAACTGCGCGAGAAGCTGGCGCAGAAGTATTTCTGCAACTTCTCGGTGTTCCAGTCGATCCCGGACGTGTGGGGCATCGACCAGGTGTTCCCGATCATGCCGATCCACCGCCTCGACGAGCGGCCGGCGCTGCGCGCCACGCTGTGCGACCTGACCTGCGATTCCGACGGCCGCATCGACCAGTACGTGGACAAGGGCGGCGTCGAGACCACGCTGCCGCTGCACGCGCTCAAGCCCGGCGAGCCTTACCTGCTCGGCATCTTCATGGTTGGCGCCTACCAGGAAATCCTCGGCGACATGCACAACCTGTTCGGCGACACCAACGCCGTGAACGTGGTGCTCGACGGCAAGGGCGGCTGGAAGCTCGAAGGCGCGGAGAAGGGCGACCGCACCGACGAGTTGCTGCGCTACGTGCACCTCGAGCCGGAAGAGCTGGCCGCGGCCTACAAGCGCAAGTTCGAGGCCTCGGCAATGCCGGCCGCCGAGCGCGCGAAGCTGCTGGCCGAGCTCGAAGCCGGGCTGGCCGGGTACACCTACCTGACTTGAGCGAGCCCCGCCGCATGACGCTGGCCGGCGTTGTCGCATCGCTGGCTGCCGCCTACGGACTGCTGTGTGCCGCGCTGTACCTGCTGCAGGACCGCATGCTGTTCCTGCCGGGCATCCCGGGGCGCGAAATCACCGCGACGCCGGCGGCGCTGAACCTGCGCTTCGAGGAGCTCGCCATCACCACCGCCGACGGCCTGCGCCTGCACGGCTGGTGGGTGCCGGCCGAGGGCGCACGCAGGACCTTGCTGCACTTCCACGGCAACGCCGGGAACATCTCCCACCGCCTGGAACTGCTTGAGATCTGGCACGCCCTGGGGCTGAACGTCGTGCTGTTCGACTACCGCGGCTACGGCGCCAGCGACGGCAGCCCGAGCGAGGAGGGCCTGTACCGCGACGCCGAAGCAGTCTGGGCGGCGCTGATGGCGCGCGGCGTGCGCGCGAACGACGTGGTGATCCACGGCCAGTCGATGGGCGGCGCGGTGGCGGCCTGGCTCGCCGCGCGCCGGCAGCCGGCGGCGCTGGTGCTCGAGTCCGCGTTCACCTCGGTGCCGGAGGTCGCGGCCGGGCTCTATCCGTGGCTGCCGGTCCGGCTGCTGGCGCGGCTGCGTCTCGACACGCGCGGCGAGCTCGCCCGCGTGCGCGCGCCGGTGCTGGTGATCCACAGCCGCGACGACGAGATCATCCCGTTCGCGCACGGTGAGGCGCTGCTGGCGGCGGCGCAGGGGAGCAAGCAGCTGATCGAGCTGCGGGGCGATCACAACGGCGGCTTCTACATCAGCCGCGAGGCCTACGAGCGGGGCTGGCGCGACTTCCTCACGGGCATTCCTCGAGGACCGTGACGGCCGTGCCGATGGCCAGCCCGCAGCTGCCCGCGGCGCTGCCCTCGCTGATGGCCAGCTCGGCGTGGGCGTTGGAGTTCTCGTACCAGATCGCGGTGCCGGCCGGCGCATCGCCAAAAGTCGTCACCGGGCAGAAGCAGCGTTCGTTCGCGCGCAGCACGACGTCGGAGCCGACGATCTTCGCGCGCAGTCCGGTCGCGGCGTTGCCGTAGGGATCCAGGTACACGACTTCGGGAAGGTCGGCCGGCCAGTTACGCGCCTTTGCTGGCGAATCGCAGCGCGCGCCCGGCGGCGGCTCGCCGCGCGCCAGCTTCGCCGCCACCGGCGCAAACAGGTCGCGGCCGTGGAATGTCGCCGACAGCTGCTCGGGCCGCCACTGGATCTCCCACCACTCGGTGGATTTGGCCCGTAGCGCCACCACATCCAGCAGGCCGTTGTCGGGGCCGACGAACCAGCGCCCGTCGGCGTGCAGGGCCAGCGCGCGCCGCGTGGTGCCGACGCCCGGATCCACCACGCAGACGAAGGCGGCGTCGCCCTTGATCGAGGGTGCGAGCGCGGCGAGCAGGTAGGCGGCGGCGCGCGGGTTCATCGCCGGAGCCTCGTGCAGCAGGTCGATGATCGGCACTTGCGGCGCCTCGCGCGCCAGCACGGCCTTGACCTGGCCGACATACGGGCCGGTGGCGCCGAAATCGGTAAAGAGGATGACCATCGCGCCAGCTTAACCCCACTGCCGCGCCTGCCGCGTTCTATCGAACGAGGCCTTCCGGCCGACCGGAGCATCGCCATGAAAAATATGTGGGGTTTCGCGCTGTTGGCACTGTCGCTCGCAACACCGGCGGCGCACGCCGGCCTGGGCACGATCGAGGTCTACGACCGCACTGCCGGCAAGACCCTGACCGTGCACGGCTTCGAAGGGCGCCGCTACGTGGTCGGCGAGCCCGGCCACGAGTACCAGCTGGTGCTGCGCAACGGCAGCGGCGGGCGGGTGCTGGCCGTGACCAGCGTGGACGGCGTGAACGTCGTGACCGGCGAGACCGCCGATCCCGCGCAGGGCGGCTACGTGCTCGGTGCGTACGACTCGCTGGCGATCCAGGGCTGGCGCAAGAACCTGGACGAGACCGCCGCGTTCTTCTTCACGCCGCACCGCAACTCCTACGCCGCGCGCAACGGCCGGCCGTTCGACGTCGGCGTGCTCGGTGTCGCGCTGTTTCGAGAGAAGCGGGTCTATCGCCCGTGGTTCGAGGGGCGCGCGCCGGACGAAATGGACGATCGCTCCGCCGACGCGCCGTCGGCGGCGCCCGAAGCGCAGGGCCGCCGCTCCGAGCAGGACAAGCTCGGTACGGGCCACGGCCGGCGCGAGCACAACGCCGCGCGCTATACCGAGTTCGAGCGCGCTTCCGACATGCCCGACGAGATCCTGACGATCTACTACGACTCGCGCGCCAACCTGGTGGCGCAGGGCGTGATCCCGCGTAACAAGGTGCTCGCCCAGCGCCGGCCGCGGCCGTTCCCTGGCGCTTTCGTGCCGGATCCCTAAATCAGCGCTGCCAAGCCCCTGCGCTCGAGCAGGTTGAGGAGCTCGAGCGAAGGGCCACTCGGCTGCTTCTCGCCGATCTCCCACTGGCGCACGGTCGACAGGCTCGTGTTCAGGACTTCCGCGAGCACGGCCTGGCTCAGCCGGTTGCGCGCTCGCAAGGCCCGGATTTTTCCGCTCGAGTACCTGGGCACGGGGAGCAGACGAAGCGCGTCGTACTCCCTCATCCGGCGCTTGTCGATGAAGCCCGCGGCGTGAAGGTCCCGAGCGGTTTCGTGAACCGCCTCAAGAATCCTGCTTTTCGCCTTCGTTGCCATCGCATATCTCCTGCAGAATTCCATCCGCCGCAGCCTTGTCCAATTGTGCCGCCGACAGGGCGAGCAAGTCAGCCGCTTGGAGCTTCAATGCCCCCAGCTCCTTCTCGGAGACGTTGGCCTTGTCGTTTTTTGCAAAACCGAACACGAAGAACCAGCGGTCGCCCTGGTTGGTCGCGACGAGGGTTCGCACCCCGCCGCGCTCAGCGTCAACCAACCCGGCCACCATCTCATCAACCGCCTCGCGGGTCATGAAGGTCCGCCTCATGCGTGCACTGTATCACTAAGTGATATAGACCATCCGCGTGGCATAGTGAATCCCCATTGTTGTTCTTCTGGTCGGGGCTTTCAGCCTATGCGAGTTGGTGGTCTGTCCCCAAATTCCTTCTTCGTCATCGAGGGCCGGGGCTTTCGCGCGACCGAGCTGACGCGCGGCCCCTGGAGCCCCGAGCACCAGCACGCCGGCCCGCCCTCGGCGCTGATCGCGGCGGCGATCGAGCGCGGACTGCCGCCGCGGATGGAAGTGGCGCGGCTGACCGTGGAGATCCTGCGGCCCATCCCGATCGCGCCGCTGACGGTCTCGCTCGAGACGGTGCGCGCCGGCCGCAAGGTGCAGTGGCTGACCGCCGACCTGTTCGGCGAGGAACAGACGCCGCTGGCGCGCGCGCACGCGCTGTGCATCCGCACCACGCACGTCGAGCTGCCGGTGAAGGGCGATCCGGTGGACGATCCGGTGCCGGCGCCGGGCCGCAGCCAGCCGTTCGCGTTCCCGTTCTCGACCGGCGACGCCGGCTACCACACCGCGATGGAACTGCGCCTGGCGCGCGGCGAATTCGGCTCGGGGCGCGTGGCGATGTGGCTGCGCATGAAATGCCCGCTGATCGAGGGCGAGGCGCCGTCACCACTGCAGCGCGTGATGATCGCGGCCGACTCGGGCAACGGCGTGAGCATGGCGTTGAACCCGCGCGTGCACACGTTCGTTAACCCGGACCTGACGGTCTACCTGCACCGGCCGCCGGAGGGCGAATGGGTGCGCCTGGACGCGCGCACCATCCCGCAGGAGCGCGGCATCGGCCTGGCCGACACGCGGCTGCTCGACGAGCGCGGCCCGATCGGGCGCTCGGTGCAGAGCCTGGTGGTGGACCTGGCTAAGTCCTGAGCGCGGCCGCGAAACCGGGCAGCACGCCGCGGATGCCGTCCACTACGAACTGCACCGCGATCGCGGCCAGGATCAGGCCCATCACGCGCTGCATGACGTTGATGCCGGTCTGGCCCAGGTGCTTCTCCAGCCAGCTCGCGCCGCGCAGCACGTAGTACGAGCCGATCGCGGTTACGGTGATCGAGCCGAGGATCACGCCGTAATGCCAGTAGTGCTCGACGCGCGACATCAGCAGCATGACCGTCGAGATCGAGCCGGGGCCAGCCAGCATCGGGATGGTGAGCGGGAACAGCGACACGTCGGGCTTGTCGACGCCCTCGTGCTCCTCCTCGGGCGTGGTGCGCTGGCGCGAGCGCTCGGCACGTAGCATGTCCACCGCCAGCAGGAACAGCAGGATGCCGCCGGCGATCTGGAACGCGCCGAGCGAGATGCCGAGCAGCCGGAAGATCCAGCCGCCGATCGCAGCGAACAGCGCCAGCGTGACGAAGGTGCCGACCGAGGCGCGGAACGCGGTGCGGCGCTTGTGCTCGGCCGAGTCGTTGGCCGTCATGGTGATGAACATCGGCGCGGCCGCCATCGGGTCGACCACGAAGAACAGCGTGGCCAGCGTCGACAGGGAGAACAGCAGCGCTTCGTTCATGGGCGGGCATTGTAGAGGCTTGGCGACAAGCTCACGGGGTGAGCCCGTCACCGTGCGAAAATGCGCCATGCCTGCATCCGATGTGCTGTCCGGGTTCCATCCGGCGGTGGCCGGGTGGTTCCGCGCGCGCTTTCCGGCCCCAACCGAGGCCCAGA
>JBQTJQ010000207.1:0-7335 GCA_052386975.1 Gammaproteobacteria bacterium | reverse complement strand
CTTCCAGCGCGCGGTCGGCACATAGGGTGGATTGCTGACGATCAAGCCGTACTTGCGGCCCGGCACCGCGGAGAACAGGTCCGAGCGGATCGCCTGCACCCGGTCCTGCACGCCGTGGCGGGCGATGTTCCGGCGCATGACGGCCAAGGCCCCCGCGTCGATCTCGACGGCGTCGACGCCGGCACCCGGGAACGCCATCGCGCAGGCCACGGCGATGCAGCCGCTGCCGGCGCACAGGTCGAGAATGCGGGCCGGCTCGGCCGGCAGCCACGGCCGGAACCGGTGATCGACCAGTTCGGCGATCGGCGAGCGTGGGATCAGCACGCGCTCGTCGACCTCGAAGGCCAGGCCCGCGAACCACATCTCGCCGGTCAGGTAGGCCGCCGGCTTGCGCGTCCTCACGCGCTTGCGCAGCAGCGCCATGACCTTGCGCGTCTCGGCGGGCGTCAGTTTCGCGTCGAAATAGGGCTTGGGCAGGTCGTGCGGCAGCTTCAGCGCCCAGGTCACCAGGTGAAAAGCCTCATCCAGCGCGTTGTCGGTGCCGTGGCCGAAATGCAGCCGCGCGCGGCCAAACTCGGAGGCGCCCCAGCGTGCCAGGTCGCGGATCGTGCGCAAGGCGGGCGTTCGCATGGGGATTCGCTAGTATGCGGGCCCCGATGGCCCCAAAACCAGCCCGTCTCGCACTCGCCGTCGCCGCGCTGGCCGCGGCCGCGCTCGGCGCCCTCGCCGCCACGTTCCTGTACGCACCGGTGACCGTGCCGCAGCCGGTCTCCGGCACGCGGCTGGCCGAGCCGCGCCCGGTCGCAGCTTTCGAGTTGAGCGACCAGGACGGCAAGGACTTCACCAACGCCGGCTTGCAGGGCCACTGGACGCTGCTGTTCGCCGGGTTCACGCATTGTCCCGACGTCTGCCCCACCACGCTGGGCCTGATGAAGCAGTTGCGCCGGCACGCCGCGCTGCGCGACCAGCCGCTCGAGTACCTGTTCCTGTCGGTCGACCCGGAGCGCGACACCCCGACGGTACTGAAGACCTACGTGGATTACTTCGGCGGCGCGATCCGCGGCGTGAGCGGGCCGCGCGAGCAGGTCGACGCGCTGTGCGCGAGCCTGGGCCTGGCCTACGTCAAGATCCCGGGCGCCCGGCAGGACGACTACACGGTGGACCACAGCGCCGCGCTCGTGCTGATCGACGATCGCGGCCGCGTGGCCGGCTATTTCCAGCCGCCACACAAGCTGGATACACTCGCCGCCGACCTTGCAGGGATCGTCGCCGCCCCCCGATGAGATTCGTCGCGCTGACTGCCGGGGTGCTCGCCAGCACCGGCGCCGCCGCCTGCCCGGGCCTCGCGGTGGAGAACGGCTGGATCCGTGAAGCGCCGCCCGGCGCGATGTCCGCCGCCTACGCCAGGCTCACCAACCGCGGCAAGCAGCCGCTGGTCGTCGACGGCGCGCGCAGCGCCGACTTCGGCGGCGCAGGGCTGCACCGTACCGTGATCGACGAGCGCGGCGTCGCCGGCATGCGCGAGGGCAGCCTGGCGCTGGCGCCCGGAGCCAGCGCCACGCTCGAGGCCGGCGACTGGCACCTGATGCTGTACGAGCCCAACCGCCTGCTCAAGGCCGGCGACACCGTCACGCTGGCGCTGACCTGCGGCGGCGCCGCCCGCGAATTCGTCTTCACCGTAAAGGCCGTCGAATGACCAAAGCCGAGAAATTCCGCGTCTTCCTCGACAAGTGCTACGTGTTCCTGCACTGGCTGCTGCCGACGACCTTCCTGTCGTGGATCATGTTCCACGTCGCCCAGGTCCGCGCCGCCGGCTTCAAGAACGCTTTCATCGGCATCTTCGTGAAGCTGTACAAGGTGGACCTGTCGGAAGCCGAGTTCGAGGTCGTCAAGAGCTATCCCGACTTCAGCTCGTTCTTCACGCGCGCGCTCAAGCCCAATGCGCGCCCGATCGACCCCGATCCGGCCGTCCTGGTCTCTCCCGTCGACGGCCGCATCAGCGCGCTGGCGCCGATCAAGGACGGCCAGATGATCCAGGCCAAGGGCCACTCCTACACCGTCAGCGACCTGCTCGGCGGGTCGAAAGCCGCGGCGTTCTTCAACAAGGGCTCGTTCTGCACGATCTACCTCGCGCCCCACAACTACCACCGCATCCACATGCCGGCCAGCGGCAAGCTGCGCGAATGGGGCTACGTACCGGGGCGGCTGTTCAGCGTCAGCGAGCGCGCGGTGCGCACCGTTCCGCGCCTGTTCGCGCGCAACGAGCGGGTGTACTCGATCTTCGAGACCGACTATGGCCCGCTGGCGATCGTCATGGTCGGCGCGCTGTTCGTCGGCAGCATGGAGACCGCCTGGAACGGCCGCGTCACGCCGCCGCACAACCACGAGGCCGGCGGCTATACGCCGATGACGCCGGTGGTGATGATGCGCGGACGCGAGATGGGCCGCTTCAACATGGGCTCGACCGTGATCCTGCTGGCGCCGCCGGGCATGGTGGCCTGGCGCCCTCAGCTGGCGCAGAACAAGGACGTGCGCATGGGCCTTGCGCTCGGCACGCTCGCCAAGATCCGCTGAGTGAACTTGCCGCGCCCGGCGCGGTCCCTACGGCTCTGAACGGCCGCTGAATCCGCCCGCCGTGGCGACGCGGTAGACTTTCCACCCACTCCCGGCGGTTCGTCCGTGACGCGCCTTTCGACTCTCCTGCTGTCCGCGCTGCTGATCGCCGGCGCCGCGCGTGCCGGCGCTGAAACCCCGACGGTGGACCTGCCGCGCATCGGCGACCCCGCCGATACCGCGCTGTCCCCGGCCGAAGAGAAGAAGATCGGGTCGCACGTCACCGCGCAGCTGTACGCCTACGACTACATGCTCGAGGACCCCGAGGTCACCGAGTACGTCGCGGCCCTGACCTGGCGGCTGGTCGCCGCCGCCGAGGCCGACGCGCCGGACCTGACGGTGTTCGTGATCCGCGACCCGCGCATCAATGCCTTCGCCCTTCCGGGCGGCTACCTCGGCGTCAACGCCGGCCTGCTGACCTCGGTGCGCAGCGAAAGCGAGCTGGCCGGAGTCATGGCGCACGAGCTCGCCCACGTCACCCAGCGCCACATCGCCCGCACCATGGAGGGCACCGAGGTCTCCAACCTCGCCACCTGGGCCGCGGTGCTGGCCGCCATCATCGCCGCATCGGCCAACCCCCAAGTCGTGATCTCGGCGCTGGCCATCGGCCAGGCCACGACCCATCAGCGCGAAGTGAACTTCACCCGCGCCCACGAGCTCGAGGCCGACCGCATCGGCATCCGCACCATGTCGCGAGCGCGCTTCGATCCCGACGCGGTCGCCACGTTCTTCGTGCGCCTCGAGCAGCAGAGCCGGCTGTACGGCAACCAGGTGCCCGAGTTCCTGCGAACCCACCCGGTCAACACCACGCGCATCAGCGAGGCGCGCATGCGCGCCGCCTCGCTGCCGCACGGCAAGGTCAGGGACCCGGTCGAGTACGCCCTGATGCAGGCCCGGGCCCGCGTGCTGACCAGCGAGCGCCCGAGCGAGGCCGCGGACTGGTTCAAGGGGCAGCTGAAGCACGCGCCGGACGCGCCGGGCCACAGCTACGGGCTGGCGATGACGTACTGGCGCATGGGCGAGTACGCCCGCGCGACGGACACGCTGAAGGGCCTGCTCGCGGCCTACCCGCGCCAGCCCAACCTGCTGATGCTGCACGGCCGGATCCAGTTGTCGCAGGGCGACACTGCGGCGGCGCTGGCGACGCTGGCAAAGAACCTCGAGCATTTCCCGCGCTACGCGCCGGCCACGCTCGAGTACGCCGATGCGCTGATCGCCGCCGGCAAGCCCGACGAGGCGCGCCAGGTGCTGCTGTCGCACGAGGAGTCGCTCGGGACGCGCATGGAGACGCATCGGCTGCTGGCGTATGCCGCGCGCGATGCCGGCCACACCATCGAGGCCCTGTACCAGATGGCGAACTACCTCTTCCAGCGCGGCGACGGGCCCGGCGCGCTGGCGCAACTCGACGCCGCGCTGCGCGTGTCGTCGCTGTCGTCGCAGGAGCGCGCCAGGCTCAAGGCCAAGCACGAGGAAATCGCCCAGGCCTCGCGCGACCAGCTGCAGCGCGCAGCGCGCCAGCCGGGCGAGGAGCCCTAGGGCCTCAGGGCTTGGCCGCCGCCAGCTCGTCGAGCGGCGTGATCGTGGTCCACTGCTTGCAGCTGGGGCATTGCCAGAACAACAGCGTCGGCGCGAAGCCGCAGTGCACGCAGCGGTACGCCGGCCGCCGCTCCATCACCTTGACCATGGCCTGGCGCAGGCCGTCGACCAGCGGCGCCGCCTCGCCGGCGCGCGTGCCCACCGCCTGCAGCAGCAGGTCGAGGCCGCGCCACTGCGGCTGCTGCTGCAGCCGCTCGGTCAGGTAGCCGCTGGGGTCCGCGCCTTCGTCGCGCATCAGCTGCGCGCGCGCCAGCACCACCGACGGGTGGTGCCACAGCTCCTCGGCCTCCTCGAGCAGCGCGGAGTAGGCGGCGCGGTTCCCGAGGGCCTGGTGGCAGCGGCGCAGCGGCTCGATCGATTCGCCGATGAAGCGTGGATCCTGCTCCGGCACGCGCCGGTAGGACTTGATCGCGGCGACGAAATCCCCGCCGGCCTCGTGCAGCGCACCCTGCAGCAGGCTGGCGCGGACGCAATCGGGATGCTCGGACAGCGCGCGGCCGGCCAGGCGCAGCGCCTCGGGCAGGTCCTTGCCCGCCCGCGCGGCCTCGGACAGCTCGCAGTAGTACTGGCCGATCAGCGGGCGCAGGCTCGAGCTCTTCACCGCCTCGAGCTGGCGCGCGGCCTCGAGGGCCTGGCGCCAGTCGCGGACCTGTTCGTACAGCGCCACCAGGTTCTCGAGCGAGGTCTGCAGGAACATGCCCTGCGCCACCAGCTCCTTGAACAGCGTTTCGGCGCGATCGATCATCCCGGCCTTGAGGAAATCCTGCGCCAGCGCAAAGCGCGCCTGGTTGCGGTACAGCGGCTTGAGGTTCGGCCGCGCCAGCAGGTTCTCGTGGATGCGCAGCGCCCGATCGACCTCGCCACGCTTGCGGAACAGGCTGCCCAGCGTCAGGTGCAACTCGACCGTCTCGTCGTCGACCTCGACCGCGCGCACGAACGCGGCGATGGCCTGGTCGGGGTCCTGGTCGACCAGGTGCGTGAGCCCGGTGAGGTACTCGGAACTGCCGCGCGTTTCCTGCTCGTGCGGCCGTGGCCAGCGCCGCGCGAGGTACCAGCCGAGGGCAGCGCCGAGCGGCAGCATCAGCCACGCCAGGGCCAGGCTGTCAGGCATTTTTGGCCGGGGGCTGCGCCCCGGGTGGCTGGGCCAGCGGCAGCGCCCGCAGGCTCTTCAGTTCGGCTTCGAGCTGGGCGATCTGGCGCTGCTGGCGCCGCGCCTCGCGGCTGAGGCCGAACAGGCGCGCCAGGTCGAGCAGCCACATCGCCACCGCGCCGGCCAGGAACGCGCCGATCAGCAGCCAGATCAGCGGCAGCTCGACCTGCCCGGCGAGGTAATGGAACGTGGCCGGCGCGACGTTGTAATAGCTGAAGGCCGCACCGAAGCACACGGCGCCGACGACCAGCAGGAAGAACAGCAGGCGGCCCATCGCGGGCCTATCCCGAGCGGCGCTCGTTCACCCGCTCGCGCATTTCCTTGCCCGGCTTGAAATGCGGGACGTACTTCGCCGGAATCTCGACGGAGTCGCCGGTCTTCGGGTTGCGCCCGACCCGGCTGGGCCGGTAGTGCAGCGAGAAGCTGCCGAAGCCACGAATCTCGACGCGATCGCGCTTGGCGAGCGCCTCCGAGATCTGGTCGAGAACGAGCTTGACCGCCAGCTCCACATCCTTGTGCATGAGATGGGTCTGCTTGAGGGCCAGCCGTTCAATCAGTTCCGACTTGGTCATGCAAGTGTCTGTCGGGTTGTTCGTGTAGGTGACTGACGATAAAAGAAAAAATAGTCCGGTGCAAGTCTATGCCATTGAAAAGCAAAGGGAACCATTTTCGACCTGCGGCCGGACCCCAAAAAAAAGAAGGGGCCCGTGAAAGGCCCCTTCCATTTCAACGACTTAGTGCTACTCGCCCATCTTTTCCTTGAGGATGTCGCCCAGGCTGGTGCGGCCGGCGCTTGCCGTGCTGCCCTTGTACTCCTCGACGGCTTCCTGCTCCTCCTGGATCTCCTTGGCCTTGACCGACAGCGAGACGATCCGGTTCTTGCGATCGACGCCGATGAAGCGAGCCTCGAGCGTGTCGCCTTCCTTGAGGATCTTGGTCGCGTCCTCGACCCGGTCGCGCGCGAGGTCGGAGGCCTTGATGTAGCCCTCGACGCCGCCCGCCAGGGTAATGTCCGCGCCGCGGATGTCGACCTTCTTCACCGTGCCCTTGACGATGCTGCCCTTCGGGTGCTCAGCCATGTACTGCGTCAGCGGATCCGAGGCGAGCTGCTTGATGCCAAGGCTGATGCGCTCGCGCGAGCCGTCAATGGCCAGCACCGCGGCCTCCACCTCCTGGCCCTTCTGGAACTTGCGCACGGCTTCTTCGCCAGCCACGTTCCAGTCGAGGTCCGACAGGTGCACCAGGCCGTCGATGCCGCCTTCCAGGCCGATGAAGATGCCGAAATCGGTGATCGACTTGATCTGGCCCTTCACGCGGTCGCCCTTCTGGTGGTTCTGGGCGAACTCTTCCCACGGATTCGGCTTGCACTGCTTCATGCCCAGCGAGATGCGGCGGCGCTCCTCGTCGATGTCGAGGATCATCACCTCCACTTCCTGGCCGATGTGCACGACCTTGTTGGGGTTGACGTTCTTGTTGGTCCAGTCCATCTCCGAGACGTGCACCAGGCCCTCGACGCCGGCCTCGATCTCGACGAACGAGCCGTAGTCGGTGATGTTGGTGATCTTGCCGAACAGGCGGGTCTTCTCGGGATAGCGGCGCGAAATCTCGACCCACGGGTCGTCGCCGAGCTGCTTGAGGCCCAGCGAGACGCGCTTGCGCTCGCGGTCGTACTTGAGCACCTTGACCTCGAGTTCCTGGCCGACCGCGACCACTTCGCCCGGATCCTTGACGCGCTTCCACGACATGTCGGTGATGTGCAGCAGGCCGTCGACGCCGCCCAGGTCCACGAACGCGCCGTACTCGACCAGGTTCTTGACCACCCCCTTGAGCACCACGCCTTCCTGCAGGTGGGCCAGCAGCGAATCGCGCTCGGCGCTGTACTCGGCCTCGAGCACTTCGCGGCGCGAGACAACCACATTGTTACGCAGCTTGTCGAGCTTGATGATCTTGAACTCGAGGGGCTTGCCCTCGAGGAA
>JBQTJQ010000206.1:0-4736 GCA_052386975.1 Gammaproteobacteria bacterium | reverse complement strand
TACGGCAGCCAGCTCGAGGAGCACCACGCGGTGCGCGCCGGCTGCGGCATGTTCGACGTGGCCCACATGTCGGCGGTGGACCTGCACGGCGCGCGCACCCGCGAATTCCTGCGCACGCTGGTCGCCAACGACGCCGCCAAGCTCAAGACCCCCGGCAAGGCGCTCTACACCTGCATGCTCAACGAGGCCGGCGGCGTCATCGACGACCTCATCATCTACTTCTCCGGCCGCGAGGACTGGTTTCGGATCGTGGTCAACGCCGGCACCACCGACAAGGACCTCGCCTGGATCCGCCCCGCCGCCGCCAAGTTCGGCGTCGAGGTGAAGCACCGCACCGATCTGGGCATCCTCGCCGTGCAGGGCCCGCGCACGCGCGAGATCGTCGGCAAGCACATTCCGGCTGCGATTCGCGAGGCCGCGCTGGGGCTCAAGGCCTTCCAGCGTGTGCATGCCGATCCCTGGTTCGTCGCCACCACCGGCTACACCGGCGAGGACGGCTTCGAGTTCATCGTGCCGCACGACGTGCTGACCAGGCTGTGGGACGCGCTGGCCGCCGACGGCGTGCGCCCCGCCGGCCTGGGCGCGCGCGACACGCTGCGCCTCGAGGCCGGCATGAACCTCTACGGCCAGGACATGGACGAGTCGGTCACACCGCTCGAGTGCGGGCTGCTCTGGACCGTGGCCTGGGAGCCGGCGGATCGCGCCTTCACCGGCCGCGGTGCGCTCGAGGCGATGAAAGCCTCGCCGCCGCGCAAGCAGATGGGCCTGGTGCTCGAGGGCCGCGGCGTGCTGCGCTCGCACCAGAAGCTGCGCTTCGCCAACGGCGCTTCGGGCGAGACCACGAGCGGCAGCTTCGCACCGTCCATGAAGAATTCAGTCGCGCTCGCGCGCGTGCAGGGCCATGCCAGCGGCGCGTGCGAGGTCGAGATTCGCGGGCAGTGGCTGCCGTGTCGCACGGTGCAGCCGCCGTTTGTGCGCAATGGAAAGGTACTGGTTTGATCGAAAAGACTGTTTCACACAAAGACACGAAGACACAAAGGAAAGATTTGTCCAAGTTGTCTTTCTTCGTGCCTTTGTGTCTTTGTGTGAAACCATCTTTCAGGAGGGGCTGATGAGCAATATTCCGAAGGATCTCAAGTACGCCAAGTCGCACGAGTGGGCCAAGAAGCAGGCCGACGGCACGGTGCTGGTCGGTATCAGCGACCACGCCCAGTCGGCGCTCGGCGACCTCGTGTTCGTCGAGGTACCCAAGGCCGGCCGCACGGTGAAGGCCGGCGAGGCCTGCGCCGTGGTCGAGTCGGTCAAGGCCGCGTCCGACGTCTACGCGCCGATCTCCGGCGAGGTGATCGAGGGCAATCCGGCGCTGGCCGGCGCCCCCGAGACGCTGAACCAGGATCCCTACGGCAAGGGCTGGATGTTCAAGCTCAAGCCGTCCAACGCCGCCGAGCTCGACAAGCTGCTCGACGCGGCGGGTTACGAGAAGGTTGCTACTGAAGCCCACTAATAAAAGAGGGTTTCACACAAAGACACAAAGAGCACAAAGAAAAACAACAAATAAGAAGAAGAAAATGGATGAAAACGAGATAAGCAGGGAAGTGGTGGATGCGGCACTGAAGGTTCACAAGGCTCTAGGGCCAGGGTTGTTGGAGTCGGTGTACGAGGCGGTGTTGGCGCATGAGCTGGGTACGCGCGGTCTTGAGGTGACCCGGCAGGCGCCGATCGGTATCCGGTACGAGGGAATGGCTTTTGAGGACGCGTTTCGGGCCGATCTCGTCGTTAACAGTAAAGTGGTCGTGGAAGTGAAGTCAGTCGAGAGGCTGGCGGCTGTACACGGGAAGCAGGTTCTGACCTACCTGCGACTCGGTGGATTCAAGCTGGGGTTGCTGGTGAACTTCGGGACCGCCTATATCAAGGACGGCATCGAAAGAATCATCAACGGACATCTTTAGGTCTGTCTTAGTGTCCTTTGTGTCTTTGTGTGAAACATCTTTTCTTTTGAGGTAACCGATGCCGTTCGTCCCACATACAGAAGCCGACGTCCGCGAAATGCTCGCGGCGATCGGCGCCAGGAAAGTCGACGACCTGTTCGACGAGATCCCCGCCGAGCTGCGCTGCGGCAAGCTCACCGAGGTTCCCGAGGGCCTGCCGGAGATGGAGATCGCGCGCCTGATGCACGAGCGCGCGCAGAACGACGGCCTGGCGCTGAACTTCATCGGCGCCGGCGCCTACGAGCACCACATCCCGGCGGCGGTGTGGGAGATCACCACGCGCGGCGAGTTCTACAGCGCGTATACCCCGTACCAGGCCGAGGCCAGCCAGGGCACGCTGCAGGTGCTGTACGAATTCCAGTCCATGATGACCGCGCTGACCGGCATGGACGTGTCGAACGCCTCGATGTACGACGGCGCTTCGGCGCTGGGCGAGGCGCTGCTGATGGCGGTGCGTGCCAACGGCAAATCCAGCTCGCGCAAGGTGCTGGTGCCGAGCACGGTGCACCCGTTCTACCGCCAGGTGTCCGACAACATCTCGAGCGCCCAGGGCGTGACGCAGACCGCGCTCGTGTATTGCGCCGAAACCGGCGACACCAAGGTCGAGCAGCTCAAGAAGTTCGAGGGTCAGGACATCTGCGCCGTCGTCATCCAGCAGCCGAATTTCTTCGGGGTGATGGAAGACGTGGACGCGATCACCGACTGGGCCCACGCCAACAACGCGCTGGTCATCGCCGTGGTCAACCCGATGTCGCTGGCGCTGCTCAAGGCGCCCGGGCAGTGGGGCAAGACCGGCGCCGACATCACGGTCGGCGAAGGCCAGCCGCTGGGCTCGCCGCTGTCGTCGGGCGGCCCGTACTTCGGCTTCATGTGCGCGAAGAAGGAGTTCGTGCGCCAGATGCCGGGCCGCATCGTCGGCCGCACCGTGGACCTCGACGGCAAGCCGGGCTTCACGCTGACGCTGCAGGCGCGCGAGCAGCACATCCGCCGCAGCAAGGCCACGAGCAACATCTGCACCAACCAGGGCCTGCTGGTGACCGCGGCGACCATATATATGTCCATCGTCGGGCCGCAGGGCCTGGCCAAGGTCGCCAGCAAGTCCATGGCGAACCTCAAGTCGCTGCGCGACAAGCTCACCGCGGTGAAGGGCGTGAAGGCCGCGTTCGAGGCCTCGCACTTCCACGAGTGCGTGATCAAGCTCGACCACCCGGTCGCGCCGGTGCTGGCCGAGCTCACGCGCCATGGCATCCACGGCGGCCTGGACTTGTCCCAGCACTATCCCGAGCTCGGCCACGCGCTGCTGGTGTGCGCGACCGAGACCAAGACCGAGCCCGACCTCGCGCGCTACGCGCAGGCGCTGGCCTCGGCACTGAAGAAGGCGGTCTGACATGGCTACCGTGACGCTGCGAGGCAACCCGGCGAAGACCAACGGCGAGCTGCCGAAGGTCGGCGACTTCGCGCCGCCGTTCAAGCTGGTGTCGGTCAACTTGACCGACGTCGGGCTGCACGACTACGCCGGCAAGTGGAAGATCCTCAACATCTTCCCGTCGATCGACACGCCGACCTGCGCGATGAGCGTGCGCAAGTTCAACGAGAAGGCCGACAAGTTCCGCGACGCGGTGGTGCTGTGCATTTCCGAGGACCTGCCGTTCGCGATGAAGCGCTTCTGCGGCACCGAGGGGCTGGAGCGCGTGCAGGCGCTGTCGCTGATGCGCGGCCACGCGTTCGCCGAGCACTACGGCGTGCGCCTGCAGGACGGCCCGCTGGCCGGCCTGTGCGCCCGCGCCTGCATCGTGCTCGACAAGTACGACAAGGTGCTCTACGTCGAGCTGGTCCAGGAAATCGCGAACGAACCCGATTACGACGCCGCGCTGGCGGCGCTGGCGAAGGATTCAATGTGATGGCTGCCAAAAAAGCCGAGCCCCTGATTTTCGAGCACTCGCGCGCCGGCCGGCAGGCCTACGCGCAGAACCCGGGCGGGGCGGTGGATGCCTCCGGCATCCCGGCGGCGCTGCGCCGCCAGGGCTTGCCGGCGCTGCCGGAAGTCTCCGAGCTGCAGGCGGTGCGCCACTACACGCGCCTGTCGCAGCTGAACTTCAGCATCGACACGCACTTCTATCCGCTCGGGTCGTGCACGATGAAGTACAACCCGCGCGCCTGTAACACCCTGGCGATGCTGCCGGAGTTCCTGGCGCGCCATCCGCTGGCGCCGATGGAGCACAGCCAGGGCTTCCTGGCCTGCATGCACGAGTTGCAGGAGATGCTGAAGGCGGTAACCGGCATGGCGGGAGTTTCCTTGACGCCGATGGCCGGCGCGCAGGGCGAGTTCGCCGGCGTGGCGATGATCCGCGCCTACCACCGCTCGCGTAACGACATGGCCCGCACCGAGATCCTGGTGCCCGACGCCGCGCACGGAACCAATCCGGCCACCGCCACGCAGCTCGGCATGACCGTGCGCGAGATCCCGACCGACGATCACGGCGACGTCAATATCGACGCGCTCAAGGCCGCGCTCGGTCCACAGACCGCCGGCATCATGCTGACCAACCCCTCGACCCTCGGCGTGTTCGAGCGCCAGATCAAGACCATCGCCAGGCTCGTGCATGAGGCCGGTGGCCTGCTGTACTACGACGGCGCCAACCTCAACGCCATCCTCGGCAAGGTGCGGCCGGGCGACATGGGCTTCGACGTGATCCACATGAACCTGCACAAGACCTTCTCGACGCCGCACGGCGGCGGCGGGCCGGG
>JBQTJQ010000205.1:0-4457 GCA_052386975.1 Gammaproteobacteria bacterium | reverse complement strand
CGCGCCCGCGAAACCCGGCACGACCACGGCCACGCGCCTGAAGGGGCCGATCAAGATCACCGCCGAGCGCGCCGAGCTCGAGCGGCGCGAGTACGCGCTGTACCGCGGCAGCGTGCGGCTCGAGTCCAGCGACATGGTCATGACCGGCGACCGGCTCGAGCTGCGCCAGCCCGGCCGCGGCGAGTTCGAGGCGCGGCTGACCGGCGCGCCGGCGCGCCTCGACCATCCCGGCAACGAGAAGAACCCGGCGCTGACCGCCAGCGCCGCCCAGATCGTCTACGACACGCGCACCGCCACGGTGGACCTGAGCGGCGGCGTGCAGCTGGCCCGCGGCACCGACATGCTCAGCAGTGGCAACGTGCGCTACAACGTCGCCGCGCGCCGCATCAGCGCCAACGGCGACGGCACCCGCCAGGTGCAGATCACCATCACGCCGCCGCACAATGAGGCACCGGCCCCGAAACCGAAGCCCGAACCGAAGAAGCCATCGTAGCGATGAACGCCAAGCTGTCGGCCCACGGGCTGGTCAAGCGCTACCGCCGCCGCGCGGTGGTCAAGGAAGTGTCGCTGGCGGTTGCCGCCGGCGAGATCGTCGGCCTGCTCGGGCCCAACGGCGCCGGCAAGACCACCTCGTTCTACATGATGGTCGGCCTGATCGCGCCGGACGGCGGGCGCATCGAGATCGACGGCAAGGACGTCACGCACGAGCCGATGCACGTGCGCGCGCGGCTCGGCGTGGGCTACCTGCCGCAGGAAGCCTCGGTGTTCCGTCGCCTGTCGGTCGAGGACAACATCCTGGCGATCCTCGAGCTGCGCGCCGACCTCGACCGCAAGGCGCGCCTGGCGGAGCTCGAGCGCCTGCTCGAGGAGCTGCACATCGGCCACATCCGCGAAGGCGAGGGCCTGTCGCTGTCCGGCGGCGAGCGCCGGCGCGTCGAGATCGCGCGCGCGCTGGCGGCCAACCCGCGCTTCATCCTGCTCGACGAGCCGTTCGCCGGTGTCGACCCGATCGCGGTCAAGGACATCCACACCATCATCACGCACCTGCAGCAGCGCGGCATCGGCGTGCTGGTCACCGACCACAACGTGCGCGAGATGCTGAAGATCTGCGCGCGCGCGTACATCCTGAACGCCGGCCAGGTCATCGCCGAGGGCACGCCCGAGGTGATCGAGGCCGACGAGACCGTGCGCAAGGTGTACCTGGGCGAGGACTTCGAGCGCTGAGCGGTTCGCGCGAGGAGTAGACTAAAGCGGTGATGCGCACGTCCCGATGAAACAATCGCTCCACCTCCGGGTCGGCCAGACCCTGGCGATGACGCCGGCGCTGCAGCAGGCGATCAAGCTGCTGCAACTGTCGAGCCTCGACCTCCAGCAGGAGATCCGCCAGGCGGTGGAATCCAACCTGATGCTGGAGTTCGACGAGGACGAAGGCGCCGGACCGTCCATCGAGGAAGAAGCGGCCGGCGCCAACGGCACCGAACCGGGCAGCGACGGCGAAGCGGCCGAGCCCGCCGAGCCCGCCGAGCCCGCCGAGGTCGCCGCCGACGACACGCCGGTGGACGTCGAATGGGAGGAGTCCTGGGAATCCGGCACGGGCACCGGCAAGTCGGCGCAGGACGAGGAAGAGCTGTACGAGTACCGCCAGGCCAACCTGACCACCGAGCGCTCGCTGCGCGAGCACCTGGTGTGGCAGGCCGAGCTCGCGCCGTTCGACGACGCTTCCGCCGACATCGCGATGCACCTGATCGACGCCATCAACGACGATGGCTACCTGGAGGATTTCTCCGGCGTGTGCGAGCGGCTCAAGGCCGGCATGGGCGTGGAGCCGGCGCAAGTCGAGACGGTACTGAAGCAGGTGCAGGACTTCGATCCGGCCGGCGTGGGCGCGCGCGACCTGTCCGAATGCCTGCGGCTGCAGCTGTTCCAGCTGCCGGCCGAGGCGCCGGAGCGCGCGCCGGCGTTAAAAATCGTGACCGAGCACATGGCGCTGCTGGCGCGGCACGACGAGTTGGGCCTGCAGCACGCGCTGGGACTGGACGATGAGGCGCTGCGCGCGGTACTGGCCCTGATCCAGTCGCTGCAGCCGCACCCGGGCCGGCCGTACCAGGCGCACGAGAGCAACTACGTCGCGCCGGACGTGTTCGTGATCAAGAAGGAGGGGCGCTGGCGGGTGTCGCTGAACCCGGACATCGCGCCGAAGGTGCGGCTCAACGCGCAGTACCTGAGCCTGGTGCGCCGGGCCGATTCCAGCAAGGACCAGCAGACGCTCAAGCAGCACCTGCAGGAGGCGCGCTATTTCCTGTCCAGCCTGGAATCCCGCAACGATACGCTCCTGCGGGTGGCCCAGTCCATAGTTGAAGAGCAGCGGGCTTTTCTGGAGTATGGGGACGAGGCGATGCGCCCCTTGGTGCTCCGGGACATCGCCGACCGGCTGGGGATCCACGAATCCACCGTATCCAGGGCGACGGCCAACAAGTACATGCTGACTCCGCGCGGCCTCTACGAGCTCAAGCACTTCTTCTCGAGTCACGTCCAGACCGTGCAAGGGGGCACCTGCTCCGCCACCGCCATCCAGGCCATGATCAAGCGCCTGGTCACGGGCGAGCCGCCCGACGATCCGCTGTCCGACAGCACGCTCGCCGACCTGTTGCTCAAGGACGGCATCCGCGTGGCGCGCCGTACGGTCGCCAAGTACCGCGAGGCGCTCGGCATCCCTCCTTCCCACGAACGAAGGGCGGTGTCCTGACATCCAAATGAATGCTTGACCGGTCCTGGAATCCGCCGGGATCGTCGCAGCGAGGAGGCACAATGAATCTGAACATCGCCGGACACCACCTCCCACTCACCGATGCGCTGAAGACCTACGTCTCGCAGAAGATCACGCGGCTCGAACGGCATTTCGGCCACCTGATCGGCGCCAGCGTGGTGCTCTCGGTGGAGAAGCTGCGGCACAAGGCGGAGGCGACCATCCACACGCGAGGGGCCAACCTCTACGCGGAGGCGATCGAAGACGACATGTACGCTGCCATCGACCTGCTGGCCGACAAGCTGGACAGCCAGACCCGCAAGCACAAGGAGAAGGCGCGGGACCACCACGCCAAGGACGTCCACAAGGGCGCTTCGGGCTGAGGGTATAGAATGTGGGGGAGGGGACAGCCAGGGATCTGTCCCCTTTTTTCTAACAACAGGGACCGCCATGAAACTGAACGCGATACTCACCGCCGACCGCGTCGTCTCGGGCGTCGCGGTAACCAGCAAGAAGAAGTCACTCGAGGAGCTCAGCAAGCTGCTGGCCAAGGGCGCCGGCTCGCTGTCGGCGACCGACATCTTCAACGGCCTGACCGCGCGCGAGAAGCTAGGCAGCACCGGCCTGGGCCACGGCGTGGCGATCCCGCACGGCCGCATGCCCGGCGTGACCGGCAGCGTCGGCGCGTTCCTGCGCCTGAAGCACCCGGTGGACTATGACGCCCACGACGGCCAGCCGGTGGACCTGGTGTTCGGCCTGGTGGTGCCGGTGGCGGCGACCGAGGAGCACCTCAAGCACCTGGCCGCGATCGCCGAGAAATTCTCCGACGACGAGTTCTGCAAGAAGATGCGCGCCGCCGACAGCGACAAGGCGTTGCACGCGCTGCTGGCGGGCTAGTGTCATCCCGAGCGTAGCGAGGGATCTTGCGGTTCAAGCAAGATCCCTCGTCGCTTTAGCTCCTCGGGATGACACCTACAGTCGGTCTCTTCAACCCCATCCATCCCTGGACCGTCCCGGTCCTGGGCGACGCCGGCGCCGGCTATCTCGCCAGGCTGCCGGCCGCCGCGCGCGCCGCGCGCGCCCGCATGCTCAAGCGCGCCGGCACCACCACGCTGGTCGTTCCCGGTGGCCAATCGCTGGCCGATCCGCGGGACTGGTCGGCCGCGGGCGTCGCGGTCGAGCACGATCCGGCGCCGGCGCACGAGGTGGTCCATGCGCGGCGGCGCGCGGCGCTGGCGCGAGGCCGCAAGGCCCTGCTGCATGGCGTGCTGCTGAACGTCCACGGCGCCGGCGTGCTGATCGAAGGCAGGGCCGGCGCGGGCAAGAGCGCGCTGGCGCTCGACCTGGTCGGCCGCGGCCACGCGCTAGTGGCCGACGACGCGGTCTAAGTCGCGCGGCCGGCGCCCGGCATCCTCATCGGGCGCAGCCCCGGCGTGATTGCCGGGTACCTGGAAACGCGCGGCCTGGGCGTGCTCGACGTGCGGCGCATGCACGGCAAAACCGCGCTGCGGCGCTCGGCCCGGCTGGATCTGGTCGTTACGCTCAAGCCCGGGCGCAAGGCCAAATTGAGCGCAAACCAGCGGCTGGCGGGCGCCCGCTCGCAGCGCCGCGTGCTGGGCGAGGCGGTGCCCGTGCTGAGCCTGCCGCAATCGGGACATAATCTGGCGGCCCTGGTCGAAGCCGCCTGCCTCGACCGGCGGCTGCAGCTCGA